>NZ_JBHILP010000001.1:0-10662 GCF_042193375.1 Bartonella sp. TT67HLJMS
AACTCCTTCTGAGACTTCCTTAATGCGAGCGTTAACATTCTTGATATTATCATCAAGTCCTTTAAAGGCAGAACCAACATCGGTATGCGATTTATCTGTTACCTTACCGTCTGTAGAAACTGCCGATAAGTCATACTTTAGTCCTTTAAAGTTTTTGCCATCAAAGGATACAGCGCCACCTAAAATCTTTGATAAATCATCTGTAATGCTATGAAGCTGACCACCATTAACCGCATCACTCGAACCTGATGCTATAGAACCATCAGCCAACGATGTGATCTTGCTGTTTGTCTTATCACCGTCTTTTTCTCCATGCTTAGCTACAAAAGCTTGTTCACTTTCATTCCACAACAAAGCATCGCCTTGCATAGATTCTGTGATGTTCGTGACTTTTTCAGTAAAATCATTAACGATGTTCTGAACATTCTTATTCACATTTGTGAAATTCTTATCAATTCCTGCAAACGCTTCCGTTACATTATGATGCTCCTGTGGATCACCTTCCGTACCATCTGCATTGTAGGTTTTAAGCGTGAATGTAGGAGCAACCCATGCGCCATTCTCATAACTAGCACTACCACCAAAATAAGATGCAACACTGCTCCCTAGGGTATGAAGCTGAGAACCACTTACGGCTTCGTCTGAAGTTTCACTGATTGCCCCGCCCAGTAGACCGGAAAGTTTCCGCCCTCCATTCTCTTTGTTCAAAACACTGATTTCGCTACCACCAGTTTCATTACCAATAGTGATAAGACCGGCTCCTCCATCACGGAGACTGCGCGCTAACTTCTTCTCTGCTACTTGCTTAACAAGAATACTGTCTCTTACATCGACAATTTCATCATTAAGAGTCGTGAAAGTATTATTAACTCCCTCAAAAGCATCAGCAACATTATGATAAGTCTTTGCGTCATTTTTTTTGCCATCAGCATCAAATTGCGCAACTTTGAAATCAGGTTTCGTCCATTTGCCATTCCCATACTTAGTATCGCCACCGAAATACTCCGCAAGGGCTGTGTTCGTAGAATGGAGCTGTGAACCATTCACGGCATCAGTTGATTTCTCTGAAAGGTCACCATTTTCAAGAGAGGTGATTTTACTATTTTTTCTTTCCTCTTTTTCTCCATGTTTGGCAGTAAAGGCTTTTTCATCCTTATTCCATACCAAAGAATCCTGTGCAACACCTTGAGAAACTTCCTTAATGCGAGCGTTAACATTCTTGATATTATCATCAAGTCCTTTAAAGGCAGAACCAACATTGGTATGTGATTTATCTGTTACCTTACCATCTTTATCAATATTCGATAAGTTATAGTTTGGAGCTTGCCATTCACCTTTCTCATTATAACCAGCACCGCCACCCAAATAGCCAGCAAACTGTTTTTGAAGATCATAAATCTGTCCACCAGTTACTGCATCACTCGAGCCTGCCACAATAGAACCATCAGCCAATGATGTGATCTTACTGTTTTCTTGTGTCACTACAGTTTTGCCGTCTTCTTCTTTCTTCTTTTCATGCTGTGCGACAAAGGCATGGGCGTTATCACTCCATAACAAGGAATCATGTGCAACTCCTTCTGAGACTTCCTTAATGCGAGCGTTAACATTCTTGATATTTGTATCAAGACCTGCAAAAGCAGTTCCAACACCTTGGAACGAACCCTCTGTTACACCTCCATCTGTGGCAATGTGCGATAATTTATAGGTTGGCTGTGTAAGAGATCCATCTTTAAATGTAGCATCTCCACCTAAGAACTTGGCAACATCCTCACCGATTTTGTTAACCTGTCCACCCGTGATTGCATCATGTGAATCCTTGGAAATCTTACCATCAGCAACATTATGGAGACCTACAGCTGGAGAACCCTTACCTTTTCCTAAAGTCACACTTGTGTAATTAATGCTACCATTTTCATCACCTGTTTTATCATAATGAACAACGGCTGATTCATCAGACTGAAGACTGTTCGAAAGATCTTTCAAGCCTTTATCAAGCTGTCCTTTGTTAACGGCTTCATTATCATTCGCTGCTTCTTTCACACCGGAAAGTGTCCGATCCGCACCAGCCTTATTGGCAATAGTAATGCTCGTACCTTCCGCTTCTTTACCAATATTGATAACCTTTGTCTTTTCATCCTGCTTAACAAGGTTGTCTCCTACAACTTTATTAATCTCTTTGTTAAGCTCATTTTTAATATTCGTGAAAGAACTGCCAACGCCTGCAAAAGCACTCGCTACATCAGAATAATCTCCTTCTCCAGAGGTGCCATCTTCCTTTATTGTTTTAACCTTGAATGTAGGAGCCTGCCATTTGCCTTCCTCATTATAACCAGCACCACCACCCAAATAGCCAGCAAACTGTTTTTGCAGATCATAAACCTGTCCACCAGTTATTGCATCACTTGAGCCTGATACTATAGAGCCAGCTGCAAGAGACGTGATCTTGCTATTTGTTTTTTTCCCTTTTTCTCCATGCAAGGCTACAAAGGCGTTACTCTCATTACTCCATGATAAAGAATCTTGTGCAACTCCTTCTGAGACTTCCTTAATACGATCGTTCACAGTCTTGATATTCTTATCAAGACCTGCAAAAGCGGTTTCAACACCTTGGAACGAACCATCTGTTACAGCACCATCTTCAGCAATGTGCGATAATTTATAGGTTGGCTGTGTAAGCGCTCCATCTTTTAATGTAGCACCTCCACCTAAGGACTTAGCAACCCCAGTGCCCAATGTATGAAGCTGAGAACCTCTTACAGCTTCGTCTGAATTTTCATTGATTGCCCCGTCGAGTAGACCGGAAATTTTCCGCCCTTTATTACTTTTGTTCAAAATACTGATTTCGCTACCACCAGTTTCCCTACCAATAGTGACAACACCTTCTCCTCCATTACGGAGAATGCGCGTAGATTTCTCCTCTGCTACTTGCTTAACAAGGATACTGTCTCTTACTTCGTTAATTTCATTATTTGTTTCAAAAAGTTGGGAACCATTGACTGCTTCGGTTGATTCTTCCGAGAGTACGCCATTCTTTATACCTGTAAGAGTACGGTTTTCATTTTTGTTGTTGGCAATATTGATCTTATCACCATCTGTTTCTTTTCCAATATTGATGTGTTTCGTTTCTGCATCCTGTTTAACGAAGCTAATTTCTGCTACTTGGTCTTTGACATCTTTTAATTGCGAAAAATTCACCGCATCAGTTTCTTCAGTACCAGCAGCAACACCAGAAAGAGTCCGTGCCGCACCAGCCTTATTGGCAATAGTGATTTTACTGCCTTCTACTTCTTTACCAATCGTGATAAGATTTGTATCTGCTTCTTTCTTAACAAGGCTATCGCCTTTTACATTGGCAATTTCATTGTTAATTTGTTTGGTAATATCATTTTTAACATTCGTGATAGAAGTACCAACTCCAGCAAAAGCACTCGCTACATCAGAATAATCCTCTTCTCCAGGGGTGCCATCTTCATCGATTGTTTTAACCTTGAATGTAGGAGCGGTCCATGCGCCTTCCTCATTATAACCAGCACCACCACCAAAATAGCCAGCAAACTGTTTTTGTAGATCATAAAGCTGTCTACCAGTTATTGCATCACTTGAGCTAGCAGTAATATCACCATTTGCAAGAGACGTGATCTTGCTGTTTGTCTTCTCACCTTCTTTTTCCCCATGCAAGGCTACAAAGGCGTTACTCTCATTACTCCATGATAAAGAATCTTGTGCAACTCCTTCTGAGACTTCCTTAATACGATCGTTCACAGTCTTGATATTCTTATCAAGACCTGCAAAAGCGGTTTCAACACCTTCATACGATTTATCTGTTACCTCACCCTCTTTAGAAACTGTCGATAAGTCATAGCTGGGAACTGTAAAAGTGCCATCAGCACCAAACGATGCTTTACCACCTAAAATTTTTGCTAAACTCGCAGCTATGGTATTAATCTGACCACCCGTAATCGCATCGCTCGAACCCGCTACAATAGAACCATCTGCCAGCGATGTGATCTTGCTGTTTGTCTTCTCACCTTCTTTTTCCCCATGCAAGGCTACAAAGGCGTTATCAGATTTGCTCCATGATAAAGAATCTTGTGCAACTCCTTCTGAGACTTCCTTAATACGATCGTTCACAGTCTTGATATTCTTATCAAGACCTGCAAAAGCAACTCCAACACCTTGGAACGAACCATCTGTTACAGCACCATCTGTGGCAATGTGCGATAATTTATAGGTTGGCCGGGTAAGAGCTCCATCTTTAAATGCAGCATCTCCACCTAAGAACTTGGCAACATCCTCACCGATTTTGTTGACCTGTCCACCCGTGATTGCATCATGTGAACCCTTGGCAATCTGACCATCAGCAACATTATGGAGACCTACAGCTGTCTTATCTTTACCACCCAAAGTCACACTTGTGTAATTAATGCTGCCATTTTCATCACCTGTTTTATCATAATGAACAACCGCTGATTCATCAGACTGAAGACTGTTCGAAAGATCCTTTAAACCTTTATCAAGCTGTCCTTTGTTAACAGCTTCATTATCCTTGGTCGCTGCCTGCACACCAGAAAGTATTCTATCCCCTTTCTTCTTGTTGGCTATATTGATTTCACTGCCTTCTACTGCAGCTCCAATAGTGAGACGATGCGTTGTTTCGTCTTGCTGAACAAAGCTTTCGCTTTCTACTTTGGTAATCACATTATTAACCTGTTCAGTCAATTTATTCTGAACATTCGTGACAGCAGTATTAACACCCTCAAACGCTTCCGCTACATTCTGGTAGCTTTGTTTATCTTCTGTGCCATCTTCCTGAAAAGTTTTAACCTTAAAAGTTGGACCTACTGAGTTTCCATTTCCAAAATCAGCACCACCACCAAGATAATTAGCTAGATTGGTACCCAGCACATACAGTTGACCACCATTTACAGCTTCAGTTGAGTTGCTTGTTAAATCACCTCCTAAAAGACCTTTAATTTTGCTATGTTGACTGTTTTGTCCTTCTCCGCGCATAGCATTAAAGGCTTTATCGGTTTCGCTCCACAATAAGGCATCACCTTTTACATTGGCAATTTCATTGTTAATTTGTTTGGTAATATCATTTTTAACATTCGTGATAGAACTACCAACTCCTGCAAAAGCACTCGCTACATCATTATAATTCTGATCTTTAGATCCACCATCAGCATCGAAGGTCTTGACCGTGAAGTTAGGAGCGGTCCATGCGCCACCTTCATATTTAGCACCACCACCAAAATAAGATGCAACACCGCTACCTAGGGTATGAAGCTGTGAGCCATTTACTGCGTCTGTTGAAGTTTCACTGATTGCCCCGTCGAGTAGACCGGAAATTTTCCGAGCTCCATTATCCTTATTTAGAATACTGATTTCATTGCCACCAGTTGCCCCACCAATAGTGATAACACCTTCTCCTCCATTACGGAGACTGCGCATAGATTTCTCCGCTGCTACTTGCTTAACAAGGATACTGTCTCTTACTTCGTTAATTTCATTATTTGTTGCCAAAAGTTGGGAACCATTGACCGCTTCGGTTGATTCTTCGGAGAGTGTGCCATTTTGAATGCCTGTTATCTTCTTACTACCAGCATCAATACCACCCGTTGTTATTTTCGGACCACCTGTAATCACTAAGCCCTTGTCATCTAATTTTGTTTTCCCTCCTAATGTTAAGGTATGGAGTGATATATCATTAGCCAAACCAAATATTATCTTATTTGCATCGCTCTTATCCCTCTTAATCTTGAAGTTATCCCCTCCTGATGAAAAATTTATTGTGCTATCCGCACCAACGTCTTTAGCTGCATCACCGCCAATAGATAGCTTCCAACTTTCTTTTCTTACAAGTTCTTCTAAGTCTTTTAACTGGCTAACATTCACGGCATCGGTAACCTCAGAACCAGCTGCTACGCCTGTAATTTGTCTGGTTATACCCTTACTATTATTACCAACACTCACTCCACCCCGCGTACTTTTCCATTGCGCTTCGGTGTTTTTTGTAGGACCCTGCAGCAAAGGAGTATAACCAAACCTACCAGCATCCCTACCGGATACAGACTCTCTTCCTAGAGCAATACCATCTTTCACCGAAACTAAAGAATTGGCCCCGATAGCGATAGCTCCATCTCCCTGTGCTTCCGAATAAAATCCAAAAGAAATGGCATGCTGATTAACTGCCTTAGCACGATGACCAATAGCTGTTGAACCAAACCCCATAGCCTTAGAAACAGCACCCACAGCTGTTGTATAATCACTCTTCGCGGTTGTATAATCATCTGGCCCGTGTGTGCTCTCAGAATTATATTCACCACCTATTGCGACACTGCTTTTTCCACTAGCGTGAGACATGAAACCTATAGCAACAGTATCCACGGCTGATGTCTCAGCGTTAAAGCCCAAAGCAACACCTCTACTCCCCGTTGAATTTGCTTTATGACCTATGACTATACTATTGTCTCTTGTAGCCTGTGCATGGTTCCCCATAACAATGATATCTCCTTCAGTCGCCTTTGTATAGGGACCTATAGCAATACTACTGTTAGCGGATACTTTTGCATTAACACCAATAGCAATCCCCTGAAAATTCTTAGCTTCAGCTGATAAACCGATAGCTATTGCTCTTTCAGCTAACGCTTTCGCTCCAAAACAACCATAGGTACCTTCTACATTTTTACAGTCTGGGTCATCTTTGCCTATTGCAATACTTGAGGTATCAGTTGCCTCTGCACCATTGCCCAGCATAACACCTGTATTAGCTCTCGTGCCTCGCAGCAGATCACTAACAGGAACAAGTTGTCTTGTTATTGCAGAATCAAATGCTAGTGCAGAAATGTCAGCGTTTTCTTTTTCCTCATTAAAATCTTCTTTTACAAATGCTCTTGGTGCCTTCAGCTGTGCAACATTCTTAACTCTTAATATATCTTGCACACCTTCCCATGCGCCACTACTATCTGTTGTCAAAACATTTATTTTAGAGCTCTCATCACTCGTCCCCAAAAGAGTTCTGGTTAAAAAATTTGCATAGTCATCAGCAGCATTAATCTTTTCTAATCCGGCTTTATTAAGTGCTGTTAAATAATTGTCTTTTGAAACAGAAGAAGCATTCAAACCAGCAACAGAGATAATACTTTGCGGATAAGAGACACCAGCACTGTTTACACCTTCGAGAAATGTGTTTCTAAAATCAGAATTTGCTGAAAAAACAGGTGCAACATTCGATAAAAATGTAGCCGCTGCAGCCAACGAAAGAACTTTAACAAAAGAAAAACGAGAACGTTTTAATTCACTCGCTGCTTGTGGGGCATATAATTTTTTCATAACAAACTCTCCAATGAAAAAACTTAAAAACACCTCCAAAACATAAAAAAGACACATTTTAGCATTATTGATCTTCTTGGAATTCATAATAGAGGATCATTGCTTAGAGTGTGAACATTTTGAGTCTTTACTCTTGTTTTGTTTGTGCTTTCTGTGTTGAGACCTAAATGTTTATATTTTGATTATGTTTTGTGGTCATAAAAATGACACATTTAGAGTCTAAGGGGTTTAATGCGCTGTTTTTTCCTAACTAAAAAAGAGGTCTTGCATATTTAGTCTTACTTTTTACTTGGTCGTCGTTACTATAAAATTCTTTAAAAAAGGTTTTTGTTCGTGTTTTCCTAATTATAGACTTTAGTTTTATTAAAAAGCATTTTTTTGTTAATAACAAGTAAAGTAAAAAGGGATTGTAATATGTTCGAAATTTAGCTCGCCTCGAATAATCAACCTTTTAGTTAGGTTTTCTCTTTTTTAAGTATCATGTAATGATATATGCGCGGTCTTGTGATGTACCTTTTATCTTTACGCACTACTTATTCCCCCTTTGAAAGTTATTTTATCAAAATGAGTCTTACTAATATACATTTCTGTATCACTATAGACTGTTCAAGAAAATAGCAACATAAAAATATAACTTTTTAGCAATATGGATTCTACTGTGATTTTTTTTCAACAAAAATATAGAAAAATCTTCTATAAAATCTCAAAGTTTATAGCGTCATCAAATATTATGCTTATCTCTGGGTAAATACTGTGCATCTGTAAAAAAAATCACCCTTATTTCAATCAATAAGGGTGAATATTTTGTTAAGTTTTCGTTGTTCGTATTATTTTATTTTCAGAGTAATTGCTCCACCTATTCCCCAGTGACCACCAGCACTCGTAGCAGAGAGATTAGAGCGGATTTTTCCGTTTTCAGATGTATAACCAGCACCAAGAGCAAATGCGGATTGTCCACGCCATGCGCCGCTACCAAATGAGACACTCAAAGATCCTGGTTCGTCGAAGTAACGTAGGTTGGACACTGCTAGACCAACGGCTGCTGCTTGCCTTGCCTCTTTGCGTACACTCTTAATGTCATAACTTAAAATATTAAACTTCATATCTGTATATTGGTTAGCCCGATCAACAGCATCATCAATCGCATCAATCCTGATATTATTTATCCGTTGATCTGTGTAGTGCTTCGATTCATCGAGAACAATTTTCATCTGTTCTTGGGTATAGTCATGTAGTTGACCACCATTTACAGCTTCTTTCGAACCTTGTTCAATACGACCATCCGCAACATTATCAATCATAACAGGTTCGCTCTCATTCCCACCTTTTAGAGTGATCTTATTGGTCTTTTTACCGTCAGCATCTTTATCATAGTTAACTGCGCCATCAGAAAGATTATTAACCGTGTTTTCAATATTATCAACTCTGTTTTCAATATTGAAAACCGTTTCACCCATATCCGTAACTGTCGTGGAAATATTGTCGACTCTGTTGGTAAGATGCTTAACATCTTTTTCAACACCCTTAACACGTTCGTTGGTCTCCCAAAGCTGTCCGCCATTGACTGCATCTTTTGAACCTTCTGTAATTTTACCATTTTCTACATTGATAATCTTACTTGGTTGACCATCATGGCTAGCGTCATAGGCTTTTTTCTGCTCATTCCAATTTAAACCATTGGACGAAACATTGTTTTCAACATTTTGAATGCGGTTGTTTATCTTGGACATACTCTCACTTACGCCATCAAAAGCATTGGCAACGTCATGATAGGTCTCCTTCTCACCAGAACTACCGTCATTATTGAATTGTGCTATCTTGAAAGTAGGAGCGGTCCATTGTCCATTATTATAGCCAGCGCCACCACCAAAATACGCAGCAAGCTGATTACTCATCAAATAAAGTTGTGAACCATTTACAGCATCCGTTGAGTTAGCAGAAATATCTCCATTAGCAAGAAACTTAATTTTGCTATTGGTTCTTCCCTCTCCATGCTGTGCTACAAACGCCTGCTCATCATTACTCCACAACAAGGCGTCGCCTTTAACTTCTTGTGTAATATTATTGATTTTTTGTGTAAAATCATTTGTCACATTTGTTAAATGATCATTCACATTCTTTACATTTGCATCAAGACCACTCAAAGCGTCACCAACATTATAAAAGATTTTCTGTTCTCCAGAACCATCCGCAGAAACTGTAGATAAATTATACTCCGGTCCCCAAAAATCACCATCGAAAAATTCGGCATCACCACCAAAATAGTTTGCTATATCTCGAGAGATTTGATTAACTTGTCCCCCATTGATCGCATCATGCGAATTTTTAGCAATTTTGCCAGCTTTGACATTAAGGAGTGCAACTGGTCCTTGACTCTTATTGCCGCCCAAAGACACACTGTTATAATTGACAGTACCATCTGTATTTTTATCGTAGAGAACTGCAAAAGCACTTCCCTCTTTAATATTATTAATACTGTTACTAATATCTGCTATACGGCCATCCAGTTGTTCTTTATTAACAGCTTCATCATTATTAACTGCTGCCTTCACACCGGAAATTGTACGAGCACCACCTGATTTGTTCGCAACATTGATTTCAGTACCACCTGTTGCCTTACCAATGGTGATAGTACCTTCATTTTCCTCCTGCTTGACAAGGCTATTTTTCGTCGCATTCGTAATCTGATTTTGGATATTCGTGATAGAATTATCAACAGTACTAAAAGCAGATTCAAAATCATTATGTGATTTGCCCTGAATAGTGTAGGTGGGAGCCTTACCGTTAGACACATCTGCACCACCACCAAAATACTTCGATATATTTTGAGAAACTGTTGTCAGATTATTTGTAACAGTGTCAACATTCTGATTAGTCGTAAAGAGCTGCGAACCATTTACAGCATCCGTTGAATTAGCAGAAATGTCTCCATCCTTCAAAAATGTGAGTTTGCTGTCTATCTTCTCTCCATTTGCTTCATGAAGAGCAACAAATGCTTGTTCATCTTCGCTCCACAAGAGGGAATCTTTAGAAACACCATCAATTTTCTGAGTAAAGTCATTGACTACATATGTTAAACGACTATTCACATTCTTTACATTTGCATCAAGACCTGTCAAAGCAGAACCAACATTATAAAAGATTTTCTGTTCTCCAGAACCATCCGCAGAAACTGTAGATAAATTATACTGTGGTCCTACAAAAGCACCATCGACAAATTCGGTATCACCACCAAAATAGTTTGCTATATCTTGAGAGATTTGATTAACTTGTCCCCCATTGATCGCATCATGCGAATTTTTAGCAATTTTGCCAGCTTTGACATTAAGG
>NZ_JBHILP010000001.1:10762-25814 GCF_042193375.1 Bartonella sp. TT67HLJMS
TCTATCTTCTCTCCATTTGCTTCATGAAGAGCAACAAATGCTTGTTCATCTTCGCTCCACAAGAGGGAATCTTTAGAGACCCCATCAATTTTCTGAGTAAAGTCATTGGCTACATGTGTTAAGCGGCTATTCACATTATTGATATTGTCATCAAGTCCTGTCAAAGCAGAACCAACATCATAATGGTC
The DNA here is from genome assembly GCF_042193375.1 of Bartonella sp. TT67HLJMS. Taxonomy (NCBI): domain Bacteria; kingdom Pseudomonadati; phylum Pseudomonadota; class Alphaproteobacteria; order Hyphomicrobiales; family Bartonellaceae; genus Bartonella; species Bartonella sp. TT67HLJMS. The sequence goes on from NZ_JBHILP010000001.1 coordinate 10,951, forward strand.
TTTAGTTACTGCTACACCATCTTCAGAAATGTGCGATAAATGATAGTGCGGACCAAACAAGATACCTTCGCGAAATTCCGCATCACCACCAAAAATACCTGCTACATCTCGGGATATTTTTTCAATCTGGCTACCATTGATTGCATCGTTCGACCCTTCTGCAATTGTACCAGCTTGTACATTATGGAGAGCAACTGGTGCCGTAGTCTTATCACCACCCAAAGTTACACTATTATAATTAACGATGCCATCTGCATGTTTATCATAGAGAACTGCAAAGCTATTTGCTGCTATTTCATTTTTTATCTCTTGTAGCTGCGCAAAATTCACTGCATCATCAAGTTTTTTCCCAGCTGCCACTCCTGTAATCTGTTTATTGCCAGCATCAATACCATCCACAGTTATTCTAGCCCCACCAGCAAACAGAAAGCCATCACTACTCATAGAGCTTCTTCCAGCGGTAATTCGCTCCACTGTAATATTATCTGCTAGATCAAATTTTACATTATTGTCTTCCGCACCTTTTGTGATCTTAAGGTTGTCACTTGCAGCCGACAAATCTACCGTGCTCTTTATACCAATCGTTGTGGCATTTTTACCTCCAATAGACAGCTGCCAACCTTGGTCTACATAAGTTTTTAACGCTTTTAGCTGTGCAACATTAACAGCATCAGTAGAATAACTACCAGCAGCCACTCCTTCAAGCTGGCGTGTTACCTTATTTTTATAATCACCAATAGTCGCTGCATTTGCAGTACCTTTCCATATCTCACTGTTTTTATTTTTTTCGCTTAGCTCGATAGGACTGTAACCGTCAGCGCCAGCAAGCGATGTAGTCGCAGAACCGTCCCCAAGAACAACATTGCCATACGCCCGTGTTTCAGCCGCACGCGTTTCAGCATTCTTATCTATAACAATAGCTCCATTACCATCAGCCCTCACTTTTGAGGAGTAATCATTCGCGAATGTATATTCCCCAATGCTATCTTGATTATCATATACGGAACCTATCGCAATACCGTCTAGCCCTGAAGTGCGAGCCATAGAGTTTATGGCAAAACTTTTCTCTTTTGCCCTATATTTCTCTGGATCTAAAACAACAGCTTTTTTAGCCTTCTTATCCCTTTTTGAATCAGGAACGAGCGTGCTATTCACTGTGAAGATGTTTTGCGCATCTTCCCATGCAAATCTTCCGTCGACTGTTAAAACATTTATTACAGAATTATAACCATCTATACCACTGTTATAATCATCATACGCAGAAATAGTACTTTGCGGATAAACTATAGCGGCATTCTTCACACTTTCAAGAGATGCTTTTGTTAAATCGAGATTTGCTGAAAAAACAGGAGAAGCATTCGATAAAAGCAATGCCACCGCAGTTCCTAACGAAGCCACTTTAAACAGTGATGATCGATGATGTGAACGAGAAAAACTCAAATCACGCAGATTTTGTGTAGTATATAATTTTTTCATAATACCCCCTTCATAATAATAGATTAAAAACACAAAAAAGGTATGCTCTAGAGCTCTAAAGCTTTCTTATTTCCCTTGCGTGTTCCTGCTTTTACAGCGTATTTTAGGACATAAATAAAATTAAGACATAAGCTGTTGTTTCTACAGCGCCTTTAGAGGGTAGTTAGGGGCAGGTTCGTGAAAGTCAATTTAAGGAAGGTAAAAAAACGCTTAATATTAGAGTTAATTTCGTTTTTTTCTATCAAAGGTTGTACATCGTTTTTAGCTTTGACCTCTTTGAAAGAGGTATAATTTTTGTACCTATTGATCATCCATTTAGGCATCAGTTTATTTTTCGTGAATAAGATTTTTTATTTCATTAGAGGATTGATGAAATATTTTTACTAAAATGCCCCTGCTTTGATGAGGCAAGGGCAAAGAGCATATTTAAAAAAGTTTTTTGCTTATCAGTTCAGTATTAAATTAAGCCTAACACCTACACCCTAATGACCACCAGAACTCGTTGCAGAGAGATTGGAGCAGATTTTTCCATCTTCTGACATATAACCGGCTCTGATAGCAAAGACGGATGCACTACACCAATGCATCCGTACCAAATGAAATGCTTAAAGACCAAGGGTATCTTCATAACTTAAATTCGATACTGCTAAATCAACAGAAGCCGTCTGTCTTAATATCATATCTTAATGCTTCAAATATTCTAACTCATGTTAATTGCTGCTTATGTTCACCGTAACGGTACCTCATGCGCGCGCCTACTATACTCTCCCATCTCTCATTAAGAGCAATAAAAACAAAATGTTAATAAAGTTAATGGTTAGAATTTGTTTATTGTCAATTCAGTGTTACCCTAAACCCTGCGCCTATCCCAAAATGATCTCCAGCACTCGTTGCAGATATGTTAGAGCGAACTCTTCCACTTTCAGACATATAACCAGCGCCAAAGGCAAAAGCTAATTGACTCTGCCACAAACCCTTACCAAAAGAAAAACTTATTTTTCTAAGAGTATCTTCATAGCTTAAATCAGACACTGCCAAATCTACGGCTGCGGCTTGTCTTGCTTCTTTTCAGATATCCTCAACAGCATAACTTAACGTTACAAACTTCATATCCGTATACGAATAAACCTCTTTAATACCATCCTTTACAATATTAGACACTTTCTCATCCGTATATTCTTTCGCTTTATCGAGAATCGTATCTGTCTGCTTTTTCGTATAATCATGTAACTGATCACCGTTTACTGCTTCTTTCGAGCTTTCTTCTACCTTTCCACCCTCTACATTGATAATCTTACTCGCCTTTTTATTCTTATCAACGCCACGACCTGCATTAAATGCATTAGCAATATCGTTATAGCTTTTTTTTCGTCTTTTCCATGCCGAGCCACAAATGCGCCTGCTTCATTACTCCATAACAAAGCATTTTTCTCGATGTTGCCAGAAATTTCATTATGAAGCTTCGCGAAAACACTATTTATGCCAGCAAAAGCTGCTGCAATATTATCATAGCTGTTCTCTTCAAAGGTTCTATAGCTTGAAATTTGGTGCTGTCCATTCTTCATTCTCATATCTAGCACCACCGCCAAAATATTTTGCCAGCGTTTGATTTAGTGAATAAAGCTTTCCACCCCGTCACAGAATCCGTGGAACTCTTTGTAATAGCTCCTACCGAAAGGAATGTGATCTTGCTGTTTTTTTGCTTCTCTCCATGTTTTGCAACAAAAGCTTGATCCTTTGTGCTCCATGATAAAGAATCCTGCGCCCCCCATTTGCTTTTGAATAGAAGCCTATAAAATAGCTTCTTGAGCAAATACATATGCATCCAAGAGCAATCGAACCATACCCTAGGGCTTTAAAAACGGCTCCTACAGCTATTGAATAATCACTCTTCGCAGTTGTATAATTATTATCTCCATATTCGCTCTTCTTCTTATTATATTCACCACCTATTGCGACACTGCTTTTCCCCAAAGCGTGAGCCATACTGCCTACAGTAACGCTCCATTCTTTTTCCGCTTGCGTTCCACTACCTAAAGCAATACTTGTGTTTGGAGTACGTTGCATACCTGTAAATCGTTGCATTCTTGTAATGAAATCATGTCGCAAGGTGTCAGATCCATCGATAATCCTTGCATCTTCGTTGTTTTCAGAACTCATTGTAATTGTAGAGTTATTGTTCATAACCAATTGCGGATCGGTAAAAAATCTCTCACTAAAATCATCCTTACTCTTAATAGAAAGCGTATTAACGAGAAAATTGATATAGCCACTATCATCTATAGAATCATCCACTATTGGTGCCATTGCTGTGCTGTATTAAGTGCTGTTAAATAACTTGCTTTTGATAAATCAAAACCTTTTGAGAGAGCCCCAATGCTGTTAGAGTTAGCATGCGCAGAAAGGAGCATTTTCCTTGAGAATAGCTCTTTGCTGCTTTTGCCATGGCTGAAAACAGCTGTTCTATTATATCAATTTTTTTCGCCAAACCAGGAATAGCATTCGATAAAAAAACAACTATCACAACTCCCAATGAAAACGTTGCTACAAACAACCGATAAAATAAACGCTGAAAACTTGAACTATTTCCCTTGAATGTGATTCAATAATTTTTTCATAACAAACCCTCAACAAAGAACCATGCACAAAACATAAAAAAGACATATTTTTAATTGTAAGAATTTGCACTATTTGCTTTTTATACTCGTAATTAGGTTAAAACAATTTGGAGAAATTAAAATTTTACTATGAAGCTACAAGAAAGGAAAATGATTAAAAAACATAATATTTTTAACTATTTTATTCTTAAGATAATTTGTCATTTAAACAACAAGAATTTCAATGAAAAATTATAACGATACCAATATAAAGCATAGGTTTAACACTACACGAAAATAAAAGCTAAAACTGTCTCTTTTTAATAAAGGGTCTATTCGTACTCACATTGCTTTATGAACTTTAATAAATCAAAATAACAAGATAGAGCAATAACCTCATTACCTAATTATCAAAAAAATAGTAATCAATTTTTTGAATCTTTGCTACTGAGGTCTTTTATTCTCAACAAAAGTTGTAATAAGCTTTTTATATTCGGATTTTATATAATTACGGGAATTTTGTACATTTAGAATAGCTTTAGAGGGCTCTGGAAGAAGGTAAAAAATTTGCCCTTTTCTTAAATAAGAAAAAGGCAAATCAATTTTACGGATTCAGTCGTTTATTAGTTGAGTATCACATTAACCCCTGCACTTATACCCCAGTGACCTCCAGAAGTGGTAATTGACAAGTTGGAACCAATATCACCGTTCTCTGAAGTATAACCAGCCCCAACAGCAAACGCGGATTGACTACGCCATAAACCACTACCAAATGCGAGTGTTAATTTTCCAGGAATATCACTATAGCGTAAACCAGCTACCGCTAAACCAACAGCTGCTGCTTGTCTTGCCTCTTTCCGAACATCCTCAACAGCGTAACTTAATGTCTCAAACTTCGTATCCGTATACGAATTAGCCTCATTAACGCCATTATTGACAAGACTACTAACTTTCTCATCCGTATATTTCTTTGCATTTTCAAGAACCGTCTTCATCTGCTGTTCTGTGTAATCATGTAACTGACCTCCATTAACAGCTTCTTTCGAATCCTTTTCAATCTTTCCATCAGCTACATTGTCTATTAACACTGGAGAACTGTCATCTCCACCAACTAATGTAACTTTATTGGTCTTTTTACCTGTTTCATCTTTATCATATTGTACAGATCCCTCCGTAACTTTAGTTTCAATATCCTTGACCTGATCTGTAATCATCTGCTGGGTTTCCCAAAGCTGACCTCCATTAACTGCTTCTTTGGAATCTTTGTCTACCTTACCATTCTCTACATTGATAATCTTACTAGGACTCTTAACGCCCTGATCATCAACGTGAGAGGCATCATAGCTTCCTTTTTCTTCATTCCAATTCAGACCATTCGAAGAGGCATCCTTTTCAACTTCTTTTATACGATCGTTGATAGTGCTCATGCTGTCGTTAACAACATCAAATGCTTCAGAGACATTATTACGCTCCTCTTTATCACCTTTCGTACCATCCTTATTAAAGACCTGAACGTAGAATTTCGGTCCTTGCCAGTTTCCTTCCTTATCATAACCAGCTCCTCCACCAAAATATGAGGCAAAGCTCTGTTGTAGAGTATAAATCTGACCTCCATTAATCGCATCCGTCGAATCTTCTGATATCTTTCCTTCCGAAAGGAACGTGATCTTACTGTTGTCCTTTTTACCTTCCTTCTCATGCTGTGCTACAAACGCACCCGCATCATCACTCCACAACAACGCATTTTGCTCAATGTTTTCTGAAATCTCATTATGAAGATTCTTGAAGACCTTATTGATACCGGCAAATGCAGCTGCAATGCTATCATAATCCTCCTCTTCAAAGCTGCCATCTTCTTGGAAAGCCATTATCTTGAAACCTGGAAGGACCCAGCCATCACCATCATACTTAGCATCGCCACCAAAATACTTTGCTAGCGACTGATTCAGATCATAAATCTGTCCGCCATTAACCGCATCACTCGAGCCTGATGCTATAGAACCAGCCGCAAGTGATGTGATTTTGCTGGCTTTTCTGTCATCCCCTTCCCCATGCAGAGCGACAAAAGCTTTGTCACCATCGCTCCAAGATAAAGAATCTTGTGCAACTCCTTCTGAGACTTCCTTAATGCGGGCATTCACATTCTTGATATTATCATCAAGTCCTTTAAAGGCAGAACCAACATCGGTATGCGGTTTATCTGTTACTTCACCATCTTTATCAATACTGGATAAATTATAAGTTGGCCCTTTAAAAGCACCATCCTTAAATTCAGCATCTCCACCCAAGAATTTTGCTACATCCGTTGAAAGGATGTGAATCTGTCCTCCATTGATAACATCTGTTGAGTTTTCCGCAATCAATCCTGCGGCTACATTATGCAGTGCAACAGGTGTAGCACCCTTCCCTTTACCAAAAGTTACATTTGTATAATCAATTTGATCATCGGTTGTTTTATCGTAAAGAACAACAGAAGAACTATCAGACAGAAGGGTATCAGAAAGATCCTTCAAACCTTTATCAAGCTGTCCCTTGTTAACCGCTTCATTATCTTTTTCTGCTGCCTTCACACCAGAAACAGTCCGTGCTGCACCACTCTTGTTTGCGATATTGATTTCACTACCTTCTACTCCTTTACCAATGTTGATAACATCTTCATTTTTCGTAACAAGAAGATTACTAATTACATCGCTGATCGCATTTTGAACCTTTGTGAAAAGTTTACCCACACCTGAAAATGCATCTGATACATTCTTATAGCTTGATTCAGCTTCAGTGCCATCATCATTGATAGTTTTGAGCTTAAAATCAGGAACATTCAATTCCCCATCTTTATATTCAGCGTCATTAGAAAAATATTTTGCAACCTTATCGCCCAGTGAATAAAGTTGAGAACCATTTACTGCATCCGTCGATTCTTTCGTAATATCTCCTACAGCAAGCGATGTGATTTTACTGGCTTTTCTGTCATCCCCTTCCCCATGCAGAGCGACAAAAGCTTTGTCACCATCGCTCCAAGATAAAGAATCTTGTGCAACTCCTTCTGAGACTTCCTTAATGCGAGCGTTAACATTCTTGATATTATCATCAAGTCCTTTAAAGGCAGAACCAATATCGGTATGCGGTTTATCTGTTACTTCACCTTTTTCATCAATATTCGATAAATTATAAGTTGGCCCTTTAAAGTTTTTTCCATCAAAGGATACATCTTCACCTAAAATTTTTGATAAATCCGAAGCTATGGTATTAATCTGACCGCCCGTGATTGCATCATGTGAATCCTTGGAAATCTTACCATCAGCAACATTATGGAGACCTACAGCTATCTTATCTTTAGCTTTTCCTAAAGTCACACTACTATAATTAGTTTTACCATCTGCATCTTTATCATAATGAACAACTGCTGATTCATCAGACTGAAGACTGTTCGAAAGATCTTTCAAGCCTTTATCAAGCTGTCCTTTGTTAACGGCTTCATTGTTTTTCGTCGCGTCCTTTACGCCAGAAAGAATCCGATCCGCACCAGCCTTATTGGCAATATTGATTTCACTGCCTTCTACTGCAGCTCCAATAGTGAGACGATGCGTTGTTTTGTCTTGCTGAACAAAGCTTTCGCTTTCTACTTTGTTAATCACATTATTAACCTGTTCAGTCAATTTATTCTGAACATTCGTGATAGAACTACCAACTCCAGAAAAAGCAGATGCTACATCATGATATTCCTTATCTTCAGGGCTGCCATCTTCCTTGATTGCTTTTACCTTGAATGTAAGAGCGGTCCATTTACCATCCGCATAGCTAGCACCACCACCAAAATAAGATGCAACACCTGTGCCCAATGTATGAAGCTGTGAGCCATTTACTGCGTCTGTTGAAGTTGCACTGATTGCCCCGCCGAGTAGACCGGAAAGTTTCCGAGCTCCATTATCCTTATTTAGAATACTGATTTCGCTACCACCAGTTTCCATACCAACAGTGATAAGACCTTCTCCTTCATTAGGGAGATTGCGCGTTCTCCTCTTCTTTGCTACTTGCTTAACAAGGATACTGTCTCTTACTTCTTTAATTTCAGTATTTGTTGCCAAAAGTTGGGAACCATTGACCGCTTCGGTTGATTCTGCTGTGAGTGCACCATCTTGAATGCCTGTTATCTTCTTACTGCCAGCGTCAATACCACCCGTTGTTATTTTCGGACCACCTGTAATCACTAAGCCTGTTGCGTCTAGGGTATTTGTGCCTGCCTTTAAGCTCGTTAATGCAACATCTTGAGCCAGATCAAATTTTATCTTATTATCTTTATCGCCTTTTGTAATTTTAAAATTTTTACTTCCAGTTGAAAAATCTACTGTATCATCTATGCTAACGGCTTGGGTATTTTTATCATCAACAGAAAGTTTCCAACCTTTGCCTGCGTACTCTCTTAGTGCTTTCAGCTGCGCAATGTTGACGGCATCAGTGTCTGCATAACCCGCTGCCACACCTGTAAGCTGTCGTGTTATCTTATTCGGAGTATCACCAATACTAAAAGCTCCTTGAGTGCTCTTCCATATCACACCATCATCTGTTGACTGGCCCCCTATGGAAGGATCATAGCCAACTGTGGACACTGAGTTACGAGAAACAGATTGATAACCCACAGCAACACCACCAGTAACATTAGCTAGTACTTGTGCATTTGAGCCTAATGCCATACTATTTTCTGCAGCTGCAATTGAAAGTCCACCTAACGCAATACTATTTTCTGCATTTGCATTTGAAAGTCCACCTAACGCAATACTATTTTCTGCATTTGCCGCTGAAAAACCACCTAGTGCAATACTATTTTCTGCAGCTGCACTTGAAAGCTTACCTATAGCAATACTTCCTTGCCCACCTTTTCCCTCACTGGCAGCAATTGTAATGCTCTCCGTTTCGGCATGCCATTTAAAGACACTATCATCGGCAGCTTTTTTAATCTCATTGTGAAGATTTACATAAGACTTACCCACACCCTCAAGGGCTTTTGCTACATCCGGAAAACTTTCTTCTTCAATCTCATTCGTCTCAGGATTGAAAGTTTTAATTTTGAACTTTGGATCATCCCATTGGCCATTTGTAAATTTAACACCACCACCTAAATATCGAGCTATATGGGTAGCTAAAACATTCAACTGACTACCATTTACCGCGTCTTGTGAATCTGCACTAAGATCAGCAGGTGCAATACGCGTTATCCTTCTATTTCCAGCGTCAATACCAGAAATCGTTATTTTCGGACCATCAGTAATGACTAAGCCGGTGGCATCGAAGGTATTTGTTCCTGCCTTTAAGCTCGTTAATGTAACATCTTGAGCCAGATCAAATTTTAGCTTATTGTCTTTTTCGCCCTTTGTAATATTTAGGTTGCTACTTCCAGCAGAAAAATCTACTCCGCTATCCATAAGAACAGTTGTAGCATTTTTATCTCCAACAGAGAGTTTCCAACCGTTTTCTTTTACGAAGCTTTTCATGTCCATCAACTGTGCAACATTCACGGCATCGGTAGCTTCACTACCAGCTGCTACGCCTGTAATTTGTCGTGTTTGTCCATTATCAGCATCATCATAACCAACACTCACTGCACCTTTCGTACTTTTCCACTGAGCTGTGTCATTTTTTGAAACCTCATCCTTCAACGAAGGAGCATAGCCAAACTTACCAGCAGCCCTATTGGCTACAGAATCGCTTCCCAAAGCAACACCACCATCAACCGTCACGTTAGAATTGGCACCTAAAGCAATACTTCCAGTCCCATTTGCTTTTGAATAAAAGCCGATAGAAATAGCGTTTTGATCAAATGCATATGCACGATGACCAAGAGCTGTCGAACCAAACCCTAGGGCTTTAGAAACGGCTCCTACAGCTGTTGAATAATCATCCTTCGCAGTTGTATAATCATCGTCCCCGTTCTTCTCATTATATTCACCACCTATTGCAACACTGCTTTTACCCAAAGCGTGCGCCATATTCCCTACAGCAACACCAAATTCACCTTTCGTATTCGCCTTAAAGCCTAGAGCTATACTTCCCCCCTCCTCTACTGTTGCATAACGACCAATGGCAACCGAGTCACTCTTTAATATCTTTGTTTCTGCCCCAATGGAAACGTTCCCTCCTCCACGGATCTCCGATTTAGCACCTATAATAACAGATGCCGCTAGCTTTTTATCTTCTCCAGCGAAGACCGCCTTCGCTTTATAACCAATAACAACACTGTTCGTGGTTTTTGCCTCAACTTCTTCACCAAAAATGACATTACTTCCCGATGCATCACCCTGTACTTCTCCACCACGTGTTATGCTTGCGATGGGATCTTTTCGCGAAAAATCAGATACATCAATAGTCACTGCATCCTGTCCACTTTGAGTGGAAGATAATGTATTTTTTGATAACTTATTGGTATCGATTTTTAAAATATTCGTAATAGAATTATCATCACTTACACCAGTAAGGGTTCTCATTAAAAAATTTTTGTATCCACTTAAAGCATTAACTTGTGATGTCAGTGCTACATTCAACATTCTTATATAATTATTTTTTGATTCATTGAAAGAACCCAAATTACTTCTAGATTCATCATAAACAGAGATAACACTTTGTGGATATATCCCAGCAGTGTTCCTTATGTTCGCAGAAATTGTTTCTCTTGAATCAAGATTATTCGAAAGAGCAGGAGAAATGGTGGATGAAAGTGCCGCTATTGAAGTCAAGGATAGAACTTTAATAAAAGGAAAACGAGAAAATTTTAAATCGCTCCCTGCTAATTTTGTATATAATTTTTTCATAATGAGCTCCCCAATGAAAAAATAACTATAAACACAAAAAAGACACATTTAAACGCTATAAAGTTCTTTAAAATTGGCTTTTCTAAACATGTTCAAGAGTTTAGTACCTGATTGAAAAGATAGAGAGATTGTGTTTTTAGGTTTTATGGTTAACGTGTTTTGCTCTTTTAAATTTCCTAAGAAGGTAAATTTTTTGTGATTGGTTTTTTAACCTTTAAACGTGTTGATTGTTTTTTGCAAGGGGTAGAGTTAGTTTAGTATATTGTTTCTATAACTTCCTCCAGTAAAATTGAAATACATTTAAATATATACTCCGTCTTACTAGAAGGTTTTTTAATAGATTTCTAGAGAGTGAAAGGGGTTTTCTATCTGTAGAATGCTACAAATTTTTTAGATTTAAAAATTAAAGCAGAAAATAATGAACTTATAATTTATGAAAAAACTCATTATCTTATTTTGAAATAAGAAGTTCACTTTGTTGAAAGTGTACGGTTTTTCTGTTTTTTAAGCCTGTATTGATCATTATAGCGCTTATCAATTTATATATATTTTTTACATCCGTAAAAACAATTCACCCCTGCCTCATGAGGCAGGGGTGAAAAGGAGTTTTTATGTATTTTGTTTATTATCAATTCAATGTCATATTGAATCCCGCACCTACACCCCAGTGACCTCCAGAAGTTGTTGCGGATATGTTAGAACGGTATTTTCCATTTTCTGAGGTGTAACCTGCACCAAAGGCAAATGCAGATTGGCTACGCCATAAACCAGTACCAAATCCAACGCTTAATTTTCCAGGTGTATCATTGTAGCGTAAGTTAGACACTGCTAAACCAATCGCAGCTGCTTGTCTTGCCTCTTTTTTCACACTCTCAATACTATAGTTTAAAACATCAAACTTCATATCTGTATATTGTTTAGCCCGATCAACAGCATCATCAATCGCATCAATCACAATATTATTAACCCGTTGATCTGTATACTGCTTGGATTGATCAAGAATAATCTTCATCTGTTCTTGAGTATAGTCATGGAGTTGACCACCATTTACAGCTTCTTTCGACCCTTTTTCAATTTTACCATCAGCTACATTATCAATCATAACAGGTTCACTAGGATCACCACCCGCTAATGTGATTTTATTGGTTTTTTTGCCGTTTTTATCTCTATCATAACGAACCGCATCCTCAGCAATATCGTTAACTTTATTATCAATATTATCAACTTTGTCACCAATATCGATAACTACATCACTAATATCATCAATCGTATTGTAAATGTTATCAACTCTATTGGTAAGGTGCTCAACATCTTTTTCAACGCCTATGACACGTTCATTGGTTTCCCAAAGTTGTCCACCATTAACCGCATCTTTCGAATCTTTTTTAATTGTACCATCAGCTACATTGATAATCTTACTCGGCTTACCATCGCGACCAGCATCATAGGCTTTTTTATCACTGTTCCACTTTAAAGCATCTGAATCAACCTTGTCGATGACCTCATCAATACGGTCATTAATATTTGACATATTTTCATTGACGTCACCAAAAGCATCAGCGACATTATGGTGCTCTTTCTCAACAGTCGTACCATCAGCATTGACTTGAACAATCTTAAAAGTAGGATCTGTCCATTTGCCATTCTCATATTTGGCACCGCCACCGAAATAACTAGCAAGCTTGTTGCTCATGAAATAAAGCTGGTTACCCGTAATGGCATCCGTTGAACCATCCGCAATCTCACCATCTAAAAGATACTTCAATTTGCTCTTTGTTTTCTGCCCATCTTTTTCATGACGTGCAACAAATGCTTCTTCTTCATCATCCCACAGTAAAGCATCTTTAGAGAAATCTTCAATTTTCTGATTAAACTCATTGGATACATTCGTTAAGCGTTGATTCACATCTTGAACATTTTTATCGAGACCTGTTAAAGCTGATCCAACATCATAAAAATTAACCTTCCCTACCTCACCACCTACAATAGCCGATAAAGTATATTTCAGCCCTTCAAAAGCACCGTTAATAAACTTTGCACCACCACCAAAAAACTTTGCAATATCTGCTGATATTTTATTAATCTGACTACCATTGACTGCATCGTGGGAATTTTCAGAAATGCTACCATCTTTCACGTTATGAAGAGCAACTGGCCCGTCGTTTTTATTGCCACCTAAAGTCACACTACCATAATTAACATTACCATCGTCATTCTTATCGTAGAGAACCGCAGCAGCAGTTACTGTCTCAATATCTTTAGAAATCTTATCTATGCTTTTATCAAGTTGGTCTTTGTTAACAGCTTCATCACCATTCTCTGCCTCCCGCACGCCAGAAATTTTACGTCCTGAACCACCAACACCTGCAATATTGATCACAGTACCCGCTGTATCCTTACCAATAGTGATAGGAGCAGAAACTCCGTCTTGCTTAACAAAACTATTTTTTACAACATCGGAAATCTTATTATCAATATTTGTGATAGAAGTATTGACACCATTAAAAGCATCAAAAATATTATGATATTCTTTATCCTGAATAAGGAAAGATGGCTCTATACCTTCGAGTACATCTGTACTGCCACCAAAATATTTCGAGGTATTTTCAGCAACTTTTGATAGATTATCAGTAACAGTTGTAACCTTCTCATTCGTAGCAAACAACTGTGAACCATTTACCGCTTCCGTTGATATTTGAGAAAGTTCTCCATCTTTCACGCCAGAAAGTGTACGATCCATGCCACCTTTATTTACAATGCTGATTTTCGTACCACCTTTTTCCTTACCAATGGTGATATCCCCTTCATTTTCCTCTTGCTTGACAAGGCTATTTTTTGTCGCATTGGAAATCTGATTAGAAATCTCCGTGATAGAATTATTGACACCCTCAAAAGCAGAACTAACATCATTATGTGTATTGCCCTGTATCGTATAGGTTGGCGCTTTACCGTTAGCTATATCTGTATCACCACCAAAATACTTCGATATATTTGTACTTATACCGTCAAAGCCATTACCCAACTCACTAATCTTTTGGTTAGTTTTATAGAGCTGCGAACCATTTATTGCATCCGTTGAGTTAGCAGAAATATCGCCATCTAAAAGATACGTCAGCTTGCTGTTTGTCTTCTGTCCTTCTCCGTGAAGAGCAACAAATGCCCCCTCATTTTCACTCCACAACAAAGAATCTTTAGAAATACCATCAATTTTCTGAGTAAACTCATTAGCAACATGCGTCAAACGACTATTTACATTTTTGACATTCGCATCAAGCCCTGTCAATGCTGAGTCAACATTAGTATGTACCTTCTTTTCTACAGTGCCATCTGCAGAAACAGTAGATAAATTATATCTTGGTCCTAAAAAAGAACCATCTTGAAATACAGTACCCCCGCCAAAAAACTTTGCAATATCTCCAGATATTGCATTAATCTGGCTACCATTGATAGCATCATGCGAACCTTCAGCAATTTTGCCATCTTTGACATTCAAAAGAGCAACTGGTCCTGTACTCTTACCGCCACCTAAAGTCACACTGTTATAATTAACGGTTTCATCTGCATTTTTATCGTAGAGAACAGCAAAAGCACTTCCCTCTTTAATATTGTTAATAGTGTCAGTAATAGTTGCAATATGGCTATCAAGTTGCTTTTTATTAACGGCTTCATCATCGTTTTCTGCAGCTTTTAAGCCTGCGATAGTCCGAGCTCCCTCACTGCCTGCAATATCAATTTTCATACCTCCAGTTGCTTTACCAACGGTAATAAGACCATTCTCTCCCTCTTGCTTGACAAGGCTATTTTTTGTCGCATTGGAAATTTGATTAGAAATCTCCGTGATAGAATTATTGACACCCTCAAAAGCAGAACCAACATCATTATGTGTGTTGCCCTGAATCGTATAGGTTGGTGCTTTACCGTTAGCTATATCTGTATCACCACCAAAATACTTCGATATATTTGTACTTATACCGTCAAAGCCATTACC
>NZ_JBHILP010000001.1:25914-344685 GCF_042193375.1 Bartonella sp. TT67HLJMS
TCTTACCGCCACCTAAAGTCACACTGTTATAATTAACGGTTTCATCTGCATTTTTATCGTAGAGAACAGCAAAAGCATTCGCTTCCTGAATATTGAAAACCTCCTTGCCAAGATCAGTAACCGTAGCTGATATATTAGTAACCTTATCGTTAATATGGACAATATCCTTTTCAACACCTGTAACACGCTCATTCGTCTTCCAAAGCTGCCCACCATTAATTGCATCATGCGACTCTTCAGTAATTTCACCATCTTTGACATTGTGCAGAGCGACATGCCCCCCAGTCTTACCGCCACCCAAAGTCACACTGTTATAATTAACACTGCTATCACCATTCTTATCGTAGAGAACTGCAAACGCACCACCATCCTTAATATTGTTAATAGTGTCAGTAATAGCTGCAATTTCACCATCGAGTTGTTTTTTATTAACGGCTTCATTGTCTCTCTCTGCGGCCTTTACACCAGAAATACTCCGGTCTCCCCCACTACCTGCAACATCAATTTTCGTACCATCTTTTTCCTTACCAATGGTGATAAGTTTCTGTTCTTCATCCCATTTAACAAGACCATTTCCTGCTATTTGATTTTTTACTTCATTCAATTGTGCAACATTAACCGCATCAGTCTCTGCAATCCCCGCTGCCACTCCATAAACTTGTTTATCACCAGCAAAAATACCGCTACCAGTCATACGCGGACCACCAGTAATCACGAAACCAAGGTCGCTTAATTGAGTTTTTCCTGCTTGTACACGTCCAACTGTAATGAAGTCATTCAAATCAAATTCTACTGTTTTATCATCTTTTCTTACAATTTTAATGTTCTTGTTTTCATAATTCTCAAGTTCGGCTCCAGCAAAATTGACTGTTTCACCAGGCAGAATATCCACAGCAGCTTCACCGTTAACAGATAACTTCCAGCCTCCTGCTCCTTCTACGACAGCTCTCATAGCTTTCAACTGCGCCACATTGACGGCATCAGTATCTGCAGTACCAGCCGCCAGCCCAGTAATCTGGCGTGTTATACTACCGTCGGCTTTTCCAACACTGATTGCACTTTTTGTACTTTTCCATGCACCATTGTTTTGTTGTGAATTTTTGTCACTTACAGGATCATAACCAGCAACATTATTAACAACACTGGCAACGGAAGCTCCACCCAACGCAACTCCGTCTCCAGCAATCACCTGTGCATTTGGACCAATTGCAATCGAATACTTTGTTTGAGCTTGAGCAGCATAACCTATCGCAATCGTATCTTGATCCTTCGCTTCTGCGTTACTCCCCATAGCAATACCGCGGATACCGGTTGCAAGTCCACCAATAGCAACTGCTAATTCTCCTGATGCACTTGCCTTATAGCCTAGAGCCAAACTACTTTTACCAGTCGCTTTTGTACTTGAACCAACTGAAACTGCATTTTGCGCGCCGGCTTTAGCGGCATAACCTATCGCAATCGCATCTTGACCATCTGTAGCCGCTTTACTACCGAACGCAATACTATCAATGCCATCTGCCTTTGAAAGCCCACCTATAGCGATAGACGATCTTTTTACCGTTTCCGATCCAATCCCTATGGCAACACTTGCCGCTCCATTCGCAAGAGCAGAAACACCAAAAGCTTGTGCTCCTCCACTCTTTGCAGTTGCACCCGCACCAAATGCTGTTGAATAATTCCCTGTTGCAGCAGATCCACAACCGGTCGCAAAAGAATAAACACCATAAGCCTCAGGCATAGCACTCGTGCTACCACCTGTAAGCTTCCCCATATAACCACTGCTGATGTTGCTCGTGTTACTATCACCATTCCAAGTGACTTTGTCAGTGGTCACGCCATAAGGATAACGACCAGAAAAATTTGTATTTTTGGTAAATCTATCATATTGCTGCTCTGCGGTTATTTGATTAGTACTAGCAATTGACTCCTGTTGCTTGCCACCACGACCAATGACATTATCCACACCACAGTAATTATCATCACCCGCAAAAACAATACTGCCATGGCTACCATGGTCATAAGACACACCAGAACCACTCGTGCTCATAGTTTTGTCACCCGTTATCGCGAGATTCGAAGCAATAACAGGAGAGACACTCGATAAGAGTGTGGCCATTGCCGCGCTGAGAGAGACAGCTTTAATTAAATTTGGTGTGGAATATTTTTTTTTCATAAGTATCTCCTCCAACAGAGTTCAACATCATCACAACGCGTGAAAACGCACATGGCAAACCCCTCAGTTTGCGCACTTCAAAAACCAACAAATCAAGACAAAACCCTCCCCTCGATACCGCTATTTATTACGGCATCGCCCTAAAATCTTTGCGACAACATCGAATCTAGAAAAGTCCCCAACCCTTTTAGCTAGAGGGATTCAAGCTAAAAAATAAATAAAAACACAAGACTTTGAAAATATACCGTAAACTCCATTCAAAAACACTGCGATTTATCTCTTAACAAAAATAGTTTCACTAAAGAGCAATTCTATTTTTTAGATAAAGCGCCTCAGAAGAATGGCAAGAGTACAAAAAATAATTTTTTATAAATTTGTAAAAATACTTCTCAATAAATTAGCTATTCTTATAAGCACAAATTTATGATTTTTTTAACTTATAGCATAATGTAATGGATGACAATTATCATAATGACCTCACTCTTTTCTACAAGGTAGGCTGTTTCAATATATGATACATATCTTTGAGAGAAATCTCTCTTAATATAATGATGCACGCTCTGTATATAATGATGCACGCTCTGTAAAAAGTTTCAATGCGCTCATCTCATCATCTTCATAAAAGACAAAAGCGCGCCTATAAATAGTCTTTCCTTCTTCTCTCTTATATGTCTGTGACCCTTTTATAGAAACAAAACATCGTCATTGTATTTTTACTGTTGTATAAATTTTTTTGTATTACTAACTGTAATTCTTTTTATAAGCAGTTTTACCTTAATTAGAGCAACACATTAATTTATAATGATAATTTATCATTTTTTTATGTTGAATAAGAGACCAAAAAAAAGTTTTATTTTTTAAAAAGGCTGTTCATTTGCATCTTATGAAGTTTCTAGATGTGCTTTTCAGTTTCGATTTTACGCTTTAAATGTAATTTTAAAAGTGGTAAAGTGGCTTCGACTTCTTCCATATCATTGAGGTTTTGAATGAGCTCTTGCAATTTTCCATAAAGCTCTGCTGCTAATTCCGCAACATCTTCAGGGGAAAGATCTATTTTTGCATCATGATAGGTCGTATAAACCAAATGTCCAAGCTTTTTCATCAGCCCAACAGGAATCGCTTGTGGTTTAAAACCAGCTGCTTTCGCCTTTGCCATATCTGAAAACATCTCACCATTGCCCGTTACAAGCCAATCTAATGAAACACCACAAATTTCTTGATATTTGGAGAGCGCAGAGGCTGTAGGCTCACTTATACCAGTTTCATAAGTTCCTATAGAGCCAGCAGTGATACCAAGATGTTCAGCAAACTGCTTACGCTCTGTAAAACCAAGAGCGTGACGCACCTCACGAAAACGTTTTGCCAACTCAGTTTTAGGTTTTGCTTCCGGACGAGCCAAAAAAACACTCCAAAATCAATATAATTGTTGACTAAATAATTATATTGATTTATATCTATCATTACTGCTCCTTAAGAAGAGCAGTTATCACATACATAACCCCACAAAAACAGATGTTGCAGCATCCGTATGCAGGAGCGAAATTTATGACAATCACACAAAAAATGCAATCGCCGTGGTATTTTACTGAACTGCGCCCCTGTAATATAACTTTGGAAAAACTCAAGCCTATCAGAGGCTATTTTCCAGAGTCAAAAACATTTGGACACAGCCTAATGAAAAAGCTAAATGCGCCACTGCCAACTCCATCAGTTTGCACGCCAAGCAAATTCTTGCCAACTGCTTTCTCAAAAGTCACAGTCATATTTTTCAGAAGCAAAAAGCCCAACACAGGTTCTCTCACTCAACAGCCTAGTAAACCTGCTTAAACCTTTTTGCAAAAATCTATAAATACACTTCCCAAAGTTTTTACATTACAACATAAGGTAAAAAGTTTATCAATGTCTAAAAATCAATATAAAATAGGCAAAATAATTGGTATTCTACAAAAAATGAGATCATCACTCGTTATTAAAAAGTTAGACGTTTACAAACCATATTTGCTTATTTTATATATTAATGGTGCTAAGTTAGCTGTAATTGGCAATAGAGATTTCAGGGTGTTTGGTTTATCGTCAGAATGCTCCTCCTCTATGCATATTAAAAGCCTTTTAGCAATGTATTTTAAATGCTATAAGTTCTATAGTAAACACATTACCATCCATATTTACAATTGGGCGCTTCAAAATCTTGAAGTAATACAGTCTTTAATAGACATTGGTTTAAAAGCGCGTATTTTGCAGAAAATTGACAAAACCATGAGGTTCGTATACATGGCAATTCTAAGTGAGAATAGTGGAGTGATACTTAAAAAAGCTGCATGGAAACCGCAACGCGGAGGAATTAAGCATGACCTCTTTATGCGATAAAGAATTATCTGATACATTGGTTGGTCTTTATGACGACTATCAACGCGGTTTCGACATTGGAGAAGAGCTTAAATTGTGCGTGGACTTGGCGTTATCTCTTGAATTGGAACTCAGTATTCACCGTTTAAGTGAAATAGATGCCGTTTTAAAAAAAGAGATTGTGCAAACCTTGCATCGTCGTAGAAATACCCATTCCAATGAAGATGAAATTGATACAATTTTTCATATGGATTTTGAAAAACAAAAATAATGCAACACTCTCCCCGTATGATACGATATTACCTCATCGCTTTATTTTCTACTGCGCTTAAACAAAAAAAACTTTCAAGAAGATTTAAAATGTTGCGGTTTCATCTTCTTAACAACAGTGAGATGAATTAAAGAAACGCAGCAATTCTTGTGGGTCGTTATCAAAAAATAGAGAGTATTCTCTAGCATACATCAATGTATGCTTTATTCATTAAGCACCAATTTTTACATTTTCTCACTTCCCTGTAAAAGCAAAATATGAAATATGCTGTAGCGTAAATGTTTATAAAATAGCGTGTATTACCACACTTATAAATGTAATTTATTGTTTTTCATGTTTATAAAACAGCACTATGAATATTCCAACAAGCGCAAAAATGCTTTGAAAAAAATATATCGATTGAGGTGATATGCTACTGTTATCGCGTGCCATAATGAGATAGACTGCGAGGATCAAGCATCCAGAGATACCATTAAAACTTGCCTGCAATCTTCCTTGGTATTCAGGATCACAAGAGAGTTGTGATAAAGAAATCGAAAGAGCCCAACTCGAAAGTCCAAATCCAATCATAAAGTAAACAGGAAAAACAACAAAATTGTGTGTATTAACAGATAGAATAGCGAGACCAATAGCCATAAAAGCTAATAAAATGGCTAATGTTTTCTTTATGGATAAAACTTTACAAAGAAGTGGTGAAAAAAACGCACCTGTCAATACGCCCATAGAATAAAGCACCTCAAATATTGCAAAGGTCCTGCTATCCGCATGCAAAACCTCTTGTATATAAGGAACAAGAATAACAGGAATGGTCATCAAAAGAGTCATAATAATCATCTGGCTTACATAAGGTACAAAAAGAGCCGGATTCTGTTTAAAATAATGAAGGGCTGCTGTATAATTTCTCCACCAATTTTGCTGGTTTTGGTTTTTAGATCTTCGGTTTTTAGGTACCTTCATTGCACAATTAAATAAACCAGCAATAATAAAGAATATACCACCTATCAGAAGAGTTCCTTTTGTTCCTGCGTAGGACAGTATCAATCCACTTAAGCCCATACCTGCGATAGTGCCAAGTTCATAAATCATATCGATAGTCGCATTTGCATTGATGAGTTGTTCTTTCAGCACAATACTTTGAATTAAAGAAATAGCTGATGGCATATAAAAAGAGATAAAAATACCCAAAAGAGCAGATAAGACCATCAATTCAATTTCTATACCAAAATGCCATAGCATTACCCAGCCAACGATTACCAAACCTCTCACAAGATTTGAAATAATAATCTGCGTTTTACGATTATATTTATCTGCCAATATGCCCAAAATAGGGGCAAAAATAATGCTAGGCGTCCAAAGAAAAAGCATCATCAACGCTACACCACGGATTGAACCCGTCTGATTGTAAGCAAGCCATGACAATGCAATATAATTTAGTCCATTTCCAAATGTAGCAAATAAGCCGCTCAAAGTAAAATAGAGAAAAGTTCTATTTTCAAATAAAGCAATGCGTTCCTTCAAATTTGAAGTGAACATAAATTATCCTCTAAAATAAATACCCGTCGATATGCATGATACATCCTGTTTAAAAACATGCATTCTTACGGTTTTCATTTTAGATCATTAAATTTAAGAAAGCAAAATTCCTTTTTTGAGGCTTTTAAAATCTTTGTGCTGTGGTATGATTAATTCTTCTATTAAAATAAAAATTTATGAACAAAAATACAATAAAATTAATATTTTATGTGCATTTTATTCAGAAGCTTCACCTTTATACATATGTGAAACAATTTTATGATATGGAAGCTTCACACACATCATTGTCCTTATTATTCCGTGCACTAAAATATGCTCGAGTATATCCCTCTATGTCGTTCTTCTATTACCACACTTCGTCTCTAAAAGAATAAACATACTATTATTCTCACGATAAATATTGATAACTTTTCTACTCCCCTTCTCTAAATCTTTTAAAACAAGCCCATTACAGTTAATTTTCCAATTAAAATATATAACGTGATATTTTTCCTGAGCAGTTAAATTATTGCAATCATATCTCTAAAGTTTCAGATTTAGAATACGAATACATAAGAAGGATTTATCGTGGATAAATTGATTAATAAATGATTTTATTCATAATCAAAAACAAACTTCATCTATATGACGTCGTATTTGATGATGAATTAAAGAAACAGAAGCAGTTCCATCAATTGTTATAAACCGCTCATCTATTTCTGATAAAACTTGGTATACTTCATAAAATTTTTCAATAAAAGAGAGTTGTTCTTCGTATTTTAAGTTTAAACCATCCCTTTTCTGCAATCGTTCCAGTATAGTAGTGGGCGGTAAATGAAGATAAAATGTAATATGAGGTCTTGGAATAGATTGATTTAATTTAACTACACTTTCAACAGAAAGCTCTCGAGCATAAAAATAAGCAAGACTAGAATAAACATATCGATCGCTAATTAATAAATTTTGCGATGACATTAAGGAAGGTTCAATAATTTCAAGCGTATGTTTGCGTCTATCTGTCGCTGATAAGAGTGCTAAAAGCAACGGATCAATTGCCTTTCCAGTATCTAAGTAATCTCTAATTTCTGGATTATTTCTATACCAATAACTGGGTTGAAAAGTTTGTATTATATGTTTTTCTGTTGAGTAATGGCGAGCAATTTCTTTTGTTTGTGTTGTCTTTCCACTCCCATCAAACCCGCATAAGACAATAAAAGAACCGGAAAATTTCTTTGAAGACCACATAGAATTATAAACTTTTTTATCAAGATACATTTTGTCTATATACTCTCCATAAGTTAAATTGTTTTATGTCTAAAATCTCTTAATGTTTAATAAGATGTTTTTTTACTCGTCTCTAAACAGAAAAACACAATACTCCCGTATTTGTATAACTTATTAACTTTATGATAAATGGCGGTATATAGACTTAGTTTTAAGATAAGATTATATTTTAGACAACTTAAAATGAGCTTAAGTATTTTTAAAAAATATATTTTTTGTTCACGCTACATAACCTGCCATTTTTTAACGAATTCTAGTAGAGTTTCTGAGGATTACTCCTATAACGTCGTGTAAGCGTATAGAAATGAGTTCGATCTAAGTATATTATTGCCCCCCTAAGGACTGATACTGAATTCCGCTACATAGGAATCTAACGAAATCAACTCTATCTTTTCTCAAACCACTGCCCACGCCATAAGCATTTGATATCCGATTCCGTCAAAAAGCGGCAGAACAATTCTCAGAAAACATCGCTGAGATATTGAAATATGCCTTGCAAAAGCGTTTGAATCAAATGTTTCACTATATTTTTCGGTATATTCATAAACTGAAACTAAGAATATTATAATAAGACTTCAAACAACGACGACGCCCAAATCGGCCGTGACAAAGCCTCCTAAAACTGAACCAATAATACCTTCTCTATGAAAAAGACTACCATGTAAAGGCTTTAATACAACCGCACACCTTAGCGCTAATGCCATAAATGTTTCTGATAGATAACGAAGTTTATTGTCACAACAACATCTAACAACCGTCAATAACAAAACCTCAACCTTGAGTATAAACAAAATCAACTTGAAAGCGCGAAATATATCTCTAGGACATAGTTCTTTATTGGCAAGCCACCTGCCAAGAGACGCAGTAAAAATACCAGCCTCCATCCTACTCATTCTCCTGAAAATAAGCTATCACTAGCATAAACATCAGCGTTCAATTTTTCCTACCGAAAAAACTTGACATGCCCAGCCATGTATGTGTGTATTTATTATTCGTAAACATGTGTGCTGATTTATAATACTGCGTGTTTTTAAGAGATTTCAAAATGGGGGGATGATGTGCACAAACAACTGATGTTTCGGTTTTATGGGCTTGTTGTCTTACTATATCTTTCTGATATGGTTCTATTCTTAAGTAATCTTTGGAATGCTTATCGCATAACATCCTCATCGATTTTCCTAGGCATAACCATGGCTTTGGGCACCCTTACGCCTTACCTTTTAAAAAAAAGCGGACTTGTGCGCATTAAAGCCTCACTGCGGTTAGTCGATTTATACAAAAGGCGGATCATTATCTATAGCCTTCTTTTATTGATTGCTCTTTTCCATTATGCCGATTCTCCCTTTGGTTTTATCGCTGTCTCTATCTCTATCGGCTATCTCTCTTTGATTACCTTAAGCACTCTCGAGACTTATAATACTAAACTCGCACTTGGTGGTTATATTAGCGCCCAAAAGGCTTCCCGCATTATGCAAACAGTTGTGCAAATTGGCGCTTTTTTGGGAGCAGCACTGAGTGGTTATCTCTTAGAAGCGACCAGCCCTCGAGGGGCAGCGGCTGAAATTGGCTATAATGGTTTGATTGTGGCACTTTGTGTGTTTGACATCATTATAAGCCTTATAGCCGGATATATCATCTTTTGCGATGAATATAACGCTACAGATACCACAGCACTTGCAACCGATAAGAAGCCAGTACCTACACCGCAAGCGAATGAACTCTCTTATGAGCTTAAACTTTTATGCGTCTGCATAGGACTTATTGGCTTTCATATTTGCGCTTATAATACGCTGGCAACCATTCTTTTTCAGAGTGTGAAAAATTTTGGCTCTGAATATTATGGGCTTTGCAGTGCGGTCGCAGGCGTGGGCGCTTTTTTGGCTGCTTTTATCAAAATCCCTCGCTTTGAATTTATTCTCCCAGCCCTTATGTTGAGCGTGGCTGATCTTATTTTTAGCACCACACAATTGCCCTATTTGGCTGTGGTCTTTTGCTTTTTTATTGGCTTTTCAATGAATACCATGCGAATTAATGCCCGCAAACATACGATTGAAGCGACTAAAACAGAGGCTCAAGCAGAGCTGGTGGGAAGCTATAGCGGCATGCTTTATACTCTCTCCCAATCGGCAGGTTATGTTATCCTTGGTCTTCTTACAAGCTCTGCCCTTATGGGTCCTCAAGCAGCTGTTTATCTTCTACCCCTTATAGGGCTAATAATCTTTATTTATGTTCTTTTCCTTTTATCACAGCGGAACAAAGCATGAGAAAACCTATTCTTATTGTCGACCCTTTCTCCACGGGTGCCCTCTATGGCCCTGCTTTGCAAAAATTAGGCTATGCTTGTTATGGAGTTGTCTCTCAACCAGATCTTTTTTCACGCTATATGCTTTCTTATCAGGGAAAAGGCATGGCAGAAGCAAAACTTCATAATGTAGATGAGATCAAGATACGCTTTCCTATCGGTGCGATAGAAGCTGTGGTAGCAGGCGCCGAAGGAGGTATTTATTGTGCAGAGCAATTGGCGGCTTATTATGGTTGCCTTGGGAATAATCCCTCAACCACCGATTGGCGACGAAAAAAGGCAGCAATGCAAAGGCGCCTTTGTGAAAATGGTTTATCTTACATTCGGTCGAAGATTCTTACAAAAGGCGATTGTGCTATCGATGATTTTGAAAGTCATAGCGGCTATGTAGTGAAGCCAAATGATTCTGCTGGGAGTGATGGCATTTTGTTTTTCTCCAGCCGTGAGGAAGTAGCGGCATGGTCCTCTAGAATCGACTGGACGCAAAAAAATATTTTTGGCGCACCTAACGAGGCTTATTTGCTCCAAGAAAGATTGGAGGGAGAGGAATACATCGTCGACGCCGTCGTAAAGGGAGAGGCTATAAAAATATGTGCTTTATCGCGATATAAAAAAGGTATTCATAATGGAAGTGCTTTTGTTTATGAATCGCTTGATGTGCTTGATGCTCAAGATCCCTCTTATGCCCCTCTTATCTCTTATGCAAAAAAATGTATTCGCACGCTGGGGATTGAATATGGACCCGCGCATATGGAAATCATGCAAACAGCTCGTGGTCCAGTGATGATCGAAGTAGGAGCCCGCCTCCACGGAGGAATTGCACCCACCTTGTTCGCACATTGCTATGAAGATGATTTACTTGAAAGCTCCGTTAATCTTATTGCAGGAGTGTTTTCGCAAAAACCAAGTCGCTTTAAGAAAAAAGGGCGTATTATCTTTCTTATCAACAAGATCGACGGTCATATTATAAAAGATGTTAACTTATGGCAGCAAAAGCTTCATTCTTGGGAAAATGTGGTTCATTTTAAGCTCCTTTTTAAAGAAAATGAGCCCCTACCCCTAACCATCGATTTAAATACCTGCCCTGCCATTATAGCAATTTGGGGACACAGTGATGATGAATTATCAGCTTTGGAGAGGATTATTCGTAGCAATTTCTTATAAAATACAATAATTGGAAAGAAAACATAGATTCATCAGCGTAACTAATTGAAAATATAGACAAATATTAAAAATTGATCAAGCTTAATGGATTAAACAACAAGGAAATAATTTTGTTTACAGCTTTATTGTCGAGCATTCACGAATGGATTCTGGTATTATCTCTATCTGAAACTCCCTACAGGCATGAAGCAGAAAAGTTATCAAGCATACTTAGTATATCTAATGACAACTGCTATTACCATGCGTGATGGCTCTAGTGTAGGTGGATTTGAACTTTTAAATAATTTCTTAACTCTTGCATCACTCTATTTCCATACTTTTCAAATAATATTCAATAACTTAAGTAAAATAAATATTTTTTATTTTGGGTTTTGGTGTGTTATTAATCTAAAGCATCTGAAGAGAATATATTAAAAGAACTAAAATATTTATATATCGAGATTGAAGCAGCTCTATTTTACCAAAAGAAGAGCTACTATGACACAGGTGAATTTAGCTATTAATCTTTTGTTGCAAACAAGTGGAAAAAAAATGCTGAACGTAGAAAAAGTTGCATAAGAATCTTTAACAAAAATGATTAAAATTTAGATAGAGTTACAAGGTATGAAATAAAATTGGTTCCATCAGTGCTGCAATTTTTTCTGGTTAATTTATTCTACCAATATCATTAAAGCTTTCTTCTAATGACATCGTCTATCATTGGTGGGAGATATATGATTGTTTTTCGAATTGTGACAGCACACAAATTTCGTGATTTATTTTGCCCATCAAAAAGATGTTGGTTAGTTGAGTAAGTTAAAAAAATACATAGCATTCCGTATAATGCCGTGTGTATGTATAAAACTTTTCAGAATGATCGTGTTAATAGAAATGTTGAAGGAGTGCCTTTTTGGGAAAGATTGTACAGCAATTACGAGTATCTCTAGGAAGAAAAGCGCTGATTTTTAGAATAGAGAGAAACATTGATCATAACAGTTTATTAGGCTAAACGCAGAATATTTATCCTAATAATTGATGATCGAATTGTAACAGTATAGGTTTTTGATCATCATAAAGAAAAAAGTAGAGAACATGTTTCTTTTAGTTAAGGAAGAGTGTTGCTCATTTTTCTTTCTAAAAGTAAGCAAATTCAAAGATAATTTTTTTGTTCTTATAGTGGTGATACAATAATTGTCGAAGTCCGTGAAGGGGAGATTCCAATACATTATTACAAAGTTTAATAAAAGCTGGAATACTTAAAAACTCTTTAGTTGCTATAATGATTTAAGAATACCAGATTAGGATCCGAGCAATTCAATAGCTCAAACCTTTGTGATAATATTGGTTTAGAATTACATCTTGTTCATTCAGACGAGATGAGCCAATTATTATATGTCATAGAACCATATGGGTGGGGAATTTAAAAAAAGCTTATCTAGAATCTGACTTAAAGGTTTTTGGAACTTTAGTAGTAAGATTAGCTTGGTCTCATGTTGCCCAAAAATTAGCACCCAATCTTGTTGTGACTAGACTAAATTTAGAAGATCTGCTCACTGAAGTTTTTATAATATTATGAAATGATAAAAATATTAATATTTCTTCTTGTCCCGTACATGAAACAGATGCTATTTGTATTTGTTATCCTTTGCACCATTGTTCGAAATATATTTTAGATGGTTGTCACTTGAAATATGTCTTGGAAAATTATTTGGCAAGAGAACGTGCCCATATGTATTGGAAAGTAATTTCCTATTATTTGTCTCAATCTATGGGCGCAACGTTGCCAAGTATAGAATTCATACTGACAGATGACTTGCAAAAAATAAGTCCCTATAACGCATTTGAACTAAACTTTTATGAAAAACTGGAATTTAGTACCGAACCATATTCGACAATGGAGAAAATCATAAAATGGCTCGAGTCTCTGTTTAAGAGTGAGAAAGCTATTGCGTAATTCTGTTTTTCTTATGATTTTGATTGGTTGTTTGACGAGTTTTTGTGCTAGTGGTGTATTATCTATTGGCCTTTCTTTGTTACAATTCCAAGATACAACTGGAAAAGCATCTGCTACTTTAAATGTTGTTAATTTAATCGCAATTGGAATTGCAGGCTTATGTTTGGGAAATGTGTTGGTGCGCTATCAAGGCTTTATAATTGGGTTTTATAGTCAAATTATTTGCGCTTGTTTATTATCGTTCTTATTATTTATGAACAATCCGGTACTTATTTTATTTGTATTTTTTTTACTTGCTCTCTTGATGGGGGCTGATAATCCAAATAACAACAGTGCCTTGAATCAGCTGGTTCCAGCTCCCAAACAAAAAGCTGGAATTTTTGCATTTTATACTAGTTGCTGTCAGTTTTTTGTTATTATATCCCCATTGCTTATATATTTTATAATTGCGCATTTGGGGCACAAAATAGCCATAGCCTTTATTGTGTTTATTTATCTTTTGAATGCCAGCCTATGGTTTCGTATAAAGTCTATACAACAAATAAACAGAGTAAAAGAGCTATTACAAAAGCCATCTCAAAAAGCTTATGGAGTTGGTTTTAGATGCCTTTGGCGGATTTATGCGTTACGTTTTTTAACGATTAATCGTATTTTGAATAATTTTCTCTATACGGGGCCTATTGTTCTATTGCCACTTGTTCTTGCATCTATAACATCAGATAATACAAAATTTACAGCTATTCAAAATACTATTTTTGCTTTGTCAGCACTGGGTTTTGTAGTCAATGGTCTTATCTCATCCTATTATTTACGGAAATTTCCATCTTTAATTCGTTTTTTTGTATGGGGAACACCGGCTTTTGCAGTGATCGCAATCTCTTTTGTTTTATATTTAAATTTTACTCAATATTCCCTTTATATTATGGGCTTTTTATTAGGTATTGGGCAATTTTATTTTAGGGTATCGGGAATAACAATTGGACAAGCTATCACACCTAGTGAAAATTTAGCCGAGGTGATTTTGGCAGGCGATGCCAGTGTGCGCATCATAACAGCTTTATTCTCTATTGTGCTTTTATATGCCGGAAATTTTTTTTCATTTTCTACATTATACGTCCTGTGTATATTTATAGGTTTTTGCGCCCCTTTATTTATTTTACACGGACTATCTATTTACATACAAAGCTTAGAAATAAAAGAAAGCACCACATGAATAATCTTCAATTATTATATTACGTCAGCCTTTTTTTGATTATTGTATAGATAAAGATTTTGTACAAATATTCATGACATTAATTTTAAATGAGCACATTGCGTGAGAAAAGCTGAGGTGTTCGTTACCTCTCATGTGGATAAAACGCATTTAGCCCGTTAATCGGAATTGCAAATAGCACTATGATCACCATTAATTCTGAAACTCTATCAGAAGTTAGTGATAATGGCAAAAATCCCTTAACGATATTTGAAGAGATCGTTTATGCTAGATCAGGTTATCTAAAGATCGAGAGGAGAGTAACTTAGAAATTATAAAATTCATGGAAATTCAACTGCAATTTCTAGGTATACATAATGACAGATACAGATCGGCGCAAACTGGTCAATTGCAAACAGTAAAAAAATCCTGAGCTTTTTAAGCTATGTCATATCAAGCATATGAAAATTCGTTTTAAATTAATGGCGGAGAGAGAGGGATTCGAACCCTCGATATGGTTTCCCATATACACGCGTTCCAGGCGTGCGCCTTCAACCACTCGGCCACCTCTCCAGAAGTCTCGCACTATACCCAGAAAGAAATAACGTGCAAGCCTAAATTATACATTCAAAGTTCAAAAAACAAATTCATTTATTAAAGTAAGAGCTTATATCTGTTGAATAACAAGCACATCCTTTCTTTTTAAGAAAAAACTTTTTCCGTGGATAGGTTTGTATAATACAATAATGGGAATAAAAAGATCGTCACATCTATCTCATACGGTGTCTATGAATGGTATAAAATCTATTGAATAGCATCATCTTTCCTTAAATAAAAAGTACAAGCCAAGTACCATCACGCTATTTATCCCCTAATGTTGCAACATCCCTTGCTATTTGAGAGAATGCATAAAAGGCATTTATTCTTTCTTAAAGTGTTTTTCACACGCTACTCCTCTCTGTAACGTATAAAAGAATAATGTTTTACAGCACTAACGGTCTGATTACTCTGCAAAATGAGTTAGCTCGTTCCCCTTAATGTTCTTTATCACCTTATATCCTTGCTTAGAGCACGTACAGCTCGTGCAGTTTCACATTGTAATGCTTTTTGTGCTAAAATTTTCATATCTTCAAAACTATGAGTCTGCAAACACGCCTTTACTGGAGAAATATCGCAAGATATCATAGAAAGCTCATTAATTCCCAACCCAGTCAAAATCATCGCACCAAAAGGATCTCCAGCCATACCACCACATACACTAACCCAACACTTATGTTGTGAAGCTCCCTGAATAGTCTGATAAATCATACGCAAAACTGCTGGATCAAGGCTATCAGCTTCAGACACAAGGTACGGATTTTGCCGATCAACAGCCATTGTATACTGTGTTAGGTCATTGGTTCCAATTGAGAAAAAATCAACATGGGCGCTCAACACATCTGCCATAATGGCGGCTGCTGGAACTTCGATCATAATACCAAGTTTTAATTTTGGTGCATCAATATCATTGCGGATTTCTTCTGCAATCTTTTTTATAGTGACAATCTCTGAAACAGACATTACCATCGGAAACACAATCCATAGATCTCCGCCTTCTTTTGCTGCTCGATACAAAGCACGTAATTGAGGCACCAAAAGATCACGTCGACGTAACAAAAGCCGCGTCCCTCGAACACCTAAAAAAGGATTGTCCTCTTTAGATAAATGTAAATGCGTAACCTGTTTATCCCCACCAATATCGAGTGCACGAATAATTAATGGCTTATCTCCTACAGCTGTAATCATCGCCCGATATGTATTAAATTGTAGCTCTTCATCCGGAATATGTGGATTCTCTAAAAACAAAAATTCCGTGCGCATGAGTCCAACACCTTCAGCCCCCAAATCAAGCGCAACAGGAACCTGATTTGCGTAGTTGACATTAGCCATGATACGAATTCTTTGACCATCTGTTGTTTGCGCTGGTAATCTACACGCACTTATTTCACTGACACGTTTTTGCACAACAGTATCAATATGCCTTTGAGCATCTTCAACGTCTTCAAGCGTAGGATCAAGATAAATAAACCCGTTATCGCCATCAATAATAGCCTGAATATCAGACTGTATCGCTAAAATATCATCACCTGCAGCAACAACCATTGGAATACCAAGAGTACGCGCCAAAATAGCTGTATGAGATAATGGACCTCCCCATGCTGTTGCTAATCCTTTTACCCTTGTACAATCAAGTTGTGCTACATCAGAAGGAGAAAGGTCATTTGTAACTAGAATTACACCATGTGGAATATCATTTAAAAAGAATGATCTATAGGATGGATTGATTTCACCTAAAACACGTCGACCAACATCAACTAAATTAACAGCACGTGCTGCTAACAAAGGATTATCTACCTTAAAAAACATATCTGAAAATTGACGAACCGCTCTATCCCAAGACCAAGCGACACCATGACCTTCTGCTATAAAACGACAAGCTTGAGCTATTAAATTTTCATCTTCAAGCAAAACCATTTGCGCAGAAAAAATCGCAGCAGAATCTGCTCCCATACGCACTGTAATATCAGAAATCACAGATGCCATTTTATGTTTTGTTTTTTTAAGAGCATTTTCAAGACATGCTGCACCAGCTGCAAAATCAATTGGCTGGTCTATTATAGAAATATCATTTTGCCTTAAAACAAAAATCTTACCAAATGCTAATCCTGAACTTGCTCCAATACCAGAAATGCCTTTTTGCATAGAGCGTGGATACCAACCATGAAAAGCCTTTGTTTGAGATTCCATTGCTCTCATCAGGCATTTTTCACTAATACTCACTTTTTTTGCAATAGCAATGGCATCATTGAGAAGTTGTGCTCCTTCTGCAGCATCTGTAGAAAAAATCAGAACATCACCGTTTTTTGCTCCTAATTGCAATAAACCAACCAAATTTTTCATTTCAACGGCATATTGACCATGGCGAACTCTGATAGAATTTTGAGCCTTTTTCGCAAAATCAACCCAAAGAGAAGCTGGTCGTGCATGAAGACCACTTGGATAATCTAAAGTCCATTCCTGACACACCGAAAGGTCACCAATAAAAGTTTTTTCTATCTTCATATCTTGATCAAACAAAGTTGTAACAATTTGCTGTTTGTCCATAGTTGTTGCAAGTACTTCAAGCTGTTTTTTATCAAATAAAAGAGACGTCAATTTTTTACAAATTTCTCTATAGCGATCTGGACATGCTGCAATAGCAATAACCAAATGTGCTTTTTTGCCATCCTGCCACTCAACACCAGCAGGAACCTGTATAACAGCAACAGCGTCCTTGATAATTAAATCACGATTTTCAGCTATACCATGAGGAATGGCTATACCATTTCCAAGCCAAGTATTGGTTGTTTCTTCACATGCGAGCATGCTTGCCAGATAACACTTATCAACCGCACCAACCTGCACAAGCAATTCAGCAGCAGCATAAATTGCATCATTTTTATGATCAAAAGCAGCTGCAAGTTGTACAGATCTTATAGACAAGATTTCACTCTCGATAAAATCTACATTCATTGCTTCTGCTTTCTCACATCTCATCATGAATTCAAATTGCCTCACATTTGAACACCAATATCTCTGATAAATTCCTTTTCAAAGCTGCATTTCCCAAAATACAAGCTATAAATACCACCACAGCTCTCTTTATATTTTACGAAATGTAGCTAAGTGAGGTGCTTAAATACCTCAATATAACCGATAATACAATTGGATATTATCATCTAGCGAGGTGCTTAAAAGCATCATAAGCAAATCTGCCTCTTACTCTTTTACTTTACAAAAACAAAACCCCGATTTTTACAGCACCAATCACCTAAAAAACTATGTTTTAAAAACGCTCTCATTATCCCAAGTTATTCAACATAACTTTTCATTATTCTCCCTAAAAGAAAGCATCCTTCCCAATCATCTGTAACTTCAGTTAATATTTTAACTGATTCCTCAAAGTTTATTTAACCTATTATCCCTCTTTATAAATTCATTACATAATTATAAATTGCTCTATGCAACTTATCATCTTTAAAATTCCGTGCAGCTCATCCTATGACGCTACCTCATTGATATATAACATCCATGTATTTTAAGATACTCCTTTACTTCAATCAATATCGCAAACACACAATACCCTCTGTCGCATATCTGCAAAGTACGAGCATCACCCAAGCACCATCATCAACTACTAAAATCAAGAAAAACGCTACAAATAAGATAAATAAAGTAAAAAATGAAAAGCAGTTATTGCCTTAATCCCAGCTTTTATGCTTGTTTATTTTCAAAAATGTACAATACAATAATAGTGAAATCAGAAAAAATATTCTTGAAGAGCGCTGATTGCACATTGGTTATTTTTATATCTTTAAACAGCGTCCTCCTTAAAAATATAATTTCACTCTCGATTTACCGAAAACTCCTTAATGCACGTCACTTTCAAAGTAGTTTTGACTGCCATCTTATGGATTTTTTATCCCTATATCCTTTTAAATGAATAGCCCCACCTATCCACACCACCACCTAAAAACAGTATGACAACTCATCAATACTACAATGCCAATAAAAAGATTCATCTTTATCAAAATGATTACGTAAATAATGCTTTAATAATGCTTTCATTAAATTTCTCATAATTTCCTGAAAACAAACTGCTCCTCTTATAAAGAAATTACTAGACACTTCTTCATGCATAAAAAGAAAGTCTCTCCTCACTATTATTATACAGAAACTTATCAACAAATTCTATCATAATATCAATACGTTCAGTACTAAATACTAACATAACACCGCACAAACCCCTTCCCTCATTGAGAAAAGTCATTTCCCCAATTCCACCTTTTTCGTATATCTTCTACATTTATTATAGTACCAAAACAAAAAGGGAAAGATGAAATTCATCTTTCCCTTTTAATACTTATAAAACCACAACTACAATTCAATGGAATCCCGTTGATTGCTAGAGAGTGTTACAGATTACTCTGCTGCCTCCACCATAGGAATGACTGAAACATAGGAACGATCACCCGCTTTGCGTTGAAAAGAAACCTTTCCATTTGATAATGCAAAAAGCGTATGGTCTTTTCCAATGCCGACATTGTTGCCAGGATGCCAACGTGTACCACGCTGGCGAATAATAATATTTCCAGCAATAACGGTCTCACCACCAAATTTTTTAACGCCCAGACGTTTCGATTCTGAAT
This sequence comes from Bartonella sp. TT67HLJMS, assembly GCF_042193375.1. Lineage (NCBI taxonomy): Bacteria > Pseudomonadati > Pseudomonadota > Alphaproteobacteria > Hyphomicrobiales > Bartonellaceae > Bartonella > Bartonella sp. TT67HLJMS. The sequence goes on from NZ_JBHILP010000001.1 coordinate 45,320, forward strand.
CGCGACCATTACGCGAGGAACCACCAGCTTTTTTATGTGCCATAGACGCTCTCCTTTAATCTTTCTTACTCTTTGATGCTACAGATGCTTTCTTCTGCGACGCAGTCTTTTTTTCAGCCGTTTTTTTAGCCGTCTTCTCAACAGAAGCAGCATCTTTTGTTTCTTTTGGTGCAGTTGCCTCTTCTTTTATCGGCTTTGCAGCTGCTTTTTTAGGTTTTGAACCACCTATTAAAATTTCTAAAACACGAAGCTTCGTAAATTCTTGACGATGACCATGCGTGCGTTTAGAATTTTGACGACGGCGCTTCTTAAATGCGATAACCTTGCGCCCACGTGCCTGTTCTACAATCTCGGCTGTCACCAATGCATCAGCAACGACAGGGGTACCAATAACCGCATTACCTTCTTGCCCAACCATCAATATGTCATTGAATTCAACAACATCACCCGCATTTCCACTAACTTTTTCAACTTTCACCACTTGATTAGCAACAACGCGGTATTGCTTACCACCAGTTTTAATGACTGCGAACATTTTTTATCCTTCCGTTCACTCCAGCTCTTATTTAATTTCTGCCTTGAAATAAGGGAAAATAGGCTGCTTTTTATCAGTCGTAATAGATTTTAAAGAAGGATAAAACCTTCTTCAACACAAATACGCGCAGATTTCTCCACGCTCATGTTCCGTATATATGAAGGAATTTCTATTCTCTGTCAATAAAGTCCCATAAAAAAGAAAAAAAGGTTGTACCAAAAACAATTGAAGGTTATCTACCCCTTATACACTCAAATAGTGCCAATTTTTATTTCACTTTATTATGGAGAGATGGCTGAGTGGTTGAAAGCACCGCACTCGAAATGCGGCATAGGGGCAACTCTATCGGGGGTTCAAATCCCTCTCTCTCCGCCAAAGTTTATAAAGCGATATTATTAAAATGTCTTTAATCGTAGCTTGCCGGTGGATTCTGTATATTTTTACCTAGTGTAGTTTGTAAGCAGGTTTTGTATCAATCCATTTTTCAAAAGATCTTCAAGACTTTTCAAAGCTCTTTATCGTTTGTGCGAATAAATTCTCATTATTACAATTTTTTCACTTTTTGGCTTTCTGTTACATAAATATAGTTCAGATAATAAGAGAACGTATAGTAAAATCAAAGAATTATCTCATAATTCTCTCTCATTCTACTTTTGCTTAGTTAGTACAAAACCTACTGTCAAATTATATTTATTTTGCACGTCTTTCTTGAATATGTGCTAGCAACCCTAATGTTGAACTATCGCGATTATCCGCTTTACTTTCTCCACGAAGAATTGGTAGTAACTCATTTGCTAATTCTTTACCAAGTTCAACCCCCCATTGATCAAATGAATTAATATTCATTAAAATCCCTTCAACAAAAATACGATGTTCATAAAGCGCAATAAGACGACCAAGTGTAAAAGGTGTTAATAAATCTTGAACCAACGTAATGCTGGGACGGTTTCCTTTAAAACTTCTATGAAGTGCTAAATGATTTGCTTCACCCTCATTAACTCCATTTTTTATCAAGATATGCCGAGCATCTTCAATACTACGCCCCTTCATCAATGCTTTTGATTGTGCTAAACCGTTTGCTAGCAACATCTCATACATAGAATGTAAATTTTGCTCATGCCCTTTTATAAATAAAATAAATTCTACAGGAATAATATCTGTTCCTTGATGCAGAAGCTGAAAAAAAGCATGTTGACTATTTGTTCCTGAATCCCCCCAAACAATCGGACCACTTGAAAAACTTAATGGTTTTCCATCCAGCGAGACTTGCTTACCATTTGATTCCATATCAAGCTGTTGTAAATAAGCTGGAAAATGTATTAAACGCTGTGCATAAGGAATGATAGAACGTGATGAATAACCACAAATAACACGATGCCAGAATCCTAAAAGAGCAAAACGAATAGGAATATTTTTATGCAAAGGCATAGTTTTGAAATGTTGGTCCATTTGCAATGCACCATTGAGAAATTGGCGAAAATTTCCACCACCTATTGCAAACATAACAACAAGTCCAATGGCTGACCAAATTGAATAACGTCCTCCCACCCAATTCCAAAATTTAAAAACTCTTGCGGAATCTATGCCAAATTCTGCCACTTTATCAAGCGCACTTGAAACAGCAACAAAATGCGTACCAACGGCTTCTTCTCCTAAATGTGAACAAATCCACTGACGTGCAACTTGAGCATTTACCATTGTTTCAGCCGTTGTAAAAGTTTTAGAAGCAATGACAAACAGCGTTGTTGCTGGATTCAAAATAGAGAGAGTATCAGAAATATGGGCACTGTCAGCATTAGAAACAAAATGACACTGTGGACCATCATGATAAGGTTTTAAAGCATATGTGACCATTGCAGGACCAAGATCAGAACCACCAATACCAATATTGACAATATCACTTATTCTCTCGCCGCTGTTTCCCTTATAGCTGCCATCACGTACCTTTTCAGAAAATCTTTCCATATCTTCAAGGACGTCTTGAATATCGCGAATAAGATTATGACCATCCAGCATGAAAATTTCATCAGCAGGTAAACGTAACGCAATATGAAGAACTGAGCGTTTTTCAGTTGTATTAATCGCCTTACCAGAAAACATTGCATCACGCCGGCCTAACACATCTGCTGCGACAGCTAAGTCATCTAGAAGTTGCAATGTTTTAAATGTCACACCACATTTTGAAAAATCAAAAAGAAGATCATCAAGTCTGAGGGAAAAATGGGAAAAACGCTGTTCATCTTCTACAAAATGTCGACGAATATCATAGACCCCATCCTTTGCGGCATGGTTTCTTAAAGCTTTTAACGTGGCCTCAAAAGCCTTTTCATTTCGAATCGAAAAGCTATCTCCCATAAGCTTATCCTATACGGTTATTGATAATGAAATCTATGCCCAAACCATAACAAAGCAGAAAGCGTCTCCTGTAGTGCTCATATTACTCGCTATTTTCACTGCTCACATAAAAATGAAGGAATATACAAAATAAAAGGATAAGATCCGAAAATGATATTTTTACAAGAATAAACTTTCAAATCTTTTCTATCAGATACATCATTTAACTTGATTGAGTTCTTTTGTTAAGCGTAAATCTTCTTCTGCTTTCGGTCTTATAAACCGCCCCAAAAAAAGATAAACAACCGGTGTGACATAAAGCGTAAAAATAGTTGCTAAACCTAGGCCACCAACGATAACCCAACCTAAAGCTATACGAGCTTCTGCACCAGCACCTTTGGCTAAAACCAAAGGAATACCTCCTAAAATGGCACAAATCATTGTCATACAAACTGGACGAAGTCGAATATTTGCTGCTTCTTCTACGGCTTCACGCACACTTCTTCCCTGATCTCGTAATTGATCTGCAAATTCAACAATGAGAATACCATTTTTTGCCATAACGCCAATTAACAAAATTAGTCCAATTTGACTGTAAATATTAAGACTCACACCACTTAATAGCATAGCAATTACAGCACAACCAATCCCTAATGGGACCGTAGCTATGATAATGAATCCTGAAATAAAACTTTCAAACTGAGCAGCCAAAATCAATAAAATAATCAAAAAAGCAATGCCAAAAACAATCATAAAATTGGAAGATGTTTCATTAAGCGTTTCAGCTTCTCCTAAGGGAACCACGTAGATTCCTTTTGATAACAAAGGAGAAGCAATTTTCTGTACAGTTTGATAAGCTTCCCCTAAAGCGATACCTGGAGCAAGATTTGCGCTTAAAATAACAGCGCTCATGCGTTTTTCCCGCTTTAATTGGGGAGCGATAGCTTTTTCATGTAAATGCGCAATAACCGATAAAGGAACATATCGATTGTCTTTAGTCTTTAAGAAAATATTTTCTAAATCACTAGGACTCTTCATAGAATTTTTACGCGATATCAATTTAACATCGTAAGAATGATCATCCACGTTAATGGAACCAATCTTTTTACCATCCAACATTGCTTGTAATGTATCGCCCAAATTGGTGATATCAATCCCTAAATCGGAGGCTTTTTTTCGATTGATTTCAATAAAAAATTGCGGTTGTGTTGCATCAACAGTAAGACGTGGTCGAATAAAACGCGGATCATCTTGTAAAGCACTCACCAGCTTATCAGCAATGGGTTGTAGTGTTGCATAATCGTTGCCAAGAATTGCAAATTGTAATCCTTGCCCAGTTCCTCTCACACCTAGAGAATTTCCCTCCGCAGCAAACACAAAAACTGCGGGAAACTGTCTAACCTTTGCATTAACATCCTTCACAATTTCTTGCTGACTACGTAAACGTTTATCCCAAGATGAAAGCAATAAAAGCAAAAAAGCAGTATTGGGTGAACCACCAATACCCGCAATAGAGTAACTGTTAGCAATCTCCCCTGCATCACGTAATGGCTGTAGACTTGCTTCAATTTGCTCTACCTGTTCGTTCAAATATTGTGTTGAAATACCTTGTGGTCCATTAATAACCAAAAAGATAAAAGCTCTGTCTTCTGCTGGAGTTAATTCCTGTTTCAGCTTCATATAGCCTCCAACACAAAGACCCGCAAAAATAAGTGAAGCAAAAACAACAGACCAAGGCTTTTCTAAACACTGATGCAAACTGTAAGTATATGCCTTATGAAGAAAAGTACCTAATTTATATAAAAAAGTAAAATGATGGGACTTTTCTTCTTTCTCCTCAATATGTTCTTTGAGAAAACGTGAAGCCAACATGGGACAAAGCGTTAAGGCAACAATTGAAGAAAGCAAAATAGAAATTGCCAAAACAAAACCAAATTCTCTAAAAAGCCCTCCAACTTGCCCAGGAAGAAAGGAAATAGGAACAAATACAGCCACTAAAGTCAATGTTGTTGCGACAACAGCAAAAAAAACTTCACGTGTTCCTAACACCGCTGCAGCTCTGGAACCTAACCCCATATTGCGCCATCGAACAATATTTTCCAGAACAACAATGGCATCATCCACAACAAGCCCTGTTGCTAAAACAAGTCCTAAAAATGTGAGAATATTCAATGAAAATCCCACAAGATAAATAGCTGCAATGGTACCAATTAAGGCAACAGGAAGAGATAAAGCAGGTATCAGTGTTACACGAATATCTCTGAGAAAAAGAAAAATGACTAAAATAACGCTCAAAATAGCAATGACCAACGCAACCTCAACCTCATGAAGGGCACTTTTAATAAAAATTGCATCGTCATTAATAACGTCTATATGTACAGAAGAAGGAACAATACTTTTGAGATTATCAACAACGGCTCTTACACCTTGAGAAATATTAAGCGTGTTGGATTGTGCTTTCCGCACGATACCTAATCCAATACCTGTCTTTCCATTGACACGAAGAATAACCGTTTCTATATCCGGCGATAAAGTAACATGCGCAACATCACCAAGATGCACATGAGGCTTTAAAACAACTTGTTCAAAAGATTCTGGTGTTGTTAGACGAGCAGTGGCACGGACAACTAAAGTTTGCTTAGAATTGCGTAATGATCCTACTGGCACATCCGTTGTCATATCAGCAAGAACACGTGAAATATCTGCTACAGTTAATCCATAACTTGCAAGTTTTGCTTGATCTATATCAATCTGAAAAATCTTTGTGCGAGCACTATCAACCTGTACATCACCAACACCATCAACAGCAGAAATTGCATCAACAATCTGATCATTTACAATCGTTGTTAAATCATCAATACTCATTGTTGGTGACGTCACAACCAAATACATCATAGCAGCAGCATTCGAATCTGCTTTAATGATCAGAGGGGTATCTGCATTTTTTGGTAAAGAATAAGCAATACGAGACAGAGCATCACGAATATCAGATGCAGCTACATTCAAATCAACACCGACATTAAAATTAATTTGCACACGAGAGCGTCCAAAAGAAGATGTTGAAGAAATTGTCTTAACACCTGAAACACGAGAAACCGCATCTTCTATAATTTTTGTTACTTCACGATCAATGGTTTCTGCTGACGCACCAGAAAACATCGTCACAATCGTTGTTACTGGAGTATCAACATCGGGTAATTCTCTTACATCAACATTCAACCATGCTGCAAATCCTGCAATGATGATCATAGCATTTAAAACAAAAGTAAAAACCGGTCTGCGAATAAATAAGGCAATGAGACCACCTTGCTCCACCTTTGATATAGGCTGTTTTGTGCTTAATTCTTGGCTCATTGTATATCCGTTCCATAAACCGCTGATAATTGCTGTTGATGGGACTTTGGGTCATCAATAGTTACTTTACTTCCTGGATAAAGCATTTGCACCCCTTGAATGACAACTTGATCACCCTTTTCTAGGGGAGCTTTCACGAAAACCTGATCCGCTTTATGCTGAATAATTGATACGGGAATAGACTCTACTTTTCCTTCTCTCACACGCCAAACGAATGACCCTTTACTATTCCATTGAACCGCAAGAGGATTAACGACAGGAAAAGAACCACCATGAAATTGCAATACAACAGAAAAGGACATACCAGACATGAGCGTATCTTTTTCATTATTAATTTCAACCTGAGCATGAAGCGTGCGACTTTCTGGATCAACAATATTATCAATCGCATAAATATGGCCAACAAAAGATTTATCTGGCTGCGCAGTTAATGTTGCCGTTACCTCATCTCCTTTATGGATGCGCGACACATATCGTTCAGGGGCCCATATATCGACCAAAATACGTTCTCTATTCTCAATACGCCCTATTACGGTATTAAGGGTCACGTTATTCCCCACATCAACGGGCAAAATACCAACAACTCCAGGAATCGGTGCACGAATTGTTCGCCGATCGAGATCTAATTCAGCATTACGCAAAACTAAATTTGCGTTATCCAACTCTAAACGTGCTGTAATTTCTTGAACTTCCGTTGCTGTATTGCTGGCGCGTAATTTAAGAATGCGCGAAAGCGTTAATGCATTATTATCACGTTGTACTTTTGCTTTTGCAGCCGCTATTTCCTCTTTTTTAGAATCAAGCTTTGCAATCACATCATCGACTTGTACTTTTGTACCAGCTGATACAAAAAGCTTATCAATAACACCTGAGGATAAAGGGGTAAGATCGACTTCTGCAAGAGCTTTTCCACTCCCAAGAACGTTAAGTTGTTCATAAAAATCTTGAACTTTTACAAGATCAACGACAACATTCGCTGGTGGTCTTCCCATTTTTTCCTTTGAAGCTTTATACGATACTCTTGTTTTATCTACCATAGAAATGGGTTGTTCTGCACTCTTTTTTCCAGCCCAATAAGTAACCGTTAAAACGACGATTAAAAATACCAACGGAAAGCTCTTTTTTAATAACGCCATACATCCACCCTTGCTGTGTCATGTTCATCTGAAATAGTTTTCAACAGTAATATCGGCGTTTTACACAAAACCCAAACAGCGGGTGTATATATCTTACCCCCACCGCAAAAAACACATCTCATCTTTGCTTGACTATCTTTCATAGATTAAAACGTCAAGTTAACTATCGTTCATATTGCTTTGTACGGTCACAACAAAAAATGATTATATCAAAACCAACTGAAACCATAATATATTATATCCTTTTTTAAAATATCTCATAAAAAAGAGAGTTTTTTTTTATTACTATCCAAGTTTCACTTGCATTTCTTTAATGAAACGATTAGGAACCCTTTGTCGTAGATAATGTAAAAAACTGAAATGTATGCACCCGTAGCTCAGCTGGATAGAGCACCAGACTACGAATCTGGGGGTCAGGAGTTCGAATCTCTTCGGGTGCGCCATCTATCAATAGTATCTTCTTATAAATTCAGGCTCTTTAAATTCTTTATTTTGTGATTTATTTTTGCCTATCTTTGTTTTTTGTATTTTGTTACTTCATTCTGTTGTGAGTCGTTTCTTTAGCCATTTTGCTAGAATAAGATGTTATGAGTCCTTCAATTCAGCTCCAAGGTGCTTTTATTAGCTAATAATCATAACGATTGCATAAGCAGCGTGTGTTGTTTTCTTTTTTCGATCTATGCGTTTGTTTTTAGTCTCTTCCGGATTATACTCTTTAATCAGTTAGATAATTTTTTGCGTGCTTATTTCTAATTTTTCCATAACTAGATGTTTCTGGATATTTTATTCCTAGCAATCCCATCTTAATAGGGACTTCAGATGTGCCGCCATAAAACACTTATGGTATCCATTAATATCATTAGCATTTTGTTGCAAACCAAAGCTTCTTTTCGAGATATTTTTAATTGAATTAAACATATTTTTACTGCTTAAAAGCAAAGAAACTCTTTTTCCTAAAAAACAATGAAACTCTTCTCGTGCTTCTTTAGCATTATCTCTTGCATAGCATGTCATCGACTTCTATGATATCCTGACACTTTCTGTTCTCTATGAATTCTTCTAATTAATCCATGGGGTACAGATCTCGAACATTAATAAAAGATAAGTTTAAAGAATTTTTCCATGCCTAAAACAGATATTGAAATTGCTCGCACTGCTAAAAAGCAGCATATTATTGAAATTGCACAAAAAATTGGTATCTCACATGAAAATCTCATTCCCTATGGCCATGATAAAGCTAAAATTTCTTCTGAATACATAAAATCGCTTGATAAAAATCCAGATGGTAAACTTATCCTCGTCACAGCTATCAACCCCACACCTGCCGGAGAAGGCAAAACAACAACAACAGTTGGACTAAGTGATGCTCTTAATCTTATTGGTAAAAAAACAATAGCTACCTTGAGAGAACCGTCTTTAGGTCCCTGTTTTGGTGTAAAAGGTGGTGCTGCTGGTGGTGGTTATGCGCAAGTCGTTCCAATGGATGACCTTAATTTACATTTTACCGGTGATTTTCATGCTATTACAGCTGCTCATAATCTTCTTGCCGCAATGATAGATAATCATCTTTATTGGGGAAATACTCTAAACATTGATCCACGTCGCATTGTTTGGAAACGCGTTCTTGATATGAATGACCGTGCATTGCGCGATATTGTTATTTCATTGGGGGGTATAACAAATGGTTTTCCACGCCAAACAGGTTTTGATATTACTGTTGCGTCAGAAATTATGGCACTTCTTTGTCTCTCTGAAAATTTAGAAAACCTTACACAAAGACTCAAAAAAATTATTGTTGCTTATCGTTATGATAAAACGCCCATCACCGTTTCTGATCTCAATGCAGAAGGTGCAATGGCAGTTCTTCTCAAAGATGCTATACAACCCAATCTCGTACAGACAATTGAAAATAACCCTGTTCTCGTTCATGGAGGACCTTTTGCCAACATTGCTCATGGTTGCAATTCAGTTATAGCAACAAAAACTGCTTTAAAACTTGCTGATTATGTTGTCACAGAAGCAGGGTTTGGAGCAGATCTTGGAGCAGAAAAGTTCTTCAATATCAAATGTAGGCAAGCAGGTATTGTACCAAATGCTACAGTGATCGTCGCAACTATTCGTGCATTAAAAATGAATGGTGGTGTGGATAAAAATAACCTGACAGAAGAAAATATCACCGCTTTAGAAAAAGGAACAGCCAATCTTTTACGACATATAAAGAATATGGAGCACTACGGTATTCCTTGTGTTGTGGCTATCAATCATTTTGACAGCGATAGCGATGCTGAAATAAAAACATTACAAAAAATAGTTGCAACAACTGGACACAAAGCTATTATCTGTAAGCATTGGGAACAAGGTGGTAAAGGCGCTATAGAACTTGCACAAGAACTCGTTACCTTGATTGAAGAAAAACATTCTCATTTTAAAGTTTTATATCAAGATAATATTCCACTCGTTCAAAAAATTAATTGTATTATAACAAAGCTATACGGTGGGCGTGGCGCCATCATCCCAGCTCCTATTCTCAAACAACTTGAATCTTGGGAAAAAGAAGGTTTTGGTGCCTACCCTATTTGTATGGCAAAAACACCTTATTCTTTTTCTTCTGATCCCAAGCAATATGGTGCTCCTGTTGATTTTGAAATTCCCGTACGTGAAGTTCGTCTCTGTGCGGGAGCCGGCTTTATTGTTGTCATTTGTGGAGATGTTATGACCATGCCGGGACTACCCCATTATCCCACGGCTGAAAAAATTCATCTTGACGAAAATGATCAAATACAAGGACTTTCATAAATTTATAACCGTAAATTCTATCATTCATTATAAAAAGCGTTTTATTGCAAAAAGAATAGAATTTTAAAAAGCGATATAGACAAATGTCTTATTTATGTGATATAGGTGCTTGTCCTTTTGGATATGCCTTTAAAAGGACGTAGGTTTTTCCTATCATTTATGACACTGAAAAAAGCAGGATAGATAGTGCAAGTACTCGTTCGTGATAATAATGTTGACCAAGCGCTCCGTGCGTTGAAAAAAAAGATGCAGCGTGAAGGTATCTTCCGTGAAATGAAAATGCGTAGTTATTATGAGAAGCCATCTGAGAAGCGTGCTCGTGAAAAAGCTGAGGCTATTCGTCGTACACGTAAGCTTGCTCGTAAGCGTGCGCAAAGAGAAGGTTTTGTTAGCAACGGACGAACTGTTGCGGTAAAGTAATATACTTTATATAATTGCGTAAGCAGTAGGTAATAAGCTTCCAGAAAATTTTATCTTCATAGGCGATTGCAATAAATTGCTTGTGTATGCTTTTTTGTGTACAATGTTATCTAATATTTAGTTATCTGAAAATAATAAGGTTTTTGTCATAGGGGTGGTTTTTTCATTCTTATATTTCAAAAAACAGATAACAAATTACGCTTTAGATATTTAAGCGACTTGTTCTTATGTGAATTGAGTGTAGGGTGTTTTATTATCGCTTTTCGCTATAATTTTTCTCCTTCCGGATATCTCTTAAGTAACTGTTTCTTATGTATAAATTTCATGATGATTTTCTTTTTTTGTCATTAAATATTCTACATCTTTCGAAGATGCTAGATCAGATTGCAAAACAAAAGCAACTATCGCAATATGCGATTGTGTATAAAAATATGATATCAAATGCATAATCCTCTTTCCCTTCAGTTATGTAAAAAAACGATATAATTCCATAACTTTTTATATCCCTTGACTCTGTCTCTCTAAACGATGACAAATTTCAACCACTGCACTACAGATTCTTTTTTCTTGATAAATTTCTTCTATTCATCACTTATGTAGTGACCCCCATAAGTGTATCGAATAAGCCCCTCTATTTCATTCAACTTTCTTCTATACTGAGTTAGAGAAAAAGCAAATTGACAATAAACAAAGAAAACACTGTATTTTAATATGGATGAATGAATGTGCCTTTTATTACCATTTTTGATGGAAATATTTTTACAATTTAAATAACGAGTTAAAGTTTTTAACGCATTGATTTATCGTTATAAGTAATCGTTTTTCATATTAAGTAATAATTCTGAATAACGTGAAGTTTCTCAACACCTTCTTATATTGAATCAATCAAGATTATTTTCTTGTACATCATAAGCAGGGTTAGTATGCAAATAGAATAAAAGCTATTTAAGAAAAAAATAAAAATGCCTCTTATGAACGCCATAAATAATAAGAACTACGTAACATTGAGAGCTGGTAAAGGTATGATGGATCCAGCTTATCTACCATACAGATAAGCATTATCATGGCATAAGATCATAGCATAGCAAATTTTATAAAATGGATTATCACGAAAAACTATCCTGTTAAAATCAGCCCTTCATATATCAATCTACTCCATAATTTTGCTCATATTTTTAAGCTTAAATGTTTTATTCATCGTATTATTTTGTCCATTCAAAACTTCTTTTCAAGCCACATGATAACCCCTTTACTGAACAGCTCTTTGTTCATAATATGCATACATGTACTTTTACTTCGAGAAACAAACTCAGAAAAGAGATGCAATACTTTAGCCCTAATTTCCTGTACAAAAACTGCTATGCTCCCAGTATACTTTACTGTTTTATCACGCGTACAGCTACATAAAATCCAGTGTTTATTTATATTTATCCCCTCATAAACAAGATAAGCACTAAAAAATAAAAACTTTTATTTTCCTTATTTTGCTATTCTCGTAACAATTTTTTCATTGTTTAGATCTCTTTAACGAGCGATATGTCATAATTTTTATCAGTTTCTAGTCTTATCTTTCAGATTTTAAATTTCCAATATATGACGAAATAAAGGAGTTCAGTGTGCAAAATTCTTGTTGGTTTCGCGTTTCAATACTCGCATCATGTATCTTAATAGCAACAGTCATTGTATTGGGTTCACCTCATTTGTTGCACGCACAAACATTTAATCAAAATTTAGGGCCCAGCGGTTTACCACTTCCGCGATTTGCTTCGATTAAACCCACCAGCGTTAATGTCCGCGTCGGACCAGGAAGCAACTATTCTATCATTTTTACCTACAAAAAGAAGGGATTACCTATTGAAATCATTCAAGAATATGATCAATGGCGCAAAATTCGTGATGCAGAAGGCGATGAGGGGTGGGTGTATCAGTCGCTTTTATCGGGAAAGCGAACTGCTATAACTATTCCATGGCAAAAAGATAAAACAAAAAGGCTGATGCTACGAAAAAACCCCACCGACAACGCAGAACTTGTGGCGGAAGTAGAACCTAATGTCATTGGTAATATTCGCCAATGTGATGGACAATGGTGCGAACTAAACATTAATAATACGCGCGGATGGCTTCAGCAACCCCAGTTATGGGGAATCTATCCTGATGAAAAAGTAAAAGGTTGGTGAATACTCAAACTTATCAAGTTTAACTTTTATTCCTCATTGAATATCCTCACTGCCTATCACAAGATTGATTTTTTGGTTTCAATCGTACGATCAAATCAACATGTGAAATTTCCATACCTTCTGGTGGCTTAGGCAAATTTCTAATAATGGGAGCTTCTTCCAAATTGTAAGGAATATCAAGAATACGATTTTCGCCTTCTATATAAAAATGGTAGTGATCAGAGGTATTGGTATCAAACCAAGTTTTTGAGCCTTCTACGGCAATAATCCGTAACAATCCCGCTTCCGTAAATTGATGAAGCGTATTATAAACCGTTGCTAAAGATACAGGTACACCTGCCCTCCCCGCTTCCTCATAGAGCTCTTCAGCAGTAATATGACGATTTCCTTGAGAAAAAATCATATGTGCAAGCTCCAGCCGCTGACGTGTTGGACGCAGACCATTTTGACGCAAACGTTTTTCTAACATAGAAATGGAATAATATTGCACAATTTTTCCACACTCTTTTGTGAACTGTTGTTCTTCATTCATATCTAAATCGTCTGCACTTACTGACATATTACAAACCCAAATATATTCCTGCTAAATAAGATCAAAATACAAAAAAATGGGAATAGTATGGTGTAATCTTGTATTCCATTTTTAAATAATTACCTGTGTAGAATACATGAAAAAGGGCTTTTGTCATTAAAAATGATATAAAATCATTTCCCTCTCTTTGAAATTTGCTCTAAAAGTAGGTTGGGAAAAGCGCAGAAATAAAAATATATGCAAATAAATGGAGTAACAATGGCTGAACAAAAGTCTCGCTACACTTATGAAGAGCTTCTAAGCTGCGCTCGCGGCGAAATGTTTGGTAAAGGTAATGCGCAATTGCCAGCACCGCCAATGTTGATGATTCATCGAATCACTCAAATTAGTGAAACTGATGGTAAATACGATAAAGGAATGGTTCGCGCCGAATTTGACATTACACCAGACCTATGGTTCTTTAATTGTCACTTTATAGGCGATCCCGTCATGCCGGGATGTCTCGGACTGGATGGTATGTGGCAATTAACAGGCTTTTTTCTTGGTTGGCTAGGCGAACCAGGAAAAGGAAGAGCGATATCAACAGGTGAAGTAAAGTTATCAGGGATGGTAACTCCACAAACCAAAATTCTTGAATATGAAATAGATTTTAAGCGTATTCGACGTGGAAATTTAGTCTTAGGAATAGCTGATGGGTGGCTAAAAGCAGATGGAGAGACTATTTATAAGGCGAATGATTTACGCGTTGCTTTATTCAAAGAAGATTGAACGTTATTTCCGTCAGAAAGAACTTTTCACTATTCTGTATGGAACGAGGAGGTATGAATGCGTCGAGTTGTTGTAACCGGAATGGGAATTGTCTCCGCGATTGGAAATGGACCTGAAGCTGTTTTAACCAGTTTACGTGAAGCAAAATCCGGAATTTCTTACGCGCCTCAATATGCCGAATTAGGCTTTCGTAGCAGAGTTTACGGCAAACCCGATATTAATATAGAAGAACTCGTAGATCGGCGTGCTCTACGTTTTCATGGGCGTGGAACAGCATGGAATCACATCGCTATGGATCAGGCAATTGCTGATGCGGGTCTAGAACCGCATGAAGTATCGAATGAACACACGGGTATTATTATGGGTTCTGGAGGTGCTTCAACACATTCAATCGTAGAAGCTGCTGATATTACACGCCAAAAAGGTCCAAAACGCATCGGTCCTTTTGTTGTGCCTAAAGTGATGAGTTCTACGGCATCCGCAACACTTGCAACTTTTTTTAAAATTAAGGGCGTAAACTATTCAATCTCTTCCGCATGTGCTACATCCAATCATTGTATCGGCAATGCTTATGAAACAATCCAATATGGAAAACAAGATCGCATTTTTGCTGGTGGTTGCGAAGATCTGGATTGGACATTATCTGTTTTATTCGATGCTATGGGTGCTATGTCCAGCAAATATAATGATGTACCAGAAAAAGCTTCGCGTGCTTATGACGCTAATCGTGATGGATTTGTTATTGCTGGTGGCGCTGGCGTTTTGGTTCTTGAAGAACTAGAAGTCGCTAAAGCACGTGGTGCAAAAATCTATGGAGAAATTGTTGGTTATGGCGCTACATCCGATGGATACGATATGGTCTCTCCGTCTGGTGAGGGAGCAGAACGGTGCATGCGCATGGCACTTGCGACCGTCAAAAATAAGATTGATTATATCAATCCCCATGCAACAGCAACACCTGTTGGTGATCCCCCTGAAATAGAAGCGATCCGCCGTATCTTCGGAGCAGGTGATCAATGCCCGCCAATTTCTGCCACAAAATCTCTGACTGGTCATTCCTTGGGTGCAGCTGGTGTTCAAGAAGCAATCTACACACTGTTAATGATGCAGCATAATTTTATTTGTGAAAGTGCCCATATTGAAGAACTTGATCCAGCTTTTGCTGATATGCCAATCGTTCGTAAACGACGTGATCATCAACAACTGAATACCGTATTGTCAAATACTTTTGGCTTTGGCGGTACCAATGCAACACTTGTTTTCCAACGCTATGAATAAACACAAGTTCTTAGTAATTGAAAAAAGTACGGTCTTACGGAGAATAATATGAAAGGTTTGATGGAGGGCAAACGTGGCCTTATTATGGGGATTGCGAATGACCATTCAATTGCTTGGGGCATTGCCTGTCAGCTCGCACAAGCAGGAGCTGAATTAGCATTGACTTATCAAGGGAATGCTTTTGGAAAACGTGTTCAGCCTCTAGCTGATAAACTTGGCTGCAAATTAGTGCTAGAGTGTGATGTTGAAAAAATTGAAAATATTGACTACGTCTTTGAGCAACTTGAAAAAGAATGGAAAACAATTGATTTTATTGTCCATGCCATTGGTTTTTCAGACAAAACTCAGCTAAAAGGGCGTTATGTTGATGTTACAACACGTGAAAACTTTCAACGCACGATGGTTATTTCAGCTTATTCCTTTACTGAAATTGCCCAGCGCGCGGGTAGGCTTATGCCCAATGGAGGAACACTTTTAACTCTTACCTATGGTGCTTCACAGCAAGTTGTGCCTAATTATAACATCATGGGTGTTGCTAAAGCAGCTCTAGAAGCTATGGTACGTTATTTAGCAGCGGACTTTGGTCCTCAAAATATCCGTGTCAATGCGATTTCCGCTGGTCCTGTTAGAACTTTAGCAGGTAATGGTATTGCAGCTGCACGTGCAATATTTTCACATCAACGCCGTAATGCCCCATTACGTCGTACCGTAAATATTCATGAAATTGGAAAATCTGCTCTTTATCTACTCTCTGACTTATCATCAGGTGTTACAGGTGAAATCCATTATGTTGATTCAGGTTATAACATCATGTCTATGCCAATACTTGAAGAGCTGAAAAAAAGTGATGATACTCAGGAAGGATAAAAATCATCGCACTTAGAAAAATATGACGTAAGGCACGTGTGCAGGTCTTTATAAGAATAAGTGTAATACAAAACCAGATACCTTGTTTTGCAAAGTGTTTCATAAAAATCCGGAATATTTCTTCAATCCATGGTTGATAAATTTTGTATTTTATGACGTTATTTACCTTACTAAAGCATACGCTTTTGCTGTTGCTTATAAATCAATCCCCAGCCCTCGCAGTTTGAAACAGAGATTAGAGGATTATTAAAATCCTTAGCTTCAGCTTTTGTATACCAGATTGAAAAAAATATTGCCTACCGTTTTATTTATTCTTGAAACGCAAAGGCAATCTAATTTAGGAAGAATATAAAGACGTAAAGAAATCAATCATTAGCCTTACTATTATTCTTTAATGAGGCTTTACAGTTTTAAAAGCATCCACATCAATATTTTTTAAATAAGGGAGGTTACGCTTTACCTCACACTTTTATTTTTCTCGTTCTTTCATGAAAGCATTTCTCTGATATATCAGGTAAAATAGAACGCCCAAAAACACTACGGCTGTTGCTCCTTCATGCATTTTTTAAAAGATATCTCTCAATACACGCAATTCCATTTCACAATGGTATCTGTAGAACGTATAAAAATCCCCGTGAAGTACATAAATCCTTTTTGCTCCACCATTTTAATGTTTATACAAATGAGAAACCGACACCATCATTTTACTTGCCATGTTCTAATGTTGAAACACCCCTTGATACTTGAGATGATTCATTAGAAGTATTTTTAATAATTTTTATCCACATACTAACCCGCTTGTGACAAGAAAATACATATTTTTAATTAATTCAATACAAAAATAAAAAGAATTATTCATACAAATCAATTTGTTATCTTTATAATCACATTATTTTTTCAGTTTAAATGACAGCCACAAACAAGTACGATAACATTTTTTCAAATTTATAATTTCAAAAGTCATTTCTTGCATATAAAAAACAGAATTGACATGTGAGAAAATAAAAGGCGTAAACATCTCTACTGAACAGCCTCAAGTGCCAAGAGCTGTCTCAACATTGGGGGCTGGTAGGATGTGTGATGATGCCCGGCTTCCTCCTTCGTAAAGGTAAAGATGGGGATGTGCACAATGGCTTTATCGTTACACTATTCACGGTCACCGTCGCGAATTGGGCTTGGGCGTTTTAAGAGAGGTCTCTTTAAAACAAGCGCGTGAATATACAACAGCAATAGTGTTGTATTTTGGGCGTTCTATTTTACCTGACACATCAAGGTGTGAGGTAATCTCCACTATTTAAAAGATATGCTTTAGATAGCATAAAACTGAATTTAAAAATGATGGTAGAAATGGAAACTGGTTTTCATCTTTAAAATTTCATCTTCTTCCCAAATTAGATTGTCTTCTTGTTTTAAAGAATTACACAAACAGAGACACACGATATCCCTGCCCCTATCGAGATATAAACGCTGTTACACGCAGCAAATAATATTGAAAATTGGATAATAGCAATGATATCTTTAGCTTATACGTTACATAAATAAGATGCTTCCACCTAATGAGTCTTGTATTATTCTGTTTGCAAATATCATTGTGAGATGAATTTAAGAGAAAATCAAAATATCTTGTTCATTACATTGCATAAATTCATTATATTACATAAACATGTGTAAGTGGAAACGATAATTTATTTTCAAAGAGATAGTTCTTAGACAAAAGCCAAAACTTTTATATTTCATCCATGTTTCATAAAGAATCGAATGATATGAATCTATAATTTCCTAGAATATGACTGTCTTATACAACCATCAATACAATCTATTTTATATGCCTATCATAGCATGTTTCTATTTTTTACGATTGGAATTATTTAAAAAAACAGGATATCATTGTATTTCATCCTTAAGAGTACGGCTTAGTAATGCGTTCGCCGCTTCAGTTATGTTTTTACCACAATAGAGAATTTGATAAATTTGTTCTACAATGGGCATTTCTATCCCAATACGTTGCGCCAACGTATGTACTTCCTTGGTATTTAAGTACCCTTCCACAACCTGACCAATTTGTTTTTCTGCTTCTTTTATATTTACTCCTTTACCAAGAAGTATTCCAAAACGGCGATTACGCGACTGATTATCAGTACATGTCAAAACCAGATCACCTAAGCCTGTCATTCCCATAAATGTGGAAAGCTCAGCACCCATAGCCCCCCCCAAACGACTGATTTCAGCTAGTCCTCGTGTGATGAGAGCTATTCGTGCATTTGCCCCAAATCCCATGCCATCTGATATTCCTGCACCAATAGCAATAACATTTTTGACTGCTCCCCCTAATTGAACACCAATCATATCTGAACTTTTATAAACTCTAAAACTTTTGTCACAATGAAAAAGTTGCTGCAATTCTTCACCAAACTCAACATCAGAAGCTGCTATCGTCATTGCAGTAGGCCAACCAATAGCTAGTTCTTGAGCAAAAGTTGGTCCAGAAAAAACTGCTAAAGGAATTTTTTCACCTAAAATCTCACGAGCAACCTCTTGTAAGAAGCGTCCGGTACCATGTTCTAAACCTTTTGTTGCCCAAATAACACGTGAATGCGGATCTAAATAAGGCTGAATATTATACAAAACTTGATGAAATACATGGCTTGGAACAGCGATTAATATATTGCGACTTGCTGCTATTGCAGTTTCAAGCGAAGCTTCAAGTAATAAATTTTCAGGAAATTGAATATCGGGTAAATATACTTGATTACAACGTTGTTCCTGTAATTCTTTGATATGTTGGGGTTTATATCCCCAAAGTAAAACATTATGACCATTACGGGCAAGAGCAATCGCTAATGCAGTACCAAAAGAACCAGCACCAATAACTGTCATTGCAACGGTTTTCATTAAGTTTTCTGATTATTCTCTAAATTTTGATTTCAGAGGCATGTTATTATTACAAATAACTTCTAATGCTATCTTTGATATAAATCCTGTAAATCATAAAAACGTTACCACCTCGTAGCTTTTATCTCACACAACATAAAAACTTGTTTCTCACATTCTCTTTCTTTGTAGTAAATTGTATAAACATCACTTTTTGTATATCCTACAAAGAGCTATTTATCTCAAAAATTAAGGCTTGACTAAATACTCTATGGAATTTCTCTTTTAAAATAAAAGTACATTTAAAATCATGAGACTCATTCCACTGATATCTTGTACCCACCCCTCTCTTTAATATCCTACGAATTTCTTGTAAGAGCTGATACATGCTGCATCAGCTCCACAGATACTTCTAACAACTACTCCACAGGAGACTGCGTACTTAGCCCCTGCTCCACAGGCATTTCTGAGCCCTGTATCTTTTCTGGCTGTTTTCTTACGGATATATCTTTGTTTGATAACTGCTCAGATACTGAAGAATCATCTCTACTTGATATTTCCGGTTCAATAACACGTCCAGAACCACCCATCATATTATAATTCAAATGAGAAATAGCCCACCAAGTTCCCCCAATAATAACAAAAACGCAAATAGCAGCAAACCACAATGCGCTTAAATTCCACTTGGCATCTGGACCAGAATTCAAGTGCAAAAAGAAAACAATTTGTACTATAATCTGAATGATCGCCATCCCAATAAGATATGCAACCTTTGTACTAACTGCCCAACTTTCCATCATTCCATACATCACAGGAACAAAAGAACCTAGGGTGAAAAATACAGCCAGAATAAAACCGACCAAATAGGAACCAGTACTGGGACCATGTGTTTCATTTTGCATGCTCATCACAACGCTCCTAATAGATAAACCATGGTGAAAACACCAACCCATACAATATCAAGTAAATGCCAAAAAATGGAAAGGCATGCTAAACGTGTTTTATTGTTCTGATCCAAGCCATTACGACAAAGATGAAAAAACATCACAACCATCCAAAGAAGACCAACACTTACGTGAAGTCCATGGGTGCCAACCAAAGCAAAAAATGCTGACCAATAAGCAGAGAGAATCTCCCGTCCAAAAAGCTGTAAACCCGTTGCAGGATCAATACCAGCATAAGCATTTGGATCGTAATAAAAGACCTCACCCAAAAGTTCATGAAATTCGTAAAGTTCCATACCAATGAAGCAACACCCAAATACAAAGGTAATAGCCATCCATAAACGCACACCACTGATGTTATTTTTATGTGCTTGTACCATTGTAAAACCATAAGTGACGGACGAAACCAACAAGAAAGCAGTCTCAACCAAAACAAATTTTAAATCAATAAACTCATTGCCGGCCTTACCACCACCATAAGAAGCAGAAAAAACAGCAAAACTTGAAAAAAGTGTCGAAAACAGGATCAAATCTGAGAGAATATAGACCCAAAAACCAAACGTCATTACCGAACTATTATCGTGGTGATGTTCATCCACAGCACTCACTTTATTCATTGTTACTGCACTCATACTGTCACTCCTTGTTCTTTAAGAACAGCTGTAAAGGCATCTTCAGTTTTTTGTACTTCTTCAGCCGGAATATAATAACCATGATGGTCACCTGTTAATGAATGACACACAAGCGTTGCAATAAAACCAATCAAACCGACCGCAACAAGCCACCAAATATGCCAGACAAGCGCAAAACCAACAACTAATGAGAAGAATCCCGCAATAATTCCAGCCGATGTATTAGACGGCATATGAATTTTTGTAAATCCACTAGTAGGACGTTGATAACCACTTTTCTTCATATTCCAATAAGCATCATCAGACTGTATTTTCGGAACTATTGCAAAATTGTAAGAAGGTGGCGGTGAAGAGATAGACCATTCAAGGGTCCGTGCATCACCCCAAGAATCATTTAATGTTACAGGTAAATGTCCCTTATGTTTGATACCGTACCAAATCGCCAAAACAACTTGCAGCACAAAACAAAGGATACCAAGCAAAATAATAAAAGCACCCAATGCAGCAATCATAAACATCGGCTGCCAACTAGGTTCCATATAATGCTGGAGACGACGCGTCCCACCCATTAAACCAAGTGCATAGACTGGGAAAAAGGCAAGGTAAAAACCAATGAACCAACACCAGAAAGATGCAATACCCAATGCCCGATTCGGTTTATAACCAAAAACTTTTGGAAACCAAAATGCAATCCCCGCCAAGTACGCAAAAACGACACCACCAATAATTGTATGATGGAAATGCGCTACCAAAAACAACGAATTATGAAACTGCCAATCAGCTGGCACAATAGATAACAAAACACCAGTTAATCCACCACCAACAAATGTAAAAATCATTCCCATGCACCAAAGCATTGGAGGCTCAAAGCGAATCCGCCCCTTATACATAGTTAGCAGCCAATTAAAGACTTTTACACCTGTTGGAACGGCAATAATCATTGTCGCAATACCAAAGAAAGTATTCACAGCTTCACCGCCACCCATTGTGAAAAAATGATGTCCCCAAACAAGAAGCGAAAGAATCAAAATAACCAACATGGCCCATATCATCGAAGTATAACCAAAGAGGCGTTTTGAAGAAAAAGTTGATACAACTTCAGAAACAATTCCAAAAGCAGGAACAACCAAAACATAAACCTCAGGATGACCAAAAACCCAAACATAGTTAATCCATACCATCGGATTTCCGCCACCAACATTGGTAAAGAAATTCATGTTCAAATAACGATCACATGCCAAGAGTGCAAATGCTACAGTTAAGACAGGGTAAATAACTAAAATAAGGACATTGCTAACAAAAGCGCTCCAACAAAAAACAGGCATTCTCATCATCGTCATCCCAGGAGCACGCATCTTAATCAGAGTCGCAACAAAATTGACCGCCCCCATTGTTGTCGCTATACCAGAAAGTTGAAGTGACCATAAATAATAGTCTACCCCTGTATCTGGACTCGTTTGCAATTCTGTAAAAGGTGGATACATCAACCAGCCACCACGACCAAAATTCCCAACACCTAGGGATATGTTAATCAATATTGCCCCTGCAGCCGTAATCCAAAAACCTAGATTATTTGCAAAGGGAAAAGCAACATCACGCGCACCAATTTGAAGCGGTATAAGATAATTAAAAAGACCAAATAAAATAGGCGTGGCCATGAAAAAAATCATAATAGTACCATGCGCCGAAAAAATTTGATCAAAATGGTCAGGGGGCAAATAACCTGCACTTTCACTCCCAAGAGCTAAAGCTTGATGTGTTCGCATCATGAGTGCGTCCGCAAAACCGCGAACAAGCATAATAATTCCAAGAACTATATACATAATGCCTATGCGTTTATGGTCAACAGTTGTAATCCAATTTCGCCATAGAATCCCCCACCACCCAAGTGCTGTTAGAGCAACAACAGCAATTAAACCAACCACAACAATCGCAATACACGTGTATAAAACGATCGGCTCATGTGCAAGTGCATGAAAAGCACCTGCCGTAGGATCTGTAAGTCTTCCAAACATTTCTCAACCCATTTCAAATGAAATTCAAGTTTAAAAGAAACCTTATGTTAAAAGGGCTCTTTCTTTACTGACCCTTTAAATAACATCAGGATCAAATACTGAACATAGTGCACCCCATAGCGTCTGAGCAGCAGCACGTTTCATTAAATCCTCATTACATACCGTATTTTCATCGACACATCGATTAACAACACGATAGTAAAGGCGCTTCTCAACAGGTGCAAAATAACGAACTTCAGCATCTTTTTTCTTCGCAGCAATATCACCCATACGAGGCGCAATAGAAAGTTGACGATAAGATGCACGATCAAGTACTCGACCATTAGCCCGAGCTTTTACAATCCAATCCTCAAAATCCTGCAAAGACACAGAATGCCACTTAAACCGCATACTCGAAAAACCATCACCACTGTAATTTGCTGAGGTTCCTTTGAATACTCCTTGCTCTTCAGCGACCAAATGCAACTTAGCATTCATCTGCGGCATAGCGTAAAGAACTGTACCCAGTTTGGGGACCCAAAAAGCATTGACAGAATTCTCTGACGTCAATTGCAATAAAACTTGACGTCCTTCAGGTGCATAAATCTCATTAATCGATGCAACACCATATTCAGGATAAATAAAAAGCCATTTCCAATCAAGAGAAACGGCATCAATCTGTAATGGCTTTCCTTCACCTACAACTTCCACTGGGAGAGGATTTGTAGGTTCCAGCTTATAAGTATAATAAGCTGTTAATGAACCTAAAACCATTACAATTACAATTGGAATACCCCACATCAACGCTTCAATTTTATTTGAATGCGCCCAATCAGGAGAATAGTCCGCTTTCATATTCGATGCACGATATTTTATAGCTAAAAATACCACACTCACCATAACTGGGATGACAACACAAAGCATCACCACCACACAAACAACTATCAAAATGAGCTGTTGACGTGCAACATAACCTGATGGCTGTATAACATCAATTTTACAACCAGATAAAAGCAGTGCTCCCCCTAAAATCACAAGCATTTCTAATTGTCGAACAAAGCTTTTCATCTCTATTTACCCCCGTCATATGCACCAAAAATTGTCATAAATATATATACCTCGTATTGTACAGATTTGAAAATAATTATCAAGTGAATTCAATGCCTATATTACTCTTATCAAACGCTTATTCTTTACCTATCATAATTTAATTGTTTTGCTTAATTGTTTTGCAATATATTCAAGTGCAAACCAATATCCATCACCTCCACACCCAGTTATGATAGCGTCTACACCTGCAGATGTATAAGAGTGGTGACGAAAAGCTTCACGCTGGTAAATATGAGATAAATGAACTTCTACTTTTGGCCCTGAAAACATTTTTAGGGCATCAAGAAGTGCAACAGATGTATGACTGTAAGCCGCTGGGTTAATAATCAATCCAGAACTTTCCTCTATTGCTTCTTGTATCCATGCTACCAACTGCCCTTCACAGTTACTTTGATAAAAATTTATTATGATATCATTTTTTTTTGCCCATTCTCTGCATCTTTTTTCAATATCTTCCAGAGTCTCAGTTCCATAAATTTCTGGCTCACGTTGACCTAGAAAATTTAAATTAGGACCATTTAAAATCGTTATCATCTCAGACATAGCATGCCTTTTCTTTTAGACCTATCACTTATTAAAAAAATATTTAGCATGTTTTTACGACAATAAAGCCCCATCCTTAATCTCAAAGAATTCTGCGCGTCCTTTTAAGTCATCAAATAAAAGACGATCTGTTCCTGTCATAAATGTTTGTACAGCTAAATCATCAAGAATATCAAATAAAGCAGCACGTCGATGCGAATCAAGATGAGCAGCCATTTCATCAAGAAGAAGAATGGGAGCTTTTTCCGACATCATACCTGTTAGACGTGCATGACACAAAACTAAACCTGTCAGCAGCGTTTTTTGTTCACCTGTTGAACACGATGTTGCTGCTATATTTTTATCAGCATAAAAAACCTGCAAATCTGCGCGATGTGGTCCTTCTAACGTCCGACCAGCAGCACGGTCCATTGCGCGATTATGTCGCAATCGATCACAAAATTGCTCTTCAACTTCAATTGCTGATATTTCACTAAGAGCTGTTTCCAAAAAACCATCAATTTGCAAAAAAGCTCGTGGGAAAGGTATCTGTGATGGCATTTGTGTAAACATATCATTTAAAAGACGAATAACATCAACACGCGCCGCAGAAATAGCTGTCGCCAGTTCTGCCATCTGCTTTTCTAAAGCATCAAACCAAGCACAATCTTCATTTCCATCTAAAAACAAACGATTACGTGCGCGCATAGCTCTATCATAATCGGCTATGCGGCGCCTATGCAAGGGATCAATCGCCAAAACCATACGATCCAAAAAACTACGGCGCTCAAGCGAAGGACCTGTAAAAAGACCATCCATAGACGGTGTTAGGACACTAATATGACAATAATCTGTTAGGCAATCACCCGACTCATTTACACCATTAATATGGACTTTTCGACTGTTATCGCTAACCTCCAAAGCTGTCCCAATCTTTACTTCACCATAAAGAGCGCATTCAAGACGCGCAAATACAACAAATCCTCCACCGCCACCATCTACAAAGCTAACGTCAGAATAAGCAGCACGCCGCAAACCACGACCAGGAGAAAGAAAAGATAACGCCTCTAAAAGATTCGTCTTACCAGCACCGTTATGGCCGGTAAAAACCACATGCTGACCAGAAAAATGAATATTGAAAAAAGGATAATTGCGATAACGTAAAAGCTTCAGCTGCCTCACTGCCACTTTGTGCACATGACTGGCCATGCATTGCAAAACAATTGCCCCTAAACGCGAATAGGCATCAGTACATAGAGCACATCCGCATCATCATTATCACGAATCAGAGCTGGTGCTCCAGCCTCAGCCAACATAAAAACCATCTCGTCACTTGAAAGCTGCCCAGCAATATCCAAAAGATAACGTGAATTAAATCCTATCTCAAGCGGTTCAGATGCATAAGTTACTGATAATTGATCTTCTGCACTGCCCGAATCTGGGCTATTAACAACAAGCCTTAACTGTCCATGCTCAATCGTTAATTTAACTGCACGCCCCCGATCACTTGAAATCGTTGAAACACGATCAACTGCAGAAGAAAAGTCCTGCCTATTAACAATTAATTCTTTATCATTTCCAAGAGGGATAACACGTTGATAATCCGGAAATGTTCCATCAATTAATTTTGATGTAAAAATCACAGAACCTACAGAAAAACGAATCTTTGTCTCTGAAAGCTCTATACATACATCGCTATCATTTTCTTCTGAAAGAAGTTTTTGCAATTCTCCTACAGCTTTACGGGGGACTATAACACCAGGCATTCCCTCAACTCCTGAAGGAGCTTCCATCTCAACTTGTGCCAAACGATGACCATCAGTTGCAACCAAACGCAATTTCAAAACACCATCATTAATAACATGTAAATAAATACCATTCAGATAATAACGGGTTTCTTCAGTAGAAATAGCAAACTGCGTACAATCAAGTAAATGTTTTAAGCTTGATGCCGATAGAGAAAAACGATAACCAAACTGCCCAGGAAGCGACTCTGGAAAATCTGCCTTCGGAAGACATTGAAGCTGAAAATGTGCACAACCCGAAACAACAGACATTGTACCTGCCTGATTCTCATCGACGGATAATACAACTTCATTGCTATCAGGAAGTTTTCGAATGATATCATAGAGCAAATGTGCCGGAACAGTTGTTGCTCCAGCTTGTTTAACATTAACTGCAAAAGATTCCGTAACCTCTAAATCAAGGTCTGTTGCTTTTAACTGCACAGAACCATTTTCTGCATCAATCAGCACATTCGATAGAATAGGAACAGTATTACGGCGCTCTACCACACGGTGAACCCGACCAAGAGACTTGAGAAATTGACTGCGATCAACTGTAATACGCATAAAAGCCCCGTATGATTTACTAAAAACTATAAGAATTCCTTAGCATTAAAATAGATCCTCTTCAAAGAATCGCCTGCTAGACTTTATTAAACCTCTCTTAAAATGGCAAGTCACTCCTGCATAAGAAAAAATAAATCTTTTCATTAAATTCTTTAAAGTTTCTCCAAAGAAAGAAACGATAAACACTATACAGCCTGTTCTCCAATCAACCGCTTAAGCAGTTCAAGTTCCTTAGCCAAGGTCTGATCACCACAAACCAAATCTTCAATTTTACGCACAGCGTGTAAAACTGTTGTATGATCACGTCCACCAAAACGACGCCCAATTTCTGGCAACGAGCGAGGAGTTAATACTTTTGCTAAATACATTGCAACTTGCCGTGGCTTCACAACCGTACGTGTTCGACGATTAGATAACAAGTCCTGTTTAGAAACATTATAATGACGTGCTACCGTACGCTGAATTTCTTCAATCCGAATGCGCTTAGGTTCACCAGGACGTGTCAAATGACCTAATAACTCATCAATCCGCTCTAAAGATAAATCAGACTCAAAAGATTGACGAAACAAGAGCTGATTAAATGCACCTTCAATATCACGCCCCGACCCTAAAACCGTTTTCGCAATATATTCCAAGATATCATCAGAAATTGATACCATGCCATCATCTTGTTGTGCCACCTTCAACCGCTGGCGCAACATTTGCAAACGCATTTCATAATCTGGTGCTTCAATTTCAAGGGCTACCCCTCCCTGAAGACGAGAACGAACGCGAAGATCAAGCGATTCTAATTCTGCTGGCGGACGATCTGCAGCGACAACAACTTGTTTTGCACTATCAAGCAACATATTAAGCAAATGACAAAACTCATGTTGTATCGACTTACCCTGCAAAAACTGCATATCATCAATAATCAAAAGGTCGATATCACGAAGCTGTTCTTTAAAAGAAAGAGCATCATTATCACGAATAGCTGTTGCAAAACGCCACATAAAATATTCAGCAGTTAAATAAATAACGCGCGCAGACGTTAAACGCTTCAATGCAGAAGCAGCAATCGCTTGAAGCAAATGTGTTTTTCCTAAACCAACAGATGCGTGAATAAAAAGAGGATTAAAACGCAAAGCACTTTTATGCCCCTCCGCAATTGAACGCGCAGCTGCTAAAGCAACACGATTAGAAGCCCCCTCAACAAAACTTTCAAAAGTATAGCGAGAATCAAGCGGAGACCCAAAAACTCCCGTTTGAGAATTCTTAACTGAATGCTCTGCACAACTTTCAACAAAAGATGAAGTCGCCTGCTCCTCTAGAACAACAGAAGGAACACTTCTTTTACAAACAACGTCTCTTGAAACGCGTTCCATACCACGAACAATAACTTCAACACGAAGAATTGCTGAATTCTCTTGTTTCCATAAATGAGTCAAAAGAGAACCATAGTGATTATTAATCCATGAACGTAAAAAAGCAGTAGGAACAGAAAGCTTTACAAGAGTATGGCTATATTCAGCAAGCTTCACGCGTCCAAACCAACTGGTATAAGCCTCAACACCAACCTGCACCTTTAATTGCGCCATAACACGTATAAAAGCCGCCGCACTTTCCTCCTCTGAAACAATAGAATGCCCTATAGAAGCATTTCTACAAACATCCTCATCACTCTCCGTCACCCTATTCTTTATTATGTTCTCTGCTGACAGGATATTCACCGAAACCCTTTTAAAGGAACTAGCTTTAGAGTTCAATTTATCCACCATCTTCCATCCTGATAAAAATAAAATTTTGTCCTGCCAAACAGCTAAAATAAATCTAGCGAAGGCAAAACGCCCTACCCCAAATAAGATTACTCACCCTCCCCTAGGATAGCCTCATCACAACCCCACTAACAAAGATGACCAATAAGATTTACTTGCACTCATGATATGACCCACCCTTCTAAAATGGCAAACATATCTATTCAGAAAACTAAAAAATCGTCAGAAAACCTCTCCAGCACAAAAGCTTCGAAAAGCCTAAGTCAAAACATCTTGTACTCAACAAAATATAGAACAATGTGCTGGTGTGACCCCTTCATGCTTTTTAGTCTTCATAAGAACCATACAAAACAGCAGAGGTAAAATGCAAGAGGTCAAAATAAAATCAAAAAACCCGAAAAAAATGCTTGTATCAATGAGGAATGAAAAAAATATTGATTCAATTCATTTTTTTTCTCTAAATTTACCAACAATTAAAAAATCTCTTCAGATTTAAAAAAAAAAATAAAATGCTTGACAAAAAAGACTCTGTAAAAATCCACAAAGCTTGTGGATAACCATACTCCCCCCTATAAACTTTCTCTCCTTTTTCAAGAGGAGAATCATTATCGATTCTTATTTTCAATAGAAACTTTTTGAAATAATAAACAAAAAGCCAGCATCCTCATGGATACTGGCTTGATTCTCAATAAAGGAGAAAAAGCTTAAACGCTGAGAGCCTTCAAACGTTTAGCTAAACGCGATACTTTCCTCGCAGCAGCATTTTTATGAAAAACCCCTTTAGAAACCGCACGCATAATTTCAGGCTCAAAATTCTTAAATGCAATCTCTGCAGATGCCTTATCGCCACCCGCTAAAGCATCATCAAACTTACGTATAAAGGTACGAACGCGCGAACGACGGGCCCTATTAACCTGTGTGCGTGCCGCAACCTTGCGCACCGCTTTTCGAGCAGAAGGTGTATTCGCCATAAATATAATCTCTCTTTCAACACCTTGGTAAAATGAGTCTAAATAACAACTCTACCAATATAAATAAATTCAACCCAAGCAAAACTATAAAGCTGCCTATAACTGTGTGGCTTATAGCGCAATCCCAAAGCTAACGTCAATTAGATTTTCAAAGATAGTCATAAAAAAACGAAGCCAAACTCTTTGATCCGCAACTTTATAGCTTAATAATAGATATTCCTTAACAAACAAAAAAATTTAAACGGCTAACTTACGCAAGACATATTGCAAAATTCCCCCATGATGCAAATAATCTAGCTCATCTTCAGTATCGATACGGCATAATAACGGAGCGGTTTTTATCGTACCATCAGAAAAAGTAATTTTCGCTACTGTCTTTTGACGAGGTTTCAAGTTATGAATTCCTTCAATTGTCACCTTTTCATCTCCCTTTAAGCCTAAAGATTTCCAACTTACACCCTCCTCAAAGACAAAGGGAACAATGCCCATACCAACAAGATTAGAGCGATGAATCCTTTCAAAAGACTGTACAATCACTGCTTTTATACCAAGAAGATTGGTACCTTTGGCTGCCCAATCGCGCGATGATCCATTGCCATATTCAATACCAGCAAAAACAACGAGTGGAGTACCTTCTTGCTTATACGCCATTGCTGCATCGTAAATGGCTTGTTCTACCGCTGACGGATAATGAACCGTATAACCTCCTTCTCGACCATTTTCCCCCAACATGAAATTACGAATGCGAATATTGGCAAAGGTCCCACGCACCATAACTTCATGATTCCCACGACGCGTTCCATACTGATTAAAATCAGCCACTTTAACACCATGATCCATTAAATATTTTCCGGCAGGAGAAGCTGCTTTAATAGAACCAGCAGGAGAAATATGATCCGTCGTGATTTTATCACCAAATAAACCTAAAATCCGTGCATCTTTAATATCTGGTAAGATATCAGGTGTTTTCTGCATATCATCGAAATAAGGTGGATTGCGTACATAAGTGGATTGCTCATCCCAAGAATAGGTAGAACCCGTAGGGATCTGAACTTTTTGCCAATTTTCATCTCCCTTAAAAACATCTGCATACTTTTCAGCAAAAACCTTACGCGTGACATTTTTTTCGATGAATTCCTGTATTTCTTGAGAGGTTGGCCAAATATCTCTCAAATAAATGGGTTGGCCATTTGAATCTTCACCAAGAGGTTCCTTGGTTAAATCTTTACACACCGTCCCGATGAGCGCATGTGCAACAACTAACGGTGGTGAAGCTAAATAATTCGCTTGCACATCAGGGGAAACACGCCCTTCAAAATTACGATTTCCCGAAAGAACTGCAGATGCAATTATACCATTGTCATTAATCGTTTTGGAAATAGCTGGATGCAAAGGACCAGAATTCCCAATACATGTTGTGCACCCAAATCCTACTAAGTTAAATCCTAATGCATCTAAATCTTTTTGCAGACCCGAATTTTGAAGGTAAGCTTCAACGACTTGTGAACCTGGTGCAAGAGAAGTTTTTACCCATGGTTTGCTCTTGAGACCTTTTGCCACAGCATTTCTTGCCAAAAGACCCGCTGCAATAAGAACACTTGGATTCGATGTATTCGTACACGACGTAATCGCAGCGATCACCACATCACCGTGACCAAGCGTATATTCTTCACCCTCAACCTGATAACGCTTATCTTGTTCAGAAGTCTTCTTATAGTCTTCGACCAACGCCTTTTCAAAACCCTGCCCAACGTTTTCCAATGCAATACGTCCTTCAGGACGTTTAGGACCAGCCATAGAAGGAACAACAGTTCCCATATCCAATTCAATTGTATCACTAAAAATGGGATGAGCCACCATTTCGTCATGCCACATCCCTTGTGCTTTGGTGTAAGCTTCTACTAAGGCGATCCGATCTTCATCACGCCCTGTCATATTGAGATAACGCACTGTCTCCTTATCAATTGGGAAAAAACCACATGTTGCTCCATATTCAGGCGCCATATTTCCAATCGTTGCCCGATCAGCAAGCGTCATCTGCTCCAAACCAGGACCAAAAAACTCAACAAATTTACCGACAACACCCTTCCGGCGTAGCATTTGAGTCACAGTCAATACGAGATCGGTGGCTGTTACACCTTCTTTAAGTTTACCTGTTAGACGAAAACCAATCACTTCAGGTAACAACATAGAAACAGGTTGGCCTAACATTGCTGCTTCTGCTTCAATACCACCAACACCCCAACCTAAAACCCCTAAACCATTAACCATAGTCGTATGCGAATCAGTTCCCACACAGGTGTCAGGATAAATCGTCTCACAGCCCTCTTCATTCTTCATCCATACACATTGTGCTAAATACTCTAGGTTAACCTGATGACAAATCCCTGTTCCTGGAGGAACAACGCGAAAATTTTGAAAGGCTTGCTGCCCCCATTTAAGGAAACGATAGCGTTCACCATTGCGTTCATATTCATGCTCAACGTTTTCCTTAAAAGCCATGGAATTGCCAAAAGCATCAACAATAACTGAGTGATCAATGATGAGATCAACGGGAATGAGAGGATTAATTTTTTCAGCGTTACCGCCAAGTTTAACCATAGCATCACGCATTGCAGAAAGATCAACAACTGCTGGCACACCCGTAAAATCCTGCATCAGAACACGTGCAGGACGGTAAGCAATTTCTGCTCCAGCGCTCCCTTTGTCGTTTAACCACTTAGCAACATTGAGGATATCCTCTTTTTTAACTGTGCGACCATCTTCAAATCGCAATAAATTTTCGAGAATAACTTTCATCGAAAACGGTAAACGAGAAACACCTTCAAGTCCATTCTTCTCCGCTTCGATCAAACTATAATAAGTATATTCTTTGCCACCAACATTTAATACTCTGCGACAATTAAAGCTATCAATTTGAGTCATGACTGTCCACCCTCATACTATAACCACCCAATTTCCAGGAATGAACAACACAAACTACGAGTCAAGGTCGCAGCTTGAGCGCAGACGCAATCACCTCCGCTATCCATTTCCCCCTCCACCCTCTCATAGGCAAATGCGGAAATCAGCGCCAGAAACCATTTTACACCAGATATTGATGTATGGCATCCCTTATAGAACTATTTCTAGAACTATTCTAGGTACAATTGCACAAAAAATGTGTTTTTTATTCTATAATGCAATAAAGAATATGAAAATAAAAACAAAATAGGTAATCACATGGTGTTATCAGGCAAAGATTTAGCCGCTTACAGAAACGAGGAAATTCTGTTTAAAGGTCTTTCTTTTTGTTTATTTTCACAGCAACTGATGACAATCACTGGTCCTAATGGTATCGGAAAGTCTACATTACTCCGAATCATTGTCGGTCTTCTTGAAGCTGCTGAAGGTCATATAATACTTAAAGACCATGATCAAATATACCCTGTTGCAACTGCGTGTCATTATCTTGGTCCTCAAAATGCTATGAAACCTCTCTTATCTGTCATGGACAATTTGCAATTTTGGGCAGATTTTTATGGTCAACATTTACGCTTTGTGCATGAGGTTCTTGCTGATATTGGTCTTTCTAACCTTGAACATTTACCCTTTAAAGCTCTGTCAACTGGACAACAAAGACGCGTAGCTATTGCTCGCCTTTTGCTCTCCTATCGTCCTCTTTGGATTTTAGATGAACCAATATCTGGGCTTGATAACCATGCTCAAAAACTCCTTGCTCATATTTTCCAGCGTCATCTCAATCAAGGTGGTATGATTATCGCGGCAACTCATAATTCCCTAGGTATTCCAGAAAACCATAAAATCGCTCTGGAAAAATTTTTACCTCTCTAGGAGAGAATAAAATGAAAGCACTGTTCTGGCGTGATCTTAAACTATTATTAGCGCCACAAGCCTCTTCACTAACAGGACTATTGTTTTTTATCGCTGTTGTTGTCATAACCCCCTTTGCCATTGGACCAGATCCCAAAATTCTTGCACAAATAGGGCCTGGTATATTGTGGTTTGGAGCCCTTCTTGCAGGACTCCTCAATCTGAACAAACTTTTCCAAATCGATCGCGATGATGGTAATCTCGACCAATTTATCCTTTCAGGAAAAAGACAAAGTTTTACACTAATTATCTTTACCAAATGTCTTGCCCATTGGGTAGGAACAATGCTTCCTCTTATTTTTGCTACACCTATTTTAGCCCTCATGCTCCATTTAGATGCAACAATAACTTTTACAACAATACTTACCCTTTTATGCGGAACACCAGCCATTATTTTTATTGGCGCCATAGGCGCTGCACTCGCAACCTCATTGTTGCACAGTACTCTGCTTATTTTTATCATTATCTTGCCGTGGATCATTCCAATTATGATTTTTGGTGTTTCTGCTGCTACAGCCCCAATAAATCCAAATATTTCTTTTCTCACGTCCTTGGCTCTTCTTAGCGCTTTTTCACTTATTTTGAGTCTCTTTGGCTCTTTTGTTGCTGCAATAACGCTTAAACTTTTATCAGAATAATAAAAGATGATTGCCGCATAGAAAAACTCTGCCTATTATGAATTTCATGAATGAACTATCTCGTCCATATAAAATCAGATCACTCCCTGCAAGTTTCACCCTTTTCATGAAAATAAGCAGTACCGTCTTACCTTGGTTGGCCGGCATAACATTGTGTTTCCTTATTTTAGGGCTTATTCTGATAATGCATTCCCCTGATGACTATCAACAAGGCGTTACTGTTAAGATTATGTACCTTCATGTGCCCTTTGCGTGGTTGTCTACATTCTGTTATGTAACGATAAGTGCAGCGGCATTAGGAAATCTGATTTGGAAATATCATCTTGCTGATGTGGCACTTAAATGTGGGGCGCCTATTGGAGCAATTTTTACCGCATTGGCTCTCATGACAGGAGCACTTTGGGGGCGACCTACATGGGGAACATGGTGGGTCTGGGATGCACGGTTAACATCAGTTTTAATTCTGCTTTTTATCTATCTTTCTATTATCCTGCTTGGACGTGCTTTTGACAACCAAGTAAAAGGCGCTCGCGCTACTGCAATTCTTACACTTGTTGGATTTGTTAATATCCCTGTTATTAAATTTTCCGTTAATTGGTGGAATACATTGCATCAACCAGCATCATTGTTACGTGCTGGAGGATCAACAATCGACAATGCTATGTTATGGCCCCTTATAACAATGCTATTTTGTTTCATATTTATGTTTATTTCGCTCTATTTGATGGCTATGCGAAATGAAATCAATAGTCATTATATCCGAATGCTTCAGATTAAAAAATCCCGCCGTGCACAACAACAGGACTCTTCATCATGCTCGACCTAAATGGCATCCAAGGCGGACTTTTAGGAAATCTATCTCAGAAAATTGATTTTTTCCTTAGCACCCTTAAACACGAGCAAATTGTTGTTTTAAGCTATGTGCTTTCTGCAATATCCCTCTTATGTCTTATTGGATATATTCTTTGCAAAGCCCTATGCCAAAAAAAAATTCTCCAACAGCTAAACAAAAAAGAGCTGTCACAAAAAGAAAAGTATAATGAAAAACATCCCTCCAAAACTTAAAAAAAATATATCTTTGCCTGTTCTGCTTGTTTTTTTTGGACCATTTGTGCTTTTTCTTCTTCTCATGGTGCTTTTTTTCAACTTTATGGATAAAAAATACCTTCAAGATTCTTCCCTTCTCCCAAACGCATTAGCTGAAAAATCTGCTCCTAATATTCATCTTCCTCTTCTTGATAAAGAAAGTTATCTCAATTCAAAACAGTTTAAAGGACGTGTCACATTGGTCAATTTTTGGGGCTCTTGGTGTTTGCCCTGTCGCGAAGAGCATCCTATTCTTATGAAACTTGCACAAGATAAACGTTTTGATCTGATTGGTATTAATTATAAAGATAACAAAACAAACGCCCTGCGCTTTTTAAACAGTTTTGGTAATCCTTTTAAATTTATTGGCTTTGATGTTTCAGGATATACAGCCATTGATTGGGGAATATATGGCCCCCCAGAAACCTTTCTCTTGAATAAAGAGAGCACCATTATCGCTAAACATGTTGGTCCCTTAACATGGCAAATTTATCAAAAAAAAATTCTACCAAAAATTGAACAAGCGCTCATGACAGAAGAAAAATAAAATATCAACATATTGATTTATAAATAATAATTTACCATTTTTATCTATTAAATGAAAATACCGTATACTATGAGATTTTTTAAAATTTCTATATGTTGAATCAAAAAAACATTTAGGATAAAGACTAAAAATACCTTTTATGAATTGTCTAAACGTGAAAAGTATTGGCAATATTTTAAATTGAAAAATATAATAATGCAGGTTTGTAAAAACATAACGTTTTATCATGCTATGTATGCTATTTTATTTATATGGATCCTCATTCTTTTTAGGAAAATTTGACAAGAGCATTACCATTGTTGATTCAAAAACATGTGCAAAGAAATATCTGTAGAGCAAACCTCCCAAATATGACAAAAATTTAAGTAGTTTTCATTTTTTAGCGATTAAATATCTGTTTGGGAGCTTTATTTTTGATTATTTGGACAAAACAATATTGTTATAGAAACATCGTTAGATTAGTGAAAGAAACCGACTATTATTTTCAAAATCATATAGTGTTCTGTCTCCGCTTTTTTATCTGAAATGCACATTGTTATGAGGGGACTTCACCACTATTTTCATCTTTATAAAATAACAAATCCATTCCTTCGCAGCGTTATTGGTATATTTATTCCCATTACACTATCTGTTCGTAATAGACTCCATAAAGTCCATATTGAGTCTATACATTCTTATTCTTTCGATAATTTATCTTATGATTATAACTAATAAGCTTTTTTGACTCTTAATAAGATAAATTCGAGTAAGAAAATATGACTACAATCAAAAAATCTCATTTAACAGAGAAGATAAGTTATAAGTACATGATCAATCTATCAATGAATATTATAAAAGAATTCATTGTAAGAAATAAGCTTTTGAGATGAAAAAAATAAACAAGAAGCTTTTTCGAGAGGAGAAAATATATTTTACAGAGAACTCTTTTTTAAGCACTCTGTGACGTGATTACTGATTTCAACAGAAAGATCACTCGTATACATTAAAAAACTCTAAGACAAGAAATATTCTAGAACTTCATATGAGCTTATAGGTAAACTTTTATGACGCAAATAAAATAGGCTTTTGTTGCAATCATCATTTTTTTATGAAAAATATTTGATTATGTTTTTTCTTCTAAAAATTCTTGTGGTGTAAAACAATACGTTTTTGAGCAAAATTCACATGTGACTGAAATATATTTATTTTTAACCATTTTATTGCGTTCATCAATCGAAAATCCTTCTAGGATTCCTTTAATTTTTTCGTGTGAACAAGAACATTGATCGACAAGAGAAAAAGGATTAAAAACTCTAACACCTTGTTCATGAAAAAGACGGAACAAGAGCTGTTTACTACCAACTTGGGGATCTGTTAATTCTGAACTTTCAATCGTTGCCATGAGTATTTTAGCTTCCTGCCATTGGTTATCCAATTGGCTATGGGTTTTCGTTTTTTCTCGCGTTTGATGAGGGGTATCTATTTTATGATGAGACGATTCTTGGGGTAAAAGTTGGATCAAAATACCTCCAGCTCGCCAGCTTTTCTGCGTTTTTCCTTGTTGGTCACGATTAATTAATATAGCAACAGCCAAACGGATATCG
Organism: Bartonella sp. TT67HLJMS; assembly: GCF_042193375.1. Lineage (NCBI taxonomy): Bacteria > Pseudomonadati > Pseudomonadota > Alphaproteobacteria > Hyphomicrobiales > Bartonellaceae > Bartonella > Bartonella sp. TT67HLJMS. The sequence goes on from NZ_JBHILP010000001.1 coordinate 82,393, forward strand.
GTAGGAATTTGTTCTGATTGATCAAAATAAATACGAGAAGTTTCTTGTAAATTTGATCCATCTAATGCAACTATCCCTTGATAGGGTTGCATATGGGGACCTTGATCAATTGTGAAGGCTAAAGTGCCTTTTCCTAAAAGTGTTTCTGAAGAGATTTGATTATTGTCTATGGCTTGTTTAAGCTGTTCTTTATCAAAACGAGCATATCCACGTAAACTGGAAGGAGGCGAAAAATCGCATACCAACATATTAACCGGTCCATCGGAATGAGTTTGTAAAATAAATTTTCCCGTAAGTTTTAGAGAAGTTCCAAGCAGAACAGTTAAAAGTAAAGCTTCTGCTAGAAGATAAGAAACCGGTTCAGGATATTGATGTCTGTTAAGAATAGAATTTAAAGATTCCCCAAGTTGTACGGCACGTCCACGGATATCAAGTTCTTCGACTTGAAAGGGAATAACAGTATCATCTTCATGCAAGAAGTTGTTGTTGAGAGAGGCTTCATCTTTAGCTTGTTTACTCATAGCTTTGCCTTTTTTATATAATTTGTTGTAGAGGAGCTATTGTGGAGAGAAAAACGCATCTTGTAAACACCAAGAAAGAATTGCCTTTTGAGCATGAAGACGATTTTCAGCCTCATCAAAAACAACGGAGTGCGGTCCATCAATAACAGAATCAACCACTTCTTCACCACGATGAGCAGGAAGACAATGCATAAAAAGAGCATCAGATTTTGCTAATTTCATGAGAGCTTCATTGACTTGATAAGGCTGAAAAATAGAATGACTGCGAGCACGAAATTCTTGTCCCATGGAGACCCATGTATCGGTCATAATACAATCAGCATCTTGAGCTGCTTTTTGGGGACTATGGGTTAGTGTAAGGTGCGCTCCTCGTTCACGTGCCCAATGTATAAATTTTTCTTGTGGTTCACTGCCCTTTGGAGTAGCAATACGCAAATGAAAATCAAAAAGAGCTGCGGCCTCAATTAAGGAATGGAGCACATTATTACCATCCCCCATCCACGCGAATATTTTGCCAGCAATTGGCCCCCGATGCTCTTCATAGGTTAATATATCTGCTAAAATTTGGCAAGGATGTGTATCATCTGTAAGGGCATTAATGACAGGGATTTGTGCATATTGTGCCAATTCGAGCATACGTTGATGTTTTGTTGTTCGTAATATCACGATATCCACAAAACGGGATAAAACACGAGCCGTATCAGCTATAGTTTCACTATGACCAAGCTGCATCTCTGACCCCGTGAGCATGATTGTATCTCCCCCAAGCTGGCGCATACTGATATCGAATGAAATACGGGTTCGTGTGGATGGTTTTTCAAAAATCATCGCAAGTGTTTTACCTATAAAAGGTTTTGAACCTTTCCCTGCTTTAAAAGATGCTTTAAGGATTTTTGCATAATCGATCAGTGCGCGTGCTATTGATGGCGTTAAAATGGATAAGTCCGTGAAATGACGAAGAGCATTTGTCATGTGTGTAATATTTGTCTTTCTTTGTTTACTTGCGAAAGATACGCTATTGCTTTTTCAATACGATGCAAACTTTCATCTATTTCTTCTTCCCTAATGATAAGAGGAGGCAATAAGCGCACAACGTTGTTGTTGGCAGCAACACTTAAGAGATATTCATTTTCTAAAGCATTAACGACAAGATTAGAAGACACAACACACTGAATACCCACCATTAGGCCCATCCCCTGAACTGCGCAGATAATATCAGGATAGATATTGAGAATGTGCAAAAGTCCACTTCTTAGTTTATTTCCCATACGCTGAACATGGTTGAGAAAATTTGGCTCTAACAAAATATCAAGAACACTATTTCCTACAGCCATTCCAAGAAGATTTCCTCCAAAGGTTGAACCATGGGTCCCAAGTGTCATGCTTTTTGCAACTTTATCCGTTGCAAGGCAAGCACCTAATGGAAATCCTCCTCCTAATCCTTTTGCGAGGGTAAGAATATCAGGCGAGACATCACTCCATTCATAAGCAAAAAGCTTCCCTGTTCGTCCTATACCCGTTTGGACTTCATCCAAAATCAATAACAGACCATTATCATCGCATATTTTGCGCAAAAATCTTAAATATTCATGAGAAACTGTTCGTATTCCTCCTTCTCCTTGAATAGGTTCAATAAGAATAGCGGCGGTATTTTTATTAATAGCGTTACGCAAAGCGATTTCATCACAAAAAGGTACTTGAATAAATCCACCAGCTTTAGGTCCAAAGCCTTCAAGATATTTTTCATGCCCAGTCGCAGCAAGTGCTGCAAGTGTACGTCCATGAAATGCCCCTTCAAAAGTAATTATTTCAATGCGTTCTGAATGACCCGCAGCATAGTAATAATGACGTGCCGTTTTGAATGCGCACTCCAATGCTTCAGTACCTGAATTGCAGAAAAAAACCTTATCCGCAAAACTATTTGCACAAAGCCGCGTGGCAAGAGCTGCTTGTTCAGGGGATTGAAAAATATTAGAAACATGCCAAAGTTTTTCAGCTTGCATTTTAAGCGTATCAACCAATTTTGGATGTGAATACCCTAATGCATTAACAGCAATGCCAGATGTGAAATCAAGATAATGTTCTCCCTTATCGGAAATAAGCCATACACCATGCCCCTGTTCAAAATGCAAATCTCGTCGTGCGAAGCATTCATAAAGTGGTTGTATAGAGACGGCATCCATCATAATTTCCTTTATATTTTAACCTTTTCAATATATATACAAAGCAACACTACAAATAAAACAACATGGTACATTTTGTTACGGTGCTTTCAACATTTCATTACGATTAATGATTACACCTATGGAATAGATCATTACACCAATTGAAAAAAAGTCAATGAAGGTTCTACAAATAAGCATTTTGGGAAAAAGCCTTAAACAAAAGTGAAAGTTTAACCTATGATTGATTTGCAAGTTGGGGAAAACATTCTAAATAAACTCTTCAAGAGGTAAAGACTCTTGTCATAGAGTGAGTGCATATTGTAATTTATAATATAATAAGCAAGATGATGTGTTTTAGTTTGTAAGTCCACAGGTTGGATGATTTTCTTATGCTCGCTTAGAGTGTAAAATTCTTTCATTCAGCGTAGTGAGAATATTATTAAAACATTTGAAGATGCAAAGGGGGATAGCATCTTAGTGACGTAATCGGAATGGAGTGCTGGTATGGGTTGGACATGTGAACGCGTTGAGCTTCTTAAAAAGCTTTGGAGTGAAGGGTTAAGTGCAAGTCAAATTGCTGCTCAATTAGGTGGGGTCAGCAGAAACGCAGTCATCGGAAAAGTACACCGATTAAAGTTGCCAGGACGCGGTAAAACAGCACAAGGAAGTGCGCGTACGCAAAAAAACCCCGTGGGAAGCAGCCCATCATCTCCACGTGTGCGTCGCAACACATCCACGGTATCGCCAATGAACACATCATCTGTAAGTATTGAAGAAACAGCTTTAAAGACAGAATTTGTAGCGGAAGATATAAAAGAAGTTGATATGTCCACAAAATCCAATGTAGTTGTGCCTATATCACGTCAACTTAATCTTTTACAATTGAGTGAAAATACATGTAGATGGCCGGTTGGCGATCCATTATCAGCAGATTTTCATTTTTGTGGTGCAGATTCTGATGAAAATAGCCCCTATTGTGCCTTTCATGCTAAGTTAGCATTTCAACCAATATCTGAAAGACGTCGGATAAGAGTGTAATATCCTCGATTGAATCTCATATTCTACACCTTCTGCGCTTCGTTATGAAATTTTAATTATCGAATTATTATGAGAAAGAAATTTAATAAAGCTTTTAATGAGTGAAAAAATTTCTTCATGAAACTATTCAACGAAATTGTATCTTTTGTGCTATTGCACAATTATGTGTTGTAAAGTTATATTCCTGTTTATTTCCAAGATTCTCTTTAATTTAGTTGTACTACTTCTAACACTATCCATAGCAACATCTTTTGAATAAGACAATTTCTCATGTTTTTATTCTTCGTGTATTTAATAGAGTAATGCTGTGGTTTATAAAAACAATTTATCGCGTTGCACCCTAAATAAGATCCATCAATATCTCTTTCATTTCAAGCCCTCTTATATTGAATCAATCAAAATCTTTCGTTTGGGCGTCACGAATGAAATGAGAACTGGGGAGAGTAAAAACACTTAAAGAAAAGCATGCCTTCTACAAATGCTTTCAAGTGCCAAGAGCTTCAAGAGTTGTTGCAACATTGGGAGCTAGCAAAGTGTGTGATGATGCCAGCTTGCTCTTTTATTAAGCATAAAAATAAGAGTCTTAATGGATTTATCGTTATACCCTTCACAGATGCCGTCGCAAAATAGGCTTGGGTGCGTTGAGAAATGTTTCTTTAAAACAAGCCTGTGCATATATGCAATCCAATGTCATTCTGTTTTGCGTGAGGGATGTGCCCCATTAAAGAATGCGATAAACAAAAGCGTGAAGCAATACGTAGAATGTAAAATGATATATTTATAATTTTTTATAAAAAATTATAAATAAGGGGATATTGTATTCAAGGCTCTTACGAAATATACGAAAACTATGAATTATTACTTATAAATAAATATTAAACCTAGAACGACCACAATAACATCACTTTCCTTTTCCCGACACGAAACGGCGCAACCAAACATAAAGTGCACCTTCTCCGCCATGCTGACGCGCTGCTTGCTCAAACGCATGGACATAATATCGAAAAGCTGGTGTTGATAACCAATACGGAACAAATCTATACAAAGCTCCATCGCTCCCAACAGATCGTCCTTTTCCTGTAATCACAAGGACATAACGCAATCCTCTCTGCTGAGAGGATTGTAGAAATTTTTTTAAGAAAAAATAAGCTTCTTCCTGCATATAACCGTGGAGATCAAGGCGCGCCTCAAGAGGATAACGACCTTGGGAAATTTTACGATGTGCAACATGATCAAAGAAATGAATCTTTTGTACTTGTGTAACTGCCCTCTTTTCTCTTTTAATAAATGTCGAGGGTTGTTGATTTTCCTGAGACAATGAGGAGATTTGAGTTATAGGCTGTTTTTTATCATTAATATTTGCAATAGTTTCTGAAGCAGAAGAGAGCCTCTTCCCGTGAAGCGGTGTTATCGTACGACAAACCATCTCCCATAAAAGGCGATCCTGTGAAGCCAATAAATCTCTTTTTTGTCTCCATTTACTTGAGGACATTTTAATTTCTCATAAATCATTGAATGCTTATGGAAGAAAAACAATAAGTATTTTAATTTTCATTTTCTGTAGCAAAAAGCTTCCAGTTTGGATCTGACGATAAACTATTGCGAACGAAAGTCCAAATATCCCTGATTTCTACAATAGCATCAGGATCACCGTCTATACGCTCACCCTGTTCATTATAAGTAACAGAAATCATCTCACTGACAATACGTATCGTTAGAAGTTCATCCTTTTCTTGTATTGCCGCCGCAACAAATTCGATCTTATTAATTCCAACAAAAGTGAACTCTATTCTCTCTTTATTTTTTTCTCGTTGCTCAATAGCCGTACAAAAGCTCTCAAAAACATCCTGACAAAGCAAGCTTCTAAGTTGATTGCGATCACCTTTGGCAAAAGCTGTTACAATCATTTCATAAGCAATTTGTGCACCTTTTATAAAAAATTGAGGAGAAAATTGAGGATCAATTTTATGCAATTCCCGCAAATTTTTATTCAAAATACTCCCCTCCGGTGAAATTTTATCAATTTCACTAAAGTCGTCTTTTTGTGAATTTTTCTGATGAGGGAACGAAACAATATTATCAGCCGTTTCTGCTTCAACCTGTTTTTTAGAACGACGCGAATAAGGATCAAAGGGGGGCTTTTCAAACCCAATTCGTTTCCCTAATACATTACGGAGTTGCACAAAAATAACAACCATAACAACAAGAGCTATGACAAGTATAACGTCAAATTCCATGGGCGCTGTCAATCTCCAAAGCTTAAATCTCTAATAAACATTGCAGTCAATACCATTTATCAATAAATATGTAAAATAAGGAATCCTATCATTCAAATATTTTTATAGATTTTATATTAAATGGAGTGCTCTTAAGAATTTCTCCCCACCTCATTCAGAAGGAAATTTGCATGTGATAAAACTTTATTCTACAAATCCTCGTTTTTTTGTTGTTATCTTTCTTTGCATTCTTTTAATCGAGATCGCTGGTTTTATCTTTGTTGGTCAAGAAATTGGTATTTTGGCAACTTTGAGTTTGGTTATTCTCACAACCATAGTTGGGGTTGTTTTATTGCGAGTTCAAGGGTTTAGCCTTTTAAAAAACATACAAACTGAACTTATCCAAGGACGCACATTAGAGAATAATATTATTAATGATGTTTTCATTATGTTTAGTGCAATTTTACTTATTCTTCCTGGCTTTGTAAGTGATCTCTTGGGAATATTACTTCTTATTAAACCAATTCGCTCTGTTGTTTGGCATTTCTTTACATCATTACAAAACAAAATGAATCTCAATACTAAAAGAAAAAATGATGCTGAAAAAATAATTGATCTTAATGCAGAAGATTACACAACTTATGATACGACAGAATCTCCATGGCGCAAAAATGATGATAACCATTGAAATGCCTAAAAAATTTGTAACAAACTAAAAAAATATTCAAGATAAAGAGCGCATTTCTTGCAACCTTTTGCAAGGCGTGATAACCAATTTTGTCTTTAGATCTAAAATAAATATACATATTATAATGAGAGAGGTTCGTCGTATGGCCGAAGATGAAATGAATAACAGTGGTGGAGAGCCGGTTTTTGCTGTATTAACTCAGTATTTAAAAGATTTATCATTCGAAAACCCAGGTGCTCCTCGTTCATTGCGTACACGTGAAAAATCACCACAAATTGATATCAATATTAACGTCAATGCTAACCCAATTGGTGATGACAATTATGATGTCGTTTTGTCTCTCTCCGTCAAAGCCAATGATAATACTGAAATCTTATTTCATGTAGAACTGATTTACGGTGGTGTTTTCCACCTTGAAAACATTCCACAAGAACATGTTATGCCATTGGTCTTTATTGAATGTCCCCGTCTTTTATTTCCATTTGCCCGCCAAATTATATCTGATGCTACTCAAAATGGTGGTTTTCCACCTTTATGGATTGATCCTATTGATTTTGCAGCCCTCTTCCAAAAGCGTCTCGCTGAAGAACAAAAAGACAATCAAATACAACCCTCTTAAAAAATTTATTCTTTTGCTATCATAAAGCCCCTTGATATATTATTAGTATATTAGGGGCTTTTTTCCTTTAGACGACTTTTGCGGCATGATAAGCCGCAAGCATTGCGATATTGACAACATCTGTATCGTTTCCACTAAACGGTACAATTTGGACAGATTTTTCCAATCCAATTAAAATAGGACCAATGATGGTTGCTCCACCAAGTTCTTGTAACATTTTGCTTGCAATGGAAGACGCGTGATATCCAGGCATAACCAAAATGTTAGCGGGCTCTGTTAATCCCATAAATGGATATTGCTGCATCAATTTGGAATTGAGTGCTACATCGGCGCTCATTTCTCCGTCAAACTCAAAATCAACCTTGCGTTCATGCAAAATATTAATCGCATCCTGAATTTGCTGTGTGATTTGCCCTTTCATATAACCAAACGTAGAAAATGCTAAAAATGCTACCCGTGGTTGATATCCAAATCCACGTACAAATGAAGCGGTTTGTTCCGCTATATCCGCAAGTTCTTCAGCATTAGGATTTTCATAAACAGCTGTATCCGTAATAAACACAGTTCGTCCTCGGCAAATGGCCATTGAGATACCAATCAATCGTTCTTTTGGTTTTTCATCAATTGCACGACGTATGTCGATCAGCGCTGTTTCATAATTGCGTGTCACCCCTGTAACCATTGCATCAGCATCTCCTAGTGCCACCATACACGCAGCAAAATAATTGCGATCATTATTGATACGACGATGACAATCACGCAACAGCCAACCTTGACGCTGCATCTTTTTATAAAGATAATTCGCATAAGCATCTGTACGGCAAGAAAGCTTAGCATTCATAATAGAAATACCTTCACGCTCCAGATCAATTCCAGCGATAACAGCTGTTTCTCTTACTTGCTCTTCACGACCAACCAAAATCGCTTGTCCTAATTTTTGATGAACATAGGAAACGGCTGCCCGCATAACTTGCTCTTCTTCACCTTCTGCAAAGACAATTTGTTTTGGTGCTTGACGAACATGGTTATAAACCCCACGCATCATCGAAGAAGTAGGATCACGTCTCGCATTCAAATCGCGCTCATAGGCCTCTAAATCATCTATGTTCTTTTGCGCAACACCGCTTTCCATTGCTGCTTTTGCTACCGCTATTGAAACAACCGTCAATAAACGTGGATCAAAAGGAACAGGGATGATATAATTAGGACCAAATTTTAATCGCTTTCCACGATAAGCTTCCGCAACGCTGTCAGGCACTTCTTCATGCGCTAAATTGGCAAGAGCCTTTGCCGCAGCAATCTTCATTTCTTCATTAATAACTCTTGCACGCACATCAAGTGCACCACGAAATATATAAGGAAAGCAGAGAACATTATTAATCTGATTTGGATAATCGGAACGCCCTGTTGCAACAATGGCATCATGACGCACTTGCATAACCTCTTCCGGCGTAATTTCTGGATCAGGATTAGCCATAGCAAAAATGATCGGCTGTGGTGCCATAGATCTTACCATTTCAGGAGTAAGAGCACCTTTAGCAGAAACCCCAAAAAATATATCTGCACCTTCCATTGCTTCTATAAGCGTACGTTTATCTGTTGGAATAGCATGCGCAGATTTCCACTGATTCATTCCCTCTTTGCGTCCTTCATAGACCACACCCTTTGTATCACATAATATGATATTTTCAGAACGAAAGCCCATCGCTTTAATCAGTTCAATACAAGCAATTCCTGCAGAACCAGCACCATTACAGACTAACCGCGTATTTTGCATATCACGCCCTGTTAAAGTCAAAGCATTGAGAACACCGGCAGCAACAATAATTGCTGTACCATGTTGATCGTCGTGAAAAACAGGTATATTCATCACCTCGCGTAGGCGGCTTTCAATCATAAAGCACTCTGGCGCCTTAATGTCTTCAAGATTAATTCCACCAAAAGAAGGTTCTAAATGACGCACCAAATTGATAAAACTTTCTGTATCGTTTATATCAATTTCTAAATCAATGGAATCAATATCCGCAAAACGCTTAAACAGCACTGCTTTGCCTTCCATGACCGGCTTAGAGGCAAGAGCTCCTAAGTTGCCTAACCCTAAAATAGCTGTACCATTTGAAATAACAGCAACAAGATTTCCTTTTGCTGTATAATCATAAGCTAACGCTGGATTTTGAGCAATTGCTTTAACTGGAACTGCAACACCTGGTGAATAAGCAAGCGCTAAATCATGCTGTGTTGCCATAGACTTTGTTGCAACAATCTCAAGCTTTCCTGGTCGACCACGACTATGAAAATCTAGAGCTTCTCGTTCGCTCGCACTGTAACCAGTTTGAGACATTTTCTGATCCTGCTCGCTCTCTTTCATCTCACTTTATTTTCTCCAAAAACAGTGTAAATTTTGCTTGATAATGCGTATAGTCATTAAATTTGATTCATATATTAGAAATCGCTATTCTTGCCTTAGCAAATCTGATGATGCGTTGCAATTTAGAGATAAATAGATATTGAAGTAAACAAAAAAGAGTAAAAACTTCACTTAAAGGAAACAGGCCTCGTACAAATGGATAAAAAAGACAACCATAAAAATAATTTAACTCCACAGCCTGTCTCCTCATCTGCTTCCTCTCAAGAACGTCTGACACCTATGATGGAGCAGTACATAGAAATCAAAGCCGTCCATCATGATTCCCTTCTCTTTTACCGAATGGGGGATTTTTATGAATTATTTTTTAATGATGCGATTGAAGCTGCTCAGGCTTTAGGAATCACACTCACAGCACGCGGAAAACATTTAGGACAAGATATTCCTATGTGCGGTGTTCCCGTTCATGCTGCTGATGATTATTTACAAAAACTGATTGCTTGTGGTTACCGAGTTGCTGTGTGTGAGCAAATAGAAGATCCTGCTGAAGCAAAAAAACGTGGCTCAAAATCTGTTGTTCGGCGTGATGTTGTTCGCCTTGTAACACCTGGAACGATAACAGAAGAAAAACTCCTTGATCCAACACGCGCAAATTATTTGATGACACTTTCTCGTATAAAAACTAGCGATGGAGAGGAATTTGCTCTTTCTTGGATTGATATCTCAACAGGCATATTTCGTGTAACAGAAAGCCGCCAAGAAAAACTTTTAGCAGATATTATGCGTGTGGATCCACAAGAAATCATTGTTGCTGATTCATTCTTTCATGATAAATCTCACAAATCACTTTTTAATGTTCTTGATCGTATCATTTCACCTCAACCTGCTTGTCTCTTTGATGCACTAACCGCTGAACGCGATATTTGCAATTATTTTAAACTCTCAACTCTTGAAGGTGTTGCCGATTATTCACGTTCCGAACTCTCTGCAATTGTAGCTGCTATTCGTTATATCGAAAAAACACAAATAACGCATCGTCCTCCCCTCATGCAGCCTGAGCGCCAAAATGAAAATGCGACTCTTTTTATTGATGCCGCAACCAGATTAAGCCTTGAACTTATTCGTACGACATCAGGTCAACGGGATGGAAGTTTATTAAAAGCTATTGATCGCACTGTAACAGGAGGAGGATCACGCCTTCTCATCGATCGCCTTATTGCTCCCCTCACCACTCCTTCAGCTATTGATACGCGTTTGGATTCTATCGATTTTTTTCTACGTAATCCTTCTCTTGCAGAAGCGATAAAGCTTATTTTAAAAGGGGGACCAGATATGCCTCGCGCCGTTTCACGTTTGGCTCTTGGACGAGGAGGTCCCCGTGATATGGCAACAATTCAGCGCGGCTTTGAAATCATTCGTGAATTGCATCAACTTCTTAATAATGAGCTTCTGCCTCAAGAAATAAGTGATGTACAACAGGTATTCTCAAACTTACCCACAGCGTTGTACTTTCATTTAGAACAAACATTAGCTGATGATCTCCCACTCCTTAAACGTGATGGTGGTTTTATTCGTTCAAATTATCATAAAGAGCTCGATGAAATGCGTGCTTTACGTGATGAATCGCGCCGTGTCATTGCTGAACTTCAAGCGCAATATGCCCAAGAAACAGATATTAAGACTCTTAAAATAAAGCATAATAATATTCTAGGTTATTTCATTGAAGTAACCAGTACACAAGCATCTGCTCTTACAAATAATCCACAAGCTAAAGCACGTTTTATTCATCGGCAAACAATGGCAAACGCTATGCGTTTTACGACAACAGAGCTTGCTGACCTTGAAAGCCGTATTGCCCATGCTGCCAATCACGCATTGACACTTGAACTAGAGATTTTTGATATTCTCGTTCAGGAAATTACCGAACAAGTTGATTTTATTCGTAAAGCCTCTGAAGCACTTGCTATTTTAGATGTCTCTGTCGCCTTAGCATATCTTGCTGAAGAACAAGGCTATTGCCGACCTAAAATTGATCTTTCACTTACCTTTCATATCACAGCAGGACGCCATCCTGTCGTCGAGCAAGCACTCCGCAAACAAGCAGCAGAACCTTTTATTGCCAATAATTGTGATCTCTCTGTGCAAGAAAATCAGCAATATGCAGCAATCTGGCTGTTGACAGGGCCTAATATGGGAGGAAAATCAACTTTTTTGCGGCAAAATGCTCTCATTGCTATTATGGCGCAAATGGGGTCCTTCGTTCCAGCGACTTCAGCACATATTGGTGTCGTTGATCGCCTGTTTAGTCGTGTCGGGGCTTCCGATGATCTTGCACGGGGGCGCTCAACCTTTATGATGGAAATGGTTGAAACAGCAACGATTCTCAATCATGCTAGCCACCATTCCCTTGTTATTCTTGATGAAATAGGGCGTGGGACATCAACTTTTGATGGACTTTCTATTGCTTGGGCTGCCGTTGAATATCTCCATGAGGTTAACCATTGTCGTGCTATTCTCGCTACCCATTTTCATGAAATGACCGCACTTACCGAAAAACTTGACAGACTGCATAATGTAACCATGAAAGTCAAAAATTGGGATGGTGATGTAGTTTTTCTTCATGAGGTCACACCAGGAGCTGCTGACCGTTCCTATGGTGTACAAGTCGCAAAGCTTGCTGGACTTCCCCCAGCCGTTATTACACGAGCAACAGATGTACTCCATCAATTAGAACAAGGTGAAATGGCTGGAAAAGGACATAAACTCATTGATGATTTACCACTCTTTTCTCTTAAAGCAACATCTCCCGTCAATGAAGCAAGAAACAAACATTGTGTACTTCACGAAGCTTTAAAAAATATCCATCCCGACGAACTCTCTCCTAAACAAGCTTTAGAAGCAATTTACCACCTCAAACAACTTGAAAAGAGTAACCCTTTATAGAAAACGGATGTTATTTTTTATTAAAAAGCTTTCTTAATAGGAGATAAAGTATCCCTTTTTGATATGCCACAGCACAAACTGTTGTTTACCGTATTCCCATCGCTTTTCTACACAATATATTTTGATAAGTGTAATGCATATAGAGGCAAAATCCTATGCATTATATTTCATATTTCCTTAGATCAACATTGGCCCGTATACAAAAAATTTGTCAATATCGACTATTTTTACAAGATAGTCGTTTTTTGCAAAGATTGTCATGAAATCTCCTCCACCTTGCAAATACACAACATTTAATGAATTATGCTTTTTCACAATCAATATTATTGTTATCATAGCAACAGTTTTAGTTTAAAGCTGTCGGTGTTGGGATGCCACTCCATATTTTGCATAATAACTTCACAGATAATGGGTCTCGCATTTTCTTCACATTTTAAGTTATAAAGAGCTCTTTTACTGTTTTCATATGAATCATATAATCAGATATATCACAGCAGCATTTTATTTTCCTAAACATCCTTTGAACTCCTTCCCGCACCTCAAAGGATAAGGATTTTCATTCGAATCAAGTCTGCAAACAGTCCAGATTCTAAGGGATTTACCTTGACTTCCTAGTCATGTGATTCACTTAAACTCAAAGTTTGATAAACAAGTTTAAGAATATTCACCACACACTAAATATATTAAGTAGGATGCCGTATATCACAGCTCTAAATGACAGTGTTTTTACGGTACAACAAGATAATGCCACCAGTACAATAAATATCTTTCATAAATATAAGAACAGGAAATCGTAATTTCGTATAAAATTGAAATATGATATGAAACGTAATCATACCATATCTATCTTTATCTGTCTTACATAGCTGCTAAAATAAGCAATCCGCAGCAGCTTTTAGTTGTATTGATAGCTTTTTAATCATACTGATCATGACTCGAAATATTCTGATAAGCTCATAAAATAATTAGCTTAGAATATCGTGTAAAAGATGCAAAAAATCAGAATACTATCTCTCTTTTATAAGACGCGTCATTCATCTCATCAAATATTACGTACTGCACCCTTTGCAGCAGATGTGGTCATCGCTGCATAGGCTTTGAGAGCCTTTGAAACTTTACGCTGACGCTTCTCTATCGGTTGCCAAGCACCTTTTCCTTTTGCTTCCATCTTAGCACGGCGCTGCTTCATCTCAACGTCATCCACCAACATATGAATTCTACGATTTGGAATATCAATTTCTATGATATCCCCCTCCTCCACCAACGCAATTTCTCCTCCTTCAGCAGCTTCTGGTGAAATATGTCCTATCGAGAGCCCTGAACTTCCCCCTGAAAAACGTCCATCCGTAACAAGTGCACAAACCTTGCCCAATCCTTTAGATTTGAGATAACTTGTTGGATAAAGCATTTCTTGCATTCCAGGTCCACCACGTGGACCTTCATAACGGATTAAAACAATTTCACCTATTTTAATCTTATCAGTTAATATAGCTGAAACAGCTGAATCTTGGCTTTCAAAAATTCTTGCCGGACCTTTAAAAGTTAAAATTGATTGATCAACGCCTGCTGTTTTTACAATGCAGCCATCTTTTGCAAGATTTCCATAAAGAACTGCCAATCCTCCATCTTGTGAATATGCATGTTCCCTATCGCGAATCACACCTTTTTCACGATCAAGATCAAGGGTCTCATAGCGACAAGATTGGCTAAAAGCTGTCTGTGTTGGAATACCACCAGGAGCAGCACGATAAAATGTACGAACTGTTGGTTCATTAGTTTGTTTCACATCCCAACGGTAAAGAGCTTCTTTCATTGTTTTTGCGTGAACCGTATAAGTTGACGTATCAATGAGTCCTGCCGCATCCAGTTCACCTAAAAGCCCCATAATACCACCAGCGCGATGAACATCTTCCATATGTACATTCGCGACAGCAGGAGCAACTTTACATAAAACAGGAACACGACGTGAAAGATGATCAATATCCGTCATGGTAAAATCCACCTCACCTTCTTGCGCCGCGGCTAAAAGATGCAATACTGTATTGGTTGATCCCCCCATAGCAATATCAACGGTCATTGCATTTTCAAAAGCCTTGCGTGAAGCAATAGAGCGCGGCAAGACTGTTTCATCATCTTTTTCATAATAACGTTTAACCAATGCAACAATCTGTTTTCCAGCTTCTTCAAAAAGCATCCGTCGATCTGCATGTGTTGCTAACATTGATCCATTTCCGGGAAGCGAAAGCCCCAATGCTTCCGTTAAGCAATTCATGGAGTTGGCTGTAAACATTCCTGAACAAGAACCACATGTAGGACAAGCAGCACGCTCCATTTCAGCAACTTCTTCTTCTGAATTCTGTTCTGAAGCTGCTGCGACCATGGCATCGACCAAATCAACCCTTAGATCTTGATCCTTCCATTTAATCTTACCTGCTTCCATAGGACCGCCGGAAACAAAGATTGTCGGAATATTCAACCGTAAAGCAGCCATTAACATACCAGGCGTAATTTTGTCACAATTAGAAATACAGACAAGTGCATCCGCACAATGTGCATTAACCATGTACTCTACAGAATCAGCAATGATTTCACGTGAGGGCAAAGAATAGAGCATTCCATCGTGCCCCATCGCAATTCCATCATCTACAGCAATGGTATTAAATTCTTTCGCAACACCACCGGCAACTGCTATCTGTTGTGCGACTAATTGCCCAAGATCTTTTAAATGGACATGCCCTGGTACAAATTGTGTAAAAGAATTCGCAATCGCAATAATGGGTTTACCAAAATCAGTATCTTTCATCCCTGTTGCACGCCAAAGCCCGCGGGCTCCTGCCATATTACGCCCGTGGGTCGATATTCTTGAACGGTAAGAAGGCATTATTTTTTTCCCCTCAAATAATTCCATTTTGCTTGTTGTGCTGTAACTTCATTATAAAAACAAGAGCTTTAATATTCAAAAGAGAAAAATACCTTGTACTGAGGCATTTGAAGCACAAAATTAAAAGCTCTGCATAAACTTTTTCGTAAAGCCTTTGTTTTTCTTATTACCTGTTAATCAACATCTAATCCCTGTGCAATTCCACGTTTGAGACAAATATCAAAACGCTTCAGTGTGGCACGAACTGTTCCAGATTTTTGTATGCAAGATTTGGTAAGTATATTGCATCTATCTGTTTGCGTAATTTCTGGAACAAGAAGACAGCCTAATTTGGAAAGAGTATAAAGGCATCATGGTAAAAATCTATCATCTCCTTACAATTCAGCTTTACATCTTTCAATGCACACTCGAACCTATTTCACGATAGCGCCTATGAATGGTATAAAAATCCCCGTGAATAATATAAATCTATAGGGAACATCTTCACACTTATGAAGAAGCAAACTGACACCATCATACATTTTTCTCATCCCCAATATTGCGAACATCCTTGGTAATTAAGACAATTAACAAGAGATATTTTTATTCCTTCCTTCAAGCGTTTTTATCTAAACGGCTTTCCCTGCGTGTGACATACAAGCAAGTGACTTTAATTGTTTTAATACAAGAGGATCTAAAATGAGAGAACCTTATGATATTCGGGACTCTCATTCCAGTTGTAAAAAATTAATTATGAATATAAACCAATACTTATCTCATTATAACTCACATTACACCCTTTACGAAAAAACAGATAGAATTTACAAAGAGTACAGCGTTTTCTCGTAAGGTAATCTAGTGCAGAGTTACAATTTGTAGTTCATGCTCATTGGCTCCAGCAAGAGCGATAGAACGCTCATCGGATAAAATGATAGGATAACCTGTTTCACCAAAGAGAGCCCATATCGTAATTCCTGGGGTCATTGGTGGAAGATCTGGAAAATTTTTAGCCAAATCATCTGTACAAACTTTTTTTAAATAGGCAATCTGTCCCGCATCAGAGTAGGATGTGTTCTGAAACGACAAGTTCTGTTTATGTTCTCCCATTTCACTGTTCCTTTACGCCTTAACTTTTATGACTCACCACTACTGACTTTAATTGGAATCTGTTTTATTTCTTTTTTTAACTTTGGTTGATACAGATTAATTGATAAAAGACCATTTTTCAACTCTGCATTTGTAACATGCATCCCTTCCGCGAGAACAAAGGTTCGCTGGAATTGTCGCGCAGCTATACCGCGATATAAATATTGATGATTTTGGTTATCTGTTTGTTTACCATGAATAACCAATTGATTATCATCGAGCAAAATATTAAGATGGTTAATCTTAAATCCAGCAACAGCCAAAGTTATGCGGATATGATTTGCATCATCATTTTTATGCAAACGTTCAATGTTATAGGCTGGGTAAGCCTCATCAGCTTTACCGATACGTTGCAATATTTTTTCTACGGTTTCAAACCCTAAAAGGAAGGGATTGGAGAAAGGTGTCACATGTGTCATTCATGAGTATCCTCTTTAAAACGGCTTTACTTGACCAAACTCTATAAAAGTGTTCGCTGCATTCCTCTCATATGGCGAGCGTGAATGATAACTTCAAGAGAGAAGATTTAAGAGAGTTCAATGCCTCAAAGTACCATAAAATTGTCAAACGTGCGAAATTTATCTGGTATATTATATAATGAAAATGAAATTGCAGAAATATTTCGCCGTTTTTCTGTGCAACGCCCAGCGCCTAAGAGTGATCTTATCTATACAAATATTTTTACGCTTTTGGTTGCCGTTGTGCTTTCGGCTCAAGCGACAGATGTAAGCGTTAATAAAGCGACAAAAGAATTATTTCGCCTTGCTGATCAACCGGAAAAAATGGTTGCATTAGGAGAGGAAGAAATAGCACATTATATCCGTTCAATTGGTCTTTGGCGAGCAAAAGCACGCAATGTTTATGCACTTTGCAACTGTTTAATTGATTGTTATGGCGGTCAAGTACCTGATACGCGTGAAGCACTTATGTCCCTTCCTGGAGTGGGGCGCAAAACAGCTAATGTTGTTTTGAATGTTGCTTTTGGTCAGCCTACATTGGCAGTAGATACACATATTTTTCGCTTAAGCAATCGTCTTGGTTTAGCGCCTGGCAAAACACCAGAGATTGTTGAGAAGAAATTATTAAAGATTATACCAATCCATTATCTTCGTCATGCACATCATTGGCTTATTTTACATGGACGCTATGTTTGCCAAGCACGTAAAGCACAATGTAGGCAATGCATTATTGCTGATCTATGTAAAGCAGCTATCAAAACAAATGCTATTCCGGCACCTTTAGTTGAGCTTCAAGGCAATGGAGCTCCGATTTTTTTGTAATACGGTCTTGCTATTTTGTGTATAGTGGCTTATGGAAACACTATTAGAACCGCCCGGCAGGGCATGCCGTGGCTGTTTAAATGCTTGTTCAAGCGTTGGTCCGCTTGAGTGAATAAAATATTTGATTGAATAAATTAATGTACGGAGTAGCAAAATGCCCAAGATGAAGACCAAATCATCCGCTAAAAAGCGGTTTAAAATCACTGCGTCAGGCAAAATTAAAGTAGCAGCTGCCGGTAAGCGCCACGGTATGATTAAGCGTTCGAATAAATTTATTCGCGATGCACGTGGGACAATGGTTTTGTGTGAACAAGATGCTAAAAAAGTCGTTCAGCATTATTTGCCGAATGGTGTTTAAACCTTACGCTTTTGATTTTGAGGAGATTATAATATGGCACGTGTGAAAAGAGGTGTGACAGCACACGCTAAGCACAAAAAAGTTCTTAAACAGGCTGAAGGTTTTTACGGTCGTCGTAAAAATACCATTCGTGCAGCTAAAGCAGCAGTTGATCGTTCAAAGCAATACGCTTATCGTGATCGCAAAAATAGGAAACGTACTTTCCGTGCTTTGTGGATTCAGAGAATTAATGCGGCTGTTCGCGCAGAAGGTTTAACTTATGGACGTTTTATTGATGGCTTATCAAAAGCCGGTATTGAGGTTGATCGTAAGGTTCTTTCAGATATAGCAATCCACGAAGCAGAAGCATTTTCTGCTTTAGTAGCTTCGGCAAAAAAGGCTTTGGAATATTTAAAAAATACGACACCTAATGCTTTTGAAGGCGCTGTCAAGTAAGCCAGTCGTGTTCTCTTAAAGCATTTATTTATTCGAGGTCCCGTGCTGGCTGTTGCGAGTGCGGGTTTTTTTTATTAAAAAAATAGGCAAAAATATGAACGATATTGAGCGTCTGGAACAAGAAATTTGTTTAGCCTTAGAGGCAGCGGGTGATGAACAGGCACTTGAAGCAGTGCGTATTGCAGCATTGGGTAAAAAAGGTAGCATCTCTGAAAAATTAAAAGCATTAGGGAAGATGGATGCTAGCGAGCGCCATAAAGTTGGACCAGTTCTTAATGGATTAAAAAATCGTATTTTAGAATTATGGGCGCAAAAGCGTGATCTTCTGAAAAGACAGGCAATGGATGCCCGTCTTTCTCGTGAAACGGTTGATGTTACCTTGCCTGTTCGCTCTTCACCTATAGAACGGGGACGCATTCATCCTATTTCACAGGTGATTGAGGAAATTATTGCCATTTATACGAAGTTGGGTTTTTCTCTTGCAGAGGGACCTGATATTGAAACAGATTATTATAATTTTACGGCATTGAATTTTCCTGAAGGGCATCCAGCACGCGAAATGCATGATACCTTCTTTTTTGATGTCGATAAAATGGGAGAACGAAAATTATTGCGGACCCATACATCACCCGTACAAATTCGCACACTAGAAAAACAAAAAGCACCGATACGGATCATTATTCCTGGAAAAACTTACCGCATGGATTCGGATGCGACGCATTCGCCCATGTTCCATCAGGTAGAAGGTCTTGTCATTGATAAAACCTCCACCATTGCCCATATGATGTGGCTACATGAAACCTTTTGTAAAGAATTTTTTGAAGTTCCCTCTGTAAAAATGCGTTTTCGTCCCTCTTTTTTCCCTTTTACCGAACCATCTATGGAAGTGGATATTCAATGTGATCGTTCTGGTTCAGAAGTAAAGTTCGGAGAAGGACAGGATTGGTTGGAAATTTTAGGATGCGGAATGGTGCATCCTCATGTGTTGAAAAATGTTGGTTTAGATCCCGATGAATATCAAGGCTTTGCATGGGGAATGGGCATTGATCGTATTGCCATGTTGAAATACGGTATGCCTGATTTACGAGCTTTTTTTGATGCTGATCTGCGTTGGTTAGACCATTATGGCTTTCGTTGCTTTGATATGCCTGCTTTTTTTCCTAATAGAAATATGTGATCTTAGTCATCGCTTTCATGTGAGGTTTTAAAATGAAATTTACATTATCGTGGTTAAAAGATCACTTAGAGACAAGTGCATCTTTGGATGAAATTTGTGAGAAACTAACAGCTATAGGTCTTGAGGTTGATTACGTTGATGATCGGTCTTCTTTAAAAGGTTTTGTGATTGCAAAAGTTTTAACAGCAATAAAGCATCCTGATGCAGATAAACTCCAGATTCTGTCCGTCGATACAGGGACTTCTACACCTGTTCAAGTTGTCTGTGGAGCACCAAATGCGCGTGCAGGTCTTGTTGGTGTTCTGGCACTACCAGGCACTTATATTTCAGGACTCGATGTGACATTATCTGTAGGAAAAATCCGCGGTGTTGAAAGTTTTGGGATGATGTGTTCGCAAGCGGAGCTTGAATTATCAAATGAACATGACGGGATTATCGAACTTCCAGAAGATGCACCTATTGGAGATTCATTTGCAACTTATGCTGGTTTAGATGATCCGATCATTGATATTGGTTTGACCCCCAATCGCTCTGATTGTACAGGTGTTCGTGGTATTGCCCGTGATCTTGCTGCCGCTGGAATGGGAAAATTAAAAGAATTATCCTTGTCAAAATTTGAGCCTTCCTTTGAAACACCTCTCGATGTTTCATTAGATTTTTCGCAAGATTCATCATTATGTTTAGGTTTTGCTTGGCGTGAAGTGCGCAATGTTCAAAATGGTGCATCACCTCAGTGGATGCAACAGCGTTTGAATGCAATTGGTTTGAGACCGATTAATGCGCTTGTTGATATGACCAATTACATAAGTTTTGACCTTGGTCGTCCACTCCATGTTTTTGATGCAGATAAAATTAAAGGTAATTTGTGTGTACGTTGTGCTCG
This sequence comes from Bartonella sp. TT67HLJMS, assembly GCF_042193375.1. Classification (NCBI taxonomy): domain Bacteria; kingdom Pseudomonadati; phylum Pseudomonadota; class Alphaproteobacteria; order Hyphomicrobiales; family Bartonellaceae; genus Bartonella; species Bartonella sp. TT67HLJMS. The sequence goes on from NZ_JBHILP010000001.1 coordinate 103,087, forward strand.
TGAGGGAGAACAGCTTCAAGCACTGAACGGAAAAATCTATCATTTGGGCGCTAAGAATTGTGCCATTGCAGATGAAGAGGGGATTGTTTCGATTGCCGGTATCATGGGCGGTGAAAGAACGAGTTGTGATGAGACAACACGTCGCGTTATTATTGAATCAGCGCTTTGGGATGCGCAAAGCATTGCACAAACAGGAAGAGCATTAGGTCTTATCAGTGATGCACGTTATCGATTTGAACGAGGTGTTGATCCGGCTTTTATAGAAACAGGGCTTGAGATTGCAACAGAATTGGTCTTACGTCTTTGTGGTGGTGAAGTATCTAAGAAGAGGATCGTTGGCTATCAGCAACAAGAAATCAAACAGATCGCTTTTCCTTTTTCTGAAATTAAACGTTTAACAAATTTGGAAATAGAACCTGAAAAAGTCATCTCTATTTTAACAAAACTTGGATTTTTCGTTGAAGGAAAAGGAGATGTCGTTACAGTAAAAGTACCATCATGGCGCCCTGATATTATGGGGAAAGCCGATTTGGTGGAAGAAGTCATGAGGATTTATGGGCTAGATAAAATTAAACCTATTCCTTTGGAAAACTTCGCAGAAGGAAAAGATCAAATTTTAACATGCGCACAAATTCGTTCACGTGCTACACGTTTGGCTTTAGTGCAACGTGGTATGAAAGAAGCGGTAACATGGTCTTTTATTTCTGAAAATCAAGCTCTTGCTTTTGGAGGAGGTCAAGAAGAGCTTAAATTGGTTAATCCTATTGCTGCTGATATGTCAATGATGCGTCCTTCCCTTTTACCTGGTTTGATTATGGCGGCACAGAGAAATGCTGATCGTGGTTTTTCCGATCTTGCTTTGTTTGAAGTTTCCAATATTTATGAAGGCGATACCCCTGATAAACAACACCGTGTTGTTAGTGGGATTCGTCGCGGAACAGAGCAATTTAAAGGGGCTGGTCGTTTTTGGAATGGCAATGCAACCGTCGTTGATGTTTTTGATGCCAAAGCAGATGCTTTAGCTATTTTAGAAGCATGCGATATGGATGTTGGGAAAGTGCAGATTGAAATAGGAGCGCCCGATTGGTATCATCCTGGTCGTTCAGGTGTCATAAAACTTGGATCAAAGATTATTCTTGGTTTTTTTGGTGTTTTTCATCCTGCTACATTAGAAAAGTTAGATGTTAGTGGCCCTTTATGCGGCTTTGAAATTTTTCTAGACAGAATTCCAGAATCAAAGAAAAAAACGACCAAAAGCCGTCCTCCTTTGAAACTCTCACCTTTTCAAATGGTGCGGCGTGATTTTGCCTTTATAGCGGATAAAACTGTTGCCTCTTCTCTTATTATTCGTGCGGCAAGTGGAGCCGATAAAAAACTTATTCATTCAGTGCAGATTTTTGATATTTTTGAAGATTTAAGCTTTGGCGAAGATAAAAAATCTGTTGCGATTGAAGTAACTATTCAGCCCATAGAACGGACTCTAACAGATGAAGATTTAGAAAAGCTTGCCTTAAAGATCGTGGATAATGTTACCAAAATGACAGGTGCATATTTGCGCTACTGAGTATTTTCATTTTTTATGAGATATTTTACATGAAGTGGGAGCATTTTTGAGTGCTCCCTTTTTATTTGGCATTCAAGAGCGATAGAGCTTCTTGAAAGCGGTGCTCCTTACCAAAACAAGCTGCTTAAATCATCAATTTTTTCAATATGAAAAAAGCTGTTTTTAAACATCTTGAAAAGTTATTTTTTCTCTTAATCCTTCATTGCAAATGTAAAAGATAACTGCTATTGCTAAATGATAATGCAAATTATTTGCAATAAAAAGAAAGCATATAGAGGAAAGAGAGAATCAATGAACGTAAGAACGTTTTTCAGCATAGTTTTTGGAAGTGTTATTTTTTTTACACCCAATTTTGCTTTGTGTGCTGGTAAATTTAAAGCTGTTACGACATTCACTATCATTGCTGATATGGCACGCAATGTAGCAGGTGATGCCGCTGAGGTTGAATCCATTACAAAACCAGGTGCGGAAATTCATGAATATCAACCCACCCCACGCGATCTTATGCGTGCCCAGGGAGCTAACCTTGTATTGTGGAATGGATTAGAGTTAGAGCTTTGGTTTGAAAAGTTTTTTCAAAATATCAAGGATGTTCCAAGTGTTGTTGTTTCAAAAGGTATTGTACCCATTAAAATTGGTGAGGGCCCCTTTAGCGGTAAACCCAATCCTCATGCTTGGATGTCACCAACCTCTGCTTTGATTTATGTTGATAATATTCGCGATGCTTTTGTGAAATATGATCCTGAACATGCTGCTATTTATAAAGAGAATGCTGAAATTTATAAACAGAAAATTCGTGCAACGATTGATCCAATTAAGGCTGAATTAGAAGCCGTACCGCAAGATAAGCGTTGGCTTGTGACCAGTGAGGGGGCATTTAGCTATTTGGCGCGTGATTTTAATCTAAAAGAACTTTATTTATGGCCCATCAATGCTGACCAACAAGGAACACCACAGCAAGTCAAGCATGTTATTGATATGGTTCGCAAATACAATATTCATGCAGTTTTTTCTGAAAGCACTATTTCCCCTGCACCTGCTAAACAGGTTGCCAGAGAAACAGGGGCTAAATATGGTGGTGTTCTTTATGTTGATTCTTTAAGTGAGAAAAATGGTGAGGTACCCACTTATATTGATTTATTACGTGTCACGAGTGGGCGTATTAGCAATGCTTTATTAGAGGGAGTAAAAAGCCAATGACAGAATCTGGAATATTTGCCCAAGGAGTAACGGTAACTTATCGTAATGGACATACAGCTTTACGCGAAGTAAATTTTGAAAGTCCAAAGGGTTCTGTTACGGCATTAGTTGGTGTTAATGGATCCGGTAAGTCAACGTTATTTAAAGCGATTATGGGGTTTGTACGCCCCTCAAAGGGAAAAATTCGCATGTTTGATTTGCCCGTTGATATAGCTTTGAAAAAAAACCTTATTGCTTATGTTCCTCAAAGTGAAGATGTTGATTGGAATTTTCCTGTCTTGGTCGAAGATGTTGTATTGATGGGGCGGTACGGTCATATGAATTTCTTTCGCTATGCCCGTACACAAGATTATGAAGCCGTTCGTATTGCCTTAGAACGCGTTGATATGTTGGCTTTTGCCAAGCGCCAGATTGGAGAACTTTCTGGTGGACAGAAAAAGCGCGTTTTCCTAGCGCGCGCTCTTGCACAGAAAGCAAAAGCTATTTTATTAGATGAGCCATTTACAGGGGTTGACGTTACAACAGAAGATAAAATCATTGCTTTGTTACAAGATCTTCGTAAAGAAGGAGCAGTGATCTTGGTTTCAACTCACAATTTGGGTTCTGTTCGCGAATTTTGTGATCATACAGTTTTAATAAAAGGAACCGTTTTAGCTTCTGGGTTAACAGAAAAAATCTTTACAAAGGAAAATCTGGAGAAAACCTTTGGAGGGTCTTTGCACCACCATATTTTTGATCTTCAAAGCACAAAAAAAAATGATGTTTTCATAGGAAGAAAGCAGTCTGCAGTTTGTGAAGACATTGAAAGAGTGGAGCACGTTGCATGATTTCTTGGTTGCTTGAGCCACTGAGCTATCAATATATGGTGAATGCAATGTGGGTTTCTGGATTAGTTGGGTGTGTTTGTGCCTTTCTTTCAGCTTTTTTGATGTTAAAAGGTTGGTCATTAATTGGTGATGCTCTTTCCCATTCAATTGTTCCTGGTGTAGCAGGAGCTTATCTTTTAGGATTACCTTTTTCACTCGGCGCTTTTTTTTCTGGTGGTCTTGCAGCAGCAGCAATGCTCTTTTTTAACCACCGGACAAAGCTGAAAGAAGATACCATTATTGGGCTCATTTTTTCTTCCTTTTTTGCCTTTGGGTTGTTTCTCAAATCATTAAAACCAATGGCTGTTAATATTGATACGATTGTTTTGGGAAATATTTTAGCCGTTAGTTCATCAGATATTCTACAATTGGCTTTTATCGGCTTTTTTTCGTTGCTTATATTGCTTTTGAAATGGAAAGATCTTCTTGTTTCGTTATTTGATGAAACGCATGCGCATGCCATTGGATTAAATGTAAAGTTTTTAAAGATTCTCTTTTTCACATTACTTGCTGCTTGTACTGTTGCTGCTATGCAAACCGTTGGAGCGTTCTTAGTCATTTGTCTTGTTGTGACACCTGGGGCTACAGCCTATCTTTTAAGTGATCGTTTCGTGAATATCTTGGTTATTGCAGTTGTAATTGGAACATTCACAAGTGTCTTGGGTGTTTATGTGAGTTATTTTTTAAATGCACAAACGGGGGGGGTTGTTGTGCTTTTTCAAGCATCTTTATTTGTTTTGGCTTTTATTTTTGCTCCTAAACATGGGTATATTGCTGCGCGCTTACGCATAAATGCGGCAAAAAAGGGTGTAATATTATCATGATTGATCAATTACTACTTCCGTTTCAGTTTTCTTTTATGCTTAAGGGTATGCTTATTGTCATGATTCTTTCTATTCCCATGGCGATGCTTTCCTGTTTTCTTATTTTGAAAGGATGGGCGCTGTTAGGCGATGCCATTTCTCATGCAGTTTTTCCAGGTGTTGTTGTTGGTTATATGACAACACCATGGGTAATTGCATTTCTGACTTCTTTGCCATTTGCTTGGTTTCAACATATGCGTCCAGAGAATATTACAATGACTCTGATTACTTGCGGTGCTTTTGTTGCAGGAATGGTGTGTGCACTATTAACGGGTTTTTTAGGAAGCAATAGCCGTATCAAACAGGACACGGTGATGGGTGTGGTCTTTTCTTCGATGTTTGGTTTGGGGCTTGTTTTAGCCACGTCTATTTATAGTAGCTTAGATTTGAATCATATTCTATTTGGTAATCTTTTAGGTGTTAACTGGCTTGATATAACACAAACGGCGATCATTTCTGCTGTTGTCACTTTCATTTTAGCAGCAAAATGGCGCGACTTTATGTTGTATATTTTTGATACAGTTCAAGGACATGCAATGGGGTTACCAATATCTCTACTTCACTATACCCTTCTAACGATGATTTCTCTTACAATTGTTGCGGCTTTGAAAGCTGTAGGTATCGTGCTCGTTATTTCTTTACTGATAGCACCAGGAGCAATTGCCTATCTTGTTACAAAGCGGTTTTCTTTTATGTTAATGATCGCGATACTTGTTGCAGCTTTTTCTGGTTTTTTAGGGATTTATCTCAGCTTATTTATCGGCTCTGATTCTGCTTCCACAATTGTGTTGATCTTGACGTTGATTTTTATGGCTATTTTCATGATGATTTTTTTTCGTCAAAACACAGTTCAAGAAACTTAAAAGTGTTAAAATTCATGCATATCAGCCATGCATTTTTATATATTGTTTCTCATTTCTATTTTAATTAGAGTTCGAGGCGCTAGGTTATTTTTCCTCCTAATGTCTAGCAAGTGAATGCGGTACATTTTCTCCCCCCAACGCTGCATTCTTAATTAAGAGGCTGCATCGATTTATTCTGCAGCCTTTTTATTTTTTTGATTTTCTAAAATCTCTTCTCTTTTCTTGAAATCATTTAAAATGATTATCATATTGCGTGAGCTATTTGGTATTTTCAAGGAACTTATAACAGCAAAGACGCTTACGCATGAAGGGGTAGAAAGTAATTGTGCACTCAGACATGTAAACAGAAAAAAATAGATATAATGTTTTTGTAGAGGGTTTTGCGTAGAGGAAAAAAATACAAGAAAATGAAAAAAGATTTGAAGATATCTCACCCTTTGCGTATCTGCTATTATATAGCAGGGTGGACAATGGTTATATTAGGTATTATCGGTGTAGTATTACCTATTATGCCAACTGTGCCTTTTTTGTTAGTTGCCTCATGGTGTTTTACGCGTTCTTCTCCACGTTTTCATCAATGGTTGAATAATCATCGTATTTTTGGTCCCCCTATTAAGCGATGGGAAGAAAAAAAAGCAATCTCTCCATTCATTAAAGTTTTTGCAATAATGAGTATGACAGGAGGATTTTTATCCTTTTTCGTAATGGTACACCCTCCTTTATGGATTTCCTTACTTGTTGCGGTTATATTACTGCTGATTGCCATTTATATTGTAACACGTCCATCTTCATAATGATAGAAAAGGCTTTATGAGATATTCTTTTTAGCTTCGACTTATTTGTAAAAACTATGAGGACTTTTAAGTTTTGAATATAAGCTCTCCATATCCAAAATGCATATGACGTAGTAAGCTTTTTGAAAGCAATTAATTAATAATATATTTGTGAAATGATTTTTATGAACAAAGAAGACTGTTTACGCACACTCAAAATGTTCTCACTTGGATAAACCACATTCATGGAAGAGAGTCATTATTTTTATAAGACATGTTTGTATGAATCTCTATATATACGTCATTGAAAAGTCATTGATATGATAGCCTTTTCTTTCTAAAAAGACGTTTCGTTTATTTTCATATCTCTTAATGAAGATATAATACAAAGCTTACTAAACATCATCATTTTATACTTATACAGTTAAGAAGCCGGTCTATTATATCAATCTTTAATGTTACATCTGTTCTTAGCTTAAGGATAATTCTTAAAAAACAACCGAACTATTTACAGACCAGCAAAGGTTAAGAACCCTCATCCTTAGGGTAGGACAAAAATCAATCTTATGAACAATATGATGAGTCAATATACTCGTTTAAAGAACCGGAAACTACGTCTTTATAGGTCTAGCAATTCGCTTTTTATTACCAAAAAAATTGAGATAACGTTGTACTTCTTTTGAATCACCGATCGTTTTTTCAGGATTATCTGAAAGCTTTACGGCTGGTCGACCATTGGCATAGGTCACCTTACAAACAAGGGAAAGAGCATCAAGAGTTTCGATTTCCTGAGGTGCACAGCCTGTAAAGTCATTGGTAAGATCCGTGCCCCATCCAAAACTCATGCGCACTCTGCCATGGAAATGATGATAGGTTTTTTCAATTGTATTGACATCAAGAGCATCAGAAAAAATTAAAAGTTTTTCGCGTGGATCTTTTCCTTTTTCTTTCCACCATTGAATAATACGTTCACCACCTTCAATAGGGGGCGCACTATCGGGTCTGAAACCTGTCCAATCAGCGACCCAATCTGGTGCATTGCGTAAAAATGCTTCTGTACCAAAGGTATCAGGTAAAACAATGAGAAGATTTCCACCATAATAACGGTTCCAATCTTGCAAGACTTGATATGGAGCTCTGCGTAATTCATCATCGTTGTTGCTGAGAGCCGCAATAACCATGGGCAATTCGTGTGCATTGGTTCCAAGAGCTTCTAAATCCGTATCCATGGCAAGAAGAACATTAGAAGTTCCAGTAAAAGAATTACCAATGCCTTCTTTTAATGCTTCCACACACCAGCGCTGCCATAAAAAAGAATGGCGACGCCTTGTCCCAAAGTCAGATATTTTAATATCAGGCAATTTTTTGAGACGTTCAACTTTACTCCACATTTTTGCTTTAGCACGCGCATAAAGTACATCAAGAGCAAAACGATCTAGTTTTTTGAGAGCTGCACGTGAACGTAATTCACTGATAATAGCAAGGGCTGGAATTTCCCACATAGAGCTACGAGCCCACGAACCATAAAAATGAAGCATATATTGGCCATCTTTGCGGGTTAGTTCATATTCTGGGAGTTGAAAATTCTCAAGCCACTGAAGAAAATCCGGTTCAAAAATTTGTTTGCGTCCATAAAATGTATTACCAGCAAGCCAGATCATTTCTTTTTTTGTAAAGCGCAAACTAAGAGCATGATCAAGTTGAGCACGTAATTCACTCTCATCAATATCATCGGAAAGACGTATTGTTTTAGAGCGATTTATGAGGGAAAAAGTAACATTAACATCAGGATACAACCCCCAAATCATCTGTACCATAAGAAGCTTATAAAAATCCGTATCAAGAAGTGAACGAATAATGGGATCAAGTTTCCAAGTATGATTGTAAACACGTCTAGCAATATCCGGATGATTCATAACCTTTTTCTTTCAGTTTCATAAAATCTAAAATATTATGCACCAACACGGACAATATAGGCGGTGCGATATAACAACTCTACAGTTTTGAGCAAGAATAAAAAAGTCTGCTCTCTTTTTCATCTTTCATCTCTAAGATTTAACAATACGTATAATTTCATGCTGACCTGTTTTGTGTAACTTTATCCCCGCATGAACTTCGGTATATTTTTTGCCATTAACATGGAGCATATTTTTAGGTCCCCATTTTACTTTAATGGTATAAACGGCATCATAAAACTTCATTGTTGCTTCATATTTTGGCCAAATAGAGGGTAAATGTGGCTGTAAAAACAACAGATCTCCCTGACGCTGTATTCCAAGAATAGCTTGTGTTGTAGCGCGATAAAACCAACCGGCTGAGCCTGTATACCATGTCCAACCGCCTTGACCACATCGTGGTTCAACAGAATAAATATCTGCGGCCATCACATAAGGTTCAACACGATAAGTTTCAGGATCTTGTCCATGGGTAATCGGATTAATCATAGAAAATAACGCATAAGCTTTATCGTTTTGCCCCATTTTTGCCAATGCTAAAATACTCCAAATGGCACCATGCGTGTATTGACCACCATTTTCTCGGATTCCTGGAGGATAACCTTTTATATAACCGGGCTCAAGTGTGCTTTTGTCAAAAGGTGGCCAAAAAAGGCGAATGAGTCCGCCTTTTTTATCATAGAGATGTTCCAACATTGATGTCATTGCTTGCTTTTGATGTTCAGGCGACGCCATTTGAGAAATGACAGCCCAAGATTGAGCAATGGTATCAATTTGGCATTCATCATTGATTTTAGAACCAAGAGGTGTTCCATCATCAAAATAACCACGTCGATACCAAGCACCATCCCAACCGTTTTCCTCTAGGGATTTTGTTAAGCGTTCAAGGTATGTACTCCATATTTGCATATGGCTGTTATCACCACGTTTTTTGGCCAAAGGAATAAATGCTTTTAATGTAGTACCAAGAAACCATCCTAACCAAGTGCTTTCACCCTTTTCTTCCACACCTACCAAATTCATGCCATCATTCCAATCCCCACCTAAAATAAGAGGGAGACCATGGGGTCCACAACGTTTAATGGCAAGGTCTAAAGCTAAAACACAATGTTCATAAACTGTTGCAACCTTTGAGGATTGGGTGGGTTGAAAATAAGCATCCTGTTGCCCACTTTTGAGAACATCGCCTTCAATAAAAGGAATGAGCGTATCAAGAAAGGCATCATCGCCAGTGGTATTGACATAAAGAGCTGTTGCATATGCAAGCCAAACGATATCATCAGAAATGCGCATACGAACACCAGCATTTGTATCGGGTAACCACCAATGTTGCACATCCCCTTCAAGAAATTGGTGCGCGGCGGCGTTTAACAATTGTTCACGTGCCAGTTGTGGTTCCAGCAATAATAAAGATAAGCTATCTTGTAACTGGTCACGGAAGCCAAATGCACCACTAGCTTGGTAAAATCCTGCGCGTGCCATGATGCGGCATGCATAGGTCTGATAAGGGAGCCAATGATTGACCATAATATCAAAAGAGGGATCCGGTGTTTTAACTTGAAAAGGAGAAACAAAATCGCTCCATTGCTGTTTTTGTTTTGTGAGCAGAATTTCAAAATCACTTGCACGTACGTGATTAAGTAATTTTTCAGCTTCTTGTCTATTTTCAGCACTGCCAAGATAAAAGATGATTTCTTTTGTTTGCCCTGCTTGAAGATCAATATCATAGGAAAATGCTGAACAAGGATCACATCCTGCTTCAATGGTATTCGAAAGAGCACCAGCTTTACGGATCGCTGTTGGATGCGTTACGGTTCCCGTTGCACCAATAAATTCAGCACGATTGGTTGTGGTGCTGGTTGGCATTTCAGATGCCGATAAGAATGTGACTTGTTGAGATTTTTCAATGTGATAAGGATTTTGAATAAAATGTACACCCCTTTTGTCCTCATAAGAGGAAATAATGAAGGGGGCATATTTTGTACGGGTATTTCCCAAAACCCATTCAACATAATTATAAAGGCGTAAACTGCGTGGTTTTTTCCCTTCATTCGTGAGGGTAAGACGTGAAAAGCGAACTGGTTTTTCCGGATCGAGTGTATGAGTCAGTTCTAATGCAATTTCTGAATGTGTCGATTTAAAAGTTGAAAATCCAAAACCATGACAAGCCTCATAGACAATATTTTCATCACATTCTACAGCAGAAACGGGTGAAAAACGTTTTAAAGACTGGCGATCAACCAGATAAAGTGCTTCTCCTGGCCGGTTAGATGTTGGATCATTTGCCCAAGGAGTTAATTTATAATCGCGGCTATTGTTAACCCAAGTAAAAATTGCACCTTCAGCAGAGACATGAAAACCAAATTTGTGATTAGCGATGACGTTAATCCACGGGTGCGGTGTGGTTGTACGTCCATGAAGACGTATTACATAATGGTTATACTGGTTAAAACCACCGTAACCATTCCAATATTTTAGATCTTCTCCATTTATGAGAAAAGAAGATGGTTTTCGTTGGCTAATAAGACCAATGGAAGCAAAAAAATTTTGTTCAGTTTGTGTTGTAACTTGCCTTCCTTCGTTATATTTTTGGTAATCTAATTGATCATGCAATTCATGATAATTTTTATGAACTGTAAGATCAAAATCACTCTCATCAAATCGTTTAAGCTGTTCAGATAAAGAGCCATTTTGGGCATCAAGAACGATGCGCGCTGATGCAAGAAGCGTTTTAAAACTTTGTTCATTTATTTTGTCACGCTGAAGCATGAAAATATGTTGGCGTTCATCTGCCTCTTGTGCGTGGTGTCGATAAGATTCACAGACCCATTCAAGAGCCCGTTGTGTATTTTGTATATAGGAAAATACTTGTTCATTGAGAATTACCAAATCAACGATGAGTCCGCGCATACGCCAATATTCGTGTGCTTTAAGGAGCTCACGCAGTACAGAGATATTTCCCTCGTTATTTAATCTAAGGAGACAGAGTGGATTGTCTCCTGAAATGGACATAGGCCAAAGATCGGACTGTTTTCCAAGCGTTTTTGCTAATATTTCAGGAGAAAGACGCCATATTCGATCAAGGTAGATAAGCGATGTGGCATATTTTTGATAGACAATAGCTTCTTTAGGCTGGGTTCCGCTCTGATACAGTGCGACTTGTGAGCGCGTCCATGCCCTTGAAAGTTCTTTTTGAAACATATCGGGTTGTCGATAATGTTTAATATGATTATGCAGCGCTTCTTTTGTATGAGCAGCAAAAGTCCAAAAAATAAGTTCTGCTTTTCCATATGCTGAAATTTTTATACGGCATCGCAATGACATAATAGGATCAAGAACACAACCTTGACTGTTACTGAAACGAGCATTTTGGTCAAATGCAGCGGGCCGATGAATAGATCGACCCCGCCCAATAAACAGAGAGCGATCCGTTTCAGCTTCTGTCTCTTGGAGAATATCTGTTGTACTAGAGACAAAATGGGCAACATAGATTTCAGGATCGCTAGGTGAACGTTTGCGCCTTTTAGCAAAAATTGTTTTACCTTCCTCAGCAATTTCTGTCTCTATAAACATACGGGAAAAAACAGGATGAGCTTCGTCTGTATCCATTGTGGCAAGCGCTAATTCACCATAAGAAGTCACTTCAATGAGGCGCTCTTTATTTGTCGTATTCATCAGTTGAATACGTCTACCTTCGCCACATCCTTCAGATGTAATAAGACATTCAAGTGTTGATTTTATACCATCAACCATTTTTGTATATTCAGCCTTTTCATCTGTAAAAATGCTGACAGCTTCTTCTTCAATAACACGTGTTGGCTCACTAGTAACAGACCACCACCGTCCACTATGCGTATCGCGTAAGAAGAATAAAGTACCTTGTTGATCTTCTGTTGCATCAGGAATAAAGCGCGTAATCGCATAATCGTGCCACCGACTGTAACCAGAACCATTCGCTGTTAGCATGGTAAAATAAAAGCCATTAGACAAAAGTAACGTTTCTCGTGGTTTGAGCAACGGGTTTGTAATAATGCGCAAAGGAGCGGCGTCAAGTGCTTGAGACTTATTGCGCATACGATTAACAGCTTTGGTATGAATAATAGGAATGAGATGAGGCGCTCTTTCCTGTAACAGCAATTGCGTTGCTTCAATAATGGGATCACGGTGAAAACGGTCACGCATTCGCCCTTGAAAAATAACATTGTTAAGAGCAAGGATAGACATGCCATGATGGTGCGCATAATAATTGCGTACAACAGCGTATTTTTCCCCTGTTTTCACGCGTGAAGGGGTAAAATCGACAGAGTCATAATAACCATATGTTCCTAAAGCTCCAAGATCACGAAGTCGTTTTAAATTAGCGACAGCGCAAGCAGGAGCATATTGTGCCGCTAGAAGGCTGGCATAGGGAGCAATGACAGCATTGCGTGAAAGACCACGTTGGAGTCCGAGGTTTGGAACACCAAAATGAGCGTATTGGTAATTCATTAAATGATCGCGAGCGTTAAATGCGGCCTCTGAAATACCCCATGGCAATTCCCGTTTATGAGCATATTGTATTTGACAACGAATAATCAATCGATTTGTTTGATCTAGGAGAGATCCTAAAGGTTCATGCATTATGAGAGATGGCATAAGATATTCGAACATCGATCCAGACCATGATAGGAGCGCACCTTTCCAACCTATGGGTACGAGGAGTCGACCAAGACGAAACCAATGTTTAAGTTTTATGTCTCCTTTTGCGATAGCAAAAAAACTTGCAAGACGTGCTTCTGAAGCAAGTAGATCATAACAATTTTCATCGAGTTTGTTTTCTTGAACACGATATCCAATGGATAAGAGATGCCGTTTAGGCTGTTCTAAAAAGTCAAATTTCATATCAAAGGCTATTTGCCGTGCCACTATAGCCAACCTGTTTAGTTTTTTACGTAATTTTTCAGTATCACAATGAGCAGTCGCATCATGATGATAAGCGTTACAGGTATCGATAAGGCATTTAGCCCAAGAAAGCGCACGAGCAGATTCTATTGTTTGAATTTTGTGGTCAAGTTCACTGACTAAGTGCACAATATCGTGGGCTGCATGTGAAAGGTCTATGATGTGAGAAGGAATTGTATTTTCTTGTTTTACAAAAGTGAAGACAGAGTCATGAAAACGAGTGATGTTTTCTTCGATTTTTTGACGTAACGAGCGTAAATTGGGTTGATGATCTGGAATTTCTTTGACAGTTTCTTCAAGAATAGCAAGAACATCCGATAAGCCTTCTCGATCAATTTGAAAAAAAAGAGGCGGTTTTTCAGCCCATTCACTTAAGGCAGAAGAGAGTGTTATCAAATGACCGGCAAGATTTCCTGAATCAACGGTTGATACATAAGTAGGTAAAAGAGGCCTGAGTGTATCCGTTTCATACCAATTATAGAGATGACCACGGAACTTTTCCATTTTTGTAAGAGAGCGTAATGTACATTCAATACGGGTAATGGTCTCTTCAAAACCAATCCAGCCAAAATCACGTGCAGCAATAACAGAAAGGAGATAAACGCCAATATTCGTAGGAGATGTACGTTGAGCAACAAGAGGTTCAGGATCTTCTTGAAAATTATCGGGAGGCAAATAGTTGTTTTGTGCATTGACAAAGGTTGTATAATAAAGCCATGTACGCCGTGCAATAGAGCGAAGTTTTTTTTCATCTTTTGAAGAAAGATCAAGGCTATCTTGAAAGGTTGAAGGTTGACTCACAATCCAAGCAATGAAGGGTGAAAAAAACCATGCTATCCCAAAAGGAAAAGCAATCAAGCTTGCAAAACTATCAGAAAAAAGAGAAAGTGCTACAGTAAGGACACCAATAAGCGATGCTGGTGCCATTGTAAAAACATAGAAACGCAAACTATTGGGCATTGATTTTGTTGCGGCAGAAGTTTTCCATTCAAGAAGATGCTGTTTTGAAATCGTCATACGATAGAGTGTACGAATAATCGCATCGGTCATAAAATACGCCGAATGAGCAAGAAACGTTGTTTTAAGAAATATATCAGCGCTTGTAAGAGCAGTTTTGTTCCAAATTAATTGAAAATGTCCACGCAAAGAATGATCTATATTGGACGAGACTAGCGTTTTTAATACACATAGAATGGGAGAAATGAAGGAGCTAAACAACAAGAATATTTGCCAGACAATTGCACTCTTGAAAGACAAAAAAGTCCATCCTGCAAATGCTGCGATTAACCACATAAGTGGAGTAAGAGAACGACGTAAATTATCCTGCATTTTCCAACGCGTCACGGAACTTATTTGACGGTGGGAAAAAAGATAAGGCAAAAGCTGCCAATCACCGCGAATCCAGCGATGATAACGCATAACATCAATATTATAAGCGGTTGGATAGTCTTCAATGACTTCTATGCTACTTACCAGAGCAGTACGAGCATAACCTCCTTCTAAGAGATCATGACTAAGAATAGTATTTTCTTTAATTTTGCCATCAAGCGCTTGTTCAAATGCATCAATATTATAAAGACCTTTACCGATAAAGGTACCTTCTCCTAAAAGATCTTGATAAGTATCAGAAACGGCAAAAACATAAGGATCAATGCCACGGTTGATAGAAAAAACCCGTTGGAGAATTGATGTTTTTTTTCCTGTTGTAAGAGAAGGAATAATGCGTGGTTGTAAAACGCTATAGCCTTTTACAACCTTTCCACTTTGCGGATCAAAAATGGGATGATTGAGTGGATGGTTAAGCTTTCCAACAAGTTTCGCGACGCTCTCTGGAGTAAGACGTGTATCACAATCCAGCGTCATAACAAAACGGCAATCCATAGGAAGGTGTGGATTGGGAGGATAAAAGCTTGTGTTTTTATCGCCTCTTAAGAGCCGATTGAGTTCATGAAGTTTTCCTCGCTTTCGTTCCCATCCCATCCAACATTTTTCGCTTGTATTATAAAGGCGTCGGCGATGTAAAAGGAAAAAAAGAGGAAGTTCATCACAATGATAACGACTATTGAGTTTATCAATACTTTTTTGCGCATAGTGCAATAAATCAAGATCATCTTGCGTTTCTCTCAATGGAGCATCCACCCAATCTGTAATGAGTGCAAAATGAATGGCACCTTTAGGATTGGAAAGATAGTGCACTTCAAGATTGCGCACTTGTTCATCAATATCATCGCGTGATGTCATCAAAGTAGGTACAACAACCATTGTCCGTGCATGTTTTGGAATACCTTCTTTATATTCATAGCCAATGAGTTGTCTTGATGGGACAAACCATGAAACAACAGTGTTAAATAAAGCAAAAGCAGCATCGATAGCAGGAAAAAGCGCTAATACAGTAAAGCAAAAAGACATCCATGATGTCATGCCAGATATTTGTAAAAGGGCGTAAATTACAAGCAAAAGAGCGAGCGTCAGAAAAGAGACAGGAATGGCGATGACTCTCAATTTTGAGCAACAGGAAGCTCGTGTCCATTTTATGAGAAAGGGCGGGATATATCCACAAGCCTTTTCAAATATGCCACGACCATCATCAACAAGGTACCACCCCACACAAGAATGATGAGGCATATCTTTAGAAGTGGAATTTGCCATTTCTACAACTTTATGTGCAATTTCCAGCTCACTAAGAGGCGAAAAGCGTGCAACTTTTTCAATGACTTGTCGATAAATATTGCGTGAGTGAGAATCAATTTCAGAAAAATCACTATTTTTACGCAAAATAGAATCGACACAACTCACTGTTTCAAACCATGCTGTCCAATCAACATCATCTATAGCTTTAAGAGCACGGATAATATTTCCCATGGTCACACCATCTGCTGCTTGTCGGGTATGTTCATCAGCTGTTGCAATCTCTAAGCTACTGCCTTGGCTTTTCAATTGCTTTTCAAGCCAAGTTAATGCTACGGTTGAATCGACAGATGCACTACGCAGGCGATAGAATAAATGTGCTGAAAACGTTGGATCAACAGTAAATGGTTTATACTGCGTAAAGAGAGAGTGTAGATTTTTTTTATTTTCTACAAGAGAAATTTTATCAGCCACTTGGCTAGCAAGATGGCGCATATGTCGCGCTTTTTCGATACGTACTGAAAGACGACGGACATTTTCAATGAGCAACATTTGCATAACAGAAGGAAGAGCCCACAATTCACCAATTGTGAGCGCACAAACTTCTTGAAATCCATTGGTCATAGCAGTGAGTGTTTCTTGTGAAAAGCTGCTATCAGTATGCGCAATATAAAGCCAAGTTAAAGCAAAAATTCGTGGTATTTCCGCTTTGTGTGTAGAAAGAGGAAGTTGCTTTATGAAGGACTTGGGTAGATTACGACGTAGCTTTTGTATAGTTTTATCAATGGTGTAATGATTATCAATGAGCCATTGAGCAGACGGTGCGATAGTCTCATCATTTCGGGCTGCAAAATCACTGGTATGAAAGGCATTAAGAATAAGTTTCGCATTTTCATTCAATCTCTTGCGAAAATCTTCTACTCCTTCATATTCAGGGAGTAAAATTTCTTTACCAGAAGCTATATCACGCCCTAAGTTATAAAGATCTTCCCGTACCTTATAAATTGCACGAAGAGGAAAATCCGTATTAATAAAATGGTTTTTTTTCTCTTTTTGAGAAAAAAAGCACTTTATGAAAGGTATTATGCACGTCATAATGTCCCATTGTTATTCAATTACATCGTTGTTTATTTAAATTGTAAGCATTTTATCTGAATAGTGAACCGTTGATAGACAAAAAAACAAACTTTTTGTTTTTAGTTGCAAGCAGTTATAATTTTTTACGCAATAATTAGAAAATAAGCAGACAATTTTTTTAGAAAATAAAAAGGTCACCCTAAAATGAGTGACCTTAATAACACCGTAAGCTTTAATGATTGATGATTAATCTTGTTCTTGTTTTTTTAAAGCAGCACCAAGAATATCACCAAGAGAAGCACCCGAGTCTGTAGAACCATATTGTGCAACAGCTTCTTTTTCCTCTGCAATTTCTAAAGCTTTAATCGATACTGAAATTTTACGTGTTTTTTTATCAAATGCTGTGATGCGAGCATCAACCTTTTGTCCAATTGCGAAACGCTCAGGACGTTGCTCATCACGATCACGCGCGAGATCAGCACGCCGAATGGTTGTCTCAAGGTTGTGGTCAATCAACTTCACACCAATGTCATTGTCGTTAACAGCAATCACTTCGCATGTTACAACAGCACCTTTTCGCAATTCGCCAGAAGCAGCTGCTTCTCCAACTTTATCGCTGGAAAGCTGCTTAATTCCAAGAGAAATGCGCTCTTTTTCAATGTCAACATCAAGGACCACAGCTTTAACGATATCGCCTTTATTGTAAGTATCAATGACTTGTTCACCAGGACGGTTCCAATCAAGATCAGATAAATGGACCATACCATCAACATCGCCTTCAAGCCCAATAAACAGACCAAATTCTGTTTTATTTTTAACCTCTCCTTCAATTTGTGAATTGACAGGAAATTTATTGGCAAAAGCTTCCCATGGATTTTCAAATGTTTGCTTTAAGCCAAGAGAAATACGCCGTTTAGAAGGATCAATCTCAAGAACAACTACTTCTACTTCTTGTGATGTAGACAGAATTTTTCCAGGATGAACATTTTTCTTCGTCCAGCTCATTTCAGAAACATGGATCAACCCTTCGATTCCTGGCTCAATTTCAACAAAACCACCGTAATCAGTAATGTTGGTGACAGCACCTGTAATTTTTTTACCAATCGGATACCGAACACTGATGCTTTCCCAAGGATCACTTTCAAGCTGTTTCATTCCAAGAGAAATACGGTGCGTATCCTGATTGATGCGAATAATTTGAACTTTAATCGTTTGACCAATTGTGAGAACTTCAGATGGGTGGTTAACACGCCGCCATGCCATATCTGTAACGTGCAAGAGACCATCAATCCCACCAAGATCAACAAAGGCACCGTAATCTGTGATATTTTTCACCACACCTTCAACGATTTGGTTTTCTTCAAGATTTTGTACAATTTCTGAACGTTGCTCGGCGCGACTTTCTTCTAAAACAGTACGACGTGAAACCACAATATTACCACGACGACGATCCATCTTCAAAATTTCAAAGGATTGAGAATTGTGCATGAGAGGTGAAACATCACGAATGGGACGAATATCAACTTGGCTGCGCGGCAAGAAAGCAACAGCACCATCAAGATCGACTGTAAAACCACCTTTTACTTGGCTAAAGATCACTCCATCAACGCGTGCACCAGCATTGAATTTTTCCTCCAAACGGACCCAACTTTCTTCGCGCCGTGCCTTTTCACGTGATAAAACAGCTTCACCCATCGCATTTTCAATGCGTTCAATGTAAACCTCAACTTCATCGCCAACTTGCAAAGAACCGTCTTTTGCTTTAGCTCCAAATTCTTTGAGAGGAATACGTCCTTCGACTTTAAGACCAGCATCAATAATGGCCATGTCTTTTTCGATTGCAATAACACGACCTTTAACAACAGATCCTTCATTAAGATCATTGGTTTGAAAAGATTCTGTTAAAAGGGCTTCAAAATCCGCTGTTGTGGGATTGTATTGTGACATAAGAACTCCTAATATATACCTTGTGTTATAAGGTATGAGCGCTAGGTTAGTGTTAACATAAGCAACCCCCTGCCTTTTTCCTTGAATAAAGGAAAAAAAGTTAGCGCTAGGCTGGAAGTCACCTTAACGAATTTATCCAATTATATGCATTTTTATGATTGGATCAATAAAACTACATGCAATTTCAAATGTTGCTTCTATACTCAATTCTGACGTATCAAGCAAGTGGGTGTTTTTTGCTGGTTTTAGTGGACTTTGTTTGCGCGTTATATCGCGACTGTCGCGCTGTTCAAGTTGAGTTAGGATTTCATGATAATTTGCTTGAACACCCTTTTTTAAAATCTCCTGATAGCGACGTTTGGCGCGCGTTTGAACATTGGCTAAAACATAAAACTTGATATCGGCATCAGGACAAACAATAGTTCCGATATCACGTCCATCAAGCACACAGCCAGGCAAAACTTTAGCAAAGTTGCGTTGTTTTTCGACAAGAATTTTGCGTACAGCAGGATTAATCGCTATTTTTGAAGCCGCTTCACCAAGTTCATGAGAAGAAAGAAGGGCAGGATTTAAGGTATTAAAATCAAGTTCTTTAGCATAAATAATAGCATTTTTTTCATCATTAAGAGCTAAATTTTGTTGTAAAAGCGTATGAGCAACACTACGATAAGTAAGACCAGTATCAAGATGGCGAAGACGATAATGTGCAGCAATTTTGCGTGCTAAGGTTCCTTTGCCTGAGGCTGCAGGCCCATCAATGGCAATAACAAAAGGCTTCAAGCGATTTTCCCCCCAAGTTGTTTTATAAAAGGAATAAATTCTGGAAAACTCGTAGCGATCATTCGTTTATCATCAATGGTAACAGGTTTTTCTGATACAAGCCCAAAAACGAGAAAACACATAGCAATTCGATGATCAAGATGTGTGGAGACATGTCCACCACCCAAACCTTTGGCAGAACCTTTCCCATAAACAATAAGAAAATCTTGACCTTCTTCACAGTCTACGCAATTAATTTCGAGTCCTTGAGCAACAGCAGACAGTCGATCTGATTCTTTTACACGCAACTCTTCAATTCCTAACATCACTGTTTTACCTTCTGCAAAGGCTGCTGCTACTGCCAAAGCAGGATATTCATCAATCATCGATGGAGCACGTTCTTTGGGCACCGTAACGCCTCTAAGAACCGATGATTTTATCCGTAGATCAGCAACATCCTCTCCACCTGTTTGACGTCGGTTCAAAAATTCAATTTGAGCACCCATTTCCCACAATGTTTCGATAAGCCCTATTCGAGAATTATTTATCAAAACATTTTCAATGGTGATATCAGAGTCTTCTACAAGAAGGGCTGCGATAATTAGAAAAGCAGCAGAAGAAGGATCACCCGGAATATGAATCGTTTGCCCAATAAGATGGGGTTGACCGTTAAGATGAATCAAACGCGCACCTTCATTATCTTTTTCTATTTCAAGTTGTGCACCGAATGCTTTTAACATTTTTTCCGTATGATCTCGTGTCAGAACTGGTTCAATAACAGTTGTAATGCCGGCGGTATTGAGTCCAGCAAGCAAGACTGCTGATTTAATTTGGGAGGAAGCTATTGGAACACGGTAACGAATCGGATTAGCCATTTTCGGACCATAAAGTGTTAAAGGAAGGTGATCATCATGCGTTGCTTCAATTTCAACCCCCATGAGACGCAGCGGATCAAGAATACGTCCCATTGGACGTTTAGAGAGAGAAGCATCACCAATAAAGGTTGTTTTCATATGATATGGCCCAACCATTCCCATAACCAAACGAGCACCCGTTCCAGCGTTTCCAAAGTCCAAAGGTTTTTGTGCAGCTAAAAGGCAACCATTCCCTGTTCCTCGTATGGTCCAGAAGTCATCTTTTTTAATAATACAGGCACCCATAGCTTGCATAGCAGAAGCTGTATTGAGTACATCAGCGCTTTCAAGTAATCCATGAATATGTGTCTCACCACTTGCTAATCCTCCCAATATAAGAGAGCGATGAGAGATTGATTTATCTCCTGGTATTTTAATTTTTCCAGAGAGACTACTTGATTTATAGGTGGTTATAGGGATTGCTTTTTGCATGGAAATTCTATTTAATTCTATCTAACTTTTATGAAATTGTGCATCCTTTAGCACATGCTTTAAAAGACGTCATGAAAAAATCACTGTGGAACAGTGTATTTATCTTTGACAAAGGTATTATTTTTCGATTAAGCACCATAAAATTTATCTTTTAATGGAATAATAGTTAATCAAAGAGGCACGGTTTATGGCAAAACAAGAACTTGGAACTAAACGTGTTGATCCAGAAACAGGAAAAAAATTTTACGATCTAAATCGCGATCCTATTGTGTCGCCCTATACAGGAATTTCTTATCCGCGTTCTTACTTTGAAGTTGCAGCAGCTGAAGCAAACAATGAGGAAGACGTTGATGCTGAAGAGCTTGATACAGCACTTGAAAAATCTGCTTTTATGCTTCTTGAAGAGGATGATGAGGATTCTAAAGATGACGATCTTCCTGATTTAGAAGATAGTGATGTAGATCTCGGTGATGACGATGATACATTTTTATCTCATGATGATGACGATGAAGATGATGACGTTACTGATATTCTCGGAGGCGGTGTTTCTAATGATGACGATGCTTAAGAGAAGTAAAAGAGGATATCTTTTCCGTTGAATGTAAATTCTTCTTGATCTTCAATTTTGATCGTTCTAGAAAAGCTGAAATTGTATACTTTCCTTTTGGGAAAAATTGTTTTTATAGGGGCTATAGCTCAGCTGGGAGAGCGCTTGCATGGCATGCAAGAGGTCAGCGGTTCGATCCCGCTTAGCTCCACCAAAAGGACCAGCTATTCTATCAAGGGGATTAATTATAATATCAATTATAATAGGGAACGTGTGCATCAATTTAAAAGTTTTATGTGTTATTTAATCATCATTCCAATAGCGCCTGTTCCTTGCATTTTTATGATATTATAACACATTTTTAATCATTGATTGGATTATAAAATTTTACTGTCGTAACCGTGAAAGTAGATAATTTTTATGCTTTGCACAGAAACGGAAAATGAGCTGTTTAACTTACGCCTTGTTTTAAAGAACAAAATTTGAATTCTCTTTATCACAATATTTCCACAAAATCATAATATGTTGGTTATCGACATCTTTTTAAAAGGTACGAAGTATCTAAACGAAGATGAGAGAATAAAATATTAAAATATACTTCTCAATTATTGCGAATCAGAACTTTTTTCGAGTATTTTTAGCCTGATCAGATGTCCTGCCAATTAAAAAATTGCCCACCTTGGGTAGCATCTACCTGCTCAATACTAAGGTATATTCACGCTTAAATAACATATTGAATCAATTAATTTTGTTTCCTTGCCCGTCACAAGCAAGGTTGAGTTGTAAAAGCAAAGTGGCGCCATCATTATATGTGCTAATTCTCAATGTTGCCGATAATTCTTACTTTTGAGAATGTTCATAAAAAACATTTTTAGTCTTTTCTTTCACAGTTTTTATCCACATGCCAATTACGCTTGTTATGTGCAAGCCAATTGTTTTTATTGATTTAACCTCAAGAGATCTGAAATGATAAAACCCTACGCCATTCGAGATTCTTACTTTAATATGATGCTCGAATTGCATTTTTTTGATTGCTATTTTATACGTTAACAAAGAAAATATTCATGTAATAACCAGCCAGTAATACGCATAATGAAAATAAAAAATGATATTAAACTTTAAAATTTTTCTTTAATAATCTCTGATATTTAAACCTGTGCGAAATGCCTGAGCCAAATAGGATATAGTTTCCATTGTAAATTTTTTAAACAAAGAAGGTAAAAATATCGAGAGTACAGTCAAATATATTGAGCATTGCAAAAGCTTTCTGTCTCTTGGGTTTATTCTAAAAAATAACAATTTATTTCATTTAACAATCAGAAAAACGATACAACCTTATTACGCCATAAGAAATTTGGCTCTCAAATAATTTTACCGCAACAATTCCCTAATTGAGATTTTCAAAAATCTTCCCTAACGCCATCCACATCTCTTTAATTGCTGTTCATAGAGCCTCGATATCCTTGCCATGCGCTGTGCTGCCTGTGAAAGTGCAGCAGTGACACGCCCGCCACGCGCATAAGCACCATGTCCCATATGATAATTTAAATAAAGGCTATATGCATCATCAAATCTCACCCCATTGCGTTGAACACTTTGACGATGATACCAAGCAATAAAATCAGCAGAATCTGCAAAATTCGTACGCCATGCAAAAGATCTGCCCGTAGAGCGAAGATACATTGCCCATGTACTGTCAAGCGCTTGAGAATAACCATAGGCTGTCGATTGACGCTTCCATGGAATAAAACCAAGTAGTTTTTTACGTGGAGGACGTGCATTGTGACGAAAGCTCGATTCCATATTAATGGTTGCAAGAATAATAGGCATAGGAATCCCATAGCGCATTTCTGCACGTTTAGAAGCCTTACCCCAATTGTCAAAAAAACCATTTTTTTGTGCCAAAATAGCACAAGCATTGTTTGTGTGTGTGGGAGTGGTCGTTGCACACCCATCTAGCAGAAACACCAGTGCCCCTAAAAACAAAAGGTGTCGCATCTTCCTATTCCTCTCGTTTAAGAAATAAAACAAGATAGAGATACTAAAAAAGTATTACCAATCAATAAAGAACGTGATCTGACTTGTGATATTTAAGAAGCTTGCTTTGCTTTATTCCTCGTCAGCAAAACGCAATGTTTGCGACTGAGCCAATGTTGTCATTTTTGTTGGTTCAGAATGATTCTCTTTTAATTCGACAGTTTCAATGCGATTTGCCCGTTTCATAATTTTGGAGGATGATATCAAAATTCCCTCTATATCTTCACCTGCTTTGTGAAAATGCTTCTGTAACGCACGAACACGTATATCCATTCGTCCAAAATCTTCCATCAATTTTGCTACTTCTGATTGAATTAAATGCGCTTGTTCACGCATCCGTGCATCTTTCATAATGGTTTGTACTACTTGGACAGAGAGCATCAACAAAGATGGTGAAACAATAATCACATGGGCTCTATTGGATTTTTGTACCAATGCCTCAAAGTCCTCATAAATTGTTGCAAAAATCGATTCAGATGGCACAAAAAGGAAAGCAGTGTCATGAGTTTCTCCGGGAATCAAATATTTTTGTGCAATATCACGAATATGGACTTCCATATCGGTACGAAATTGGCGTTCTGCCTCTTGACGCTCTTGCGCTGATTCTGCCTTACGCATAGCATTCCAAGCCTCCAGAGGGAATTTAGCATCAACAACAAGAGAAGGGGCTTTATTGGGCATATGAATGAGACAATCTGGGCGCTTTCCATTGGAAAGAACAGCCTGAAAAGCATAAGCATTTGTTGGTAAGGCATCGGCAATAATTGCTTCCATCCGCCCCTGACCGAAAGTACCACGTGTCTGCTTATTACTTAAAATGGACTGCAACTGAACAACTTGTCCCGTAAGCGATTGAATATTATTTTGTGCCGCATCAATCACTGCTAAACGCTCTTGCAAACGATTCAAATTTTCATAAGTGGATTTGGTCTGTACCTGAAGTGTTTGGCCTAAGCTTGTTGTCATCCCATTGAGTTGCTCACTGAGTGATTTATTTAATTCAGCCTGCCGTTGACCAAAAATTTCCGCCATCGTTTGCATTCTCCCTTGCATTTCAGCTTGTGTTTTCAGCAAGGTAGCCATCTGCATTTGTGCCTCACGTGCGCGTTCAGCAATTTCATTTTCCAAAAATGCTTTTTTTCGATGAGAATGTATCAACATAAAAAATGCCAAACAGACAAATATAAATAAAAGCAAAAGCATTAGTTTAGAAAAAAACTCACCAGCGAGTATGGAAAAAAACGAATCAAACATAAATTATAATATAACGCTCTTATTGTAAAAAAACGCAAGAATCCGTTATTCAATATTGACCAATAACAAACCATTGATTAATCTCTACTTATGCCAATGAGATCTTTAGTTACTTTACCTGATCCGATTTTACGGGAAGTGTCCAAACCCGTTGATCAGGTCGATTCAGCTCTACAAAAACTTGCGGATGATATGTTGGAAACCATGTATAATGCTAAGGGCGTTGGTCTTGCTGCTATTCAAATTGGTATACCGCTACGTATGTTGGTTATAGATGTCTCTGGAAATTCTGAAGATGAGCAGAAAAAACCATTTGTTATTATCAACCCTGAAATTTTATGGCTTTCAGATGAGCGTAATATTTATAAAGAGGGTTGTCTTTCTATTCCTGACTATTTTGCAGAGGTTGAACGTCCTAAACGCCTTTGTGTTCGCTATCAGAACCGTGAAGGAAAACAAACAGAAATTGAAGCAGACGATCTCTTGGCAACTTGCTTGCAGCATGAAATTGATCATTTAGATGGGCGCCTTTTTATTGATTACATTTCAAAGATCAAACGCGATATGGTGATACGAAAATTTAAAAAACGCGCAAAAGAAAAAAACATGCAGGAAGCAGTTTTGTAATGGCTTTACGATTAAGTTTTATGGGGACACCAGATTTTTCTGTTCCTATTTTACGTGCTTTATTGGATGCAGGTCATGATGTTGTTGCTGTTTATAGTCAACCCCCTCGCCCAGCAGGACGTCGAGGACTTAAATTAATCCCCTCACCTGTTCACAATGTAGCAAAAGAGAAATCTATTCCCATCTTCACGCCACAAACACTCAAAACAATCGAACAACAGGAGCAATTTGCAGCACTTTCTGTTGATGTTGCTATTGTGGTAGCTTACGGACTCCTTTTACCCAAAGCTATTCTCGAAACGCCGCGTTTTGGTTGTTTTAATGCCCACGCTTCACTCTTACCACGTTGGCGTGGTGCTGCGCCTATTCAACGAGCAATTATGGCTGGTGATAAAGAAACAGGTATTATGATCATGAAAATGGATGAAGGACTTGATACGGGACCTATCGCTCTTTCTCGCTCCATCCCCATTACTGATAACACCACCACTGCTGAGCTTTTAAACAAACTTTCACATATTGGCGCAGAACTTATGGTAGAAACCCTATCAACTCTTGAAAAAGGACAACTTAAACTGACCCCACAATCAGAGGAAGGCATCACCTATGCTGCCAAAATCAAAAAGGAAGAGACCCGCATTGATTGGACAAAACCTGCAGAGTTTATTCATAGGCATATCCGTGCGCTCTCTTCTTCTCCTGGCTGCTGGTGCAATATGAATATTGGGGGACGAGAAGAACGTGTAAAAATTCTTGATAGTCGCTTAACAACAGGTCCTTCTCTTGAAATTGGACGAATAGAACCAGATTCTTTGATTGTCCATTGTGGACAAGGGCGGATAGAAATAACCTCTCTCCAAAGATCGGGTGGTAAAGTCCTTGATAGCGCAACCTTTTTGCGAGGTGCTCATATTTCTGCTGTTTTTTAAGATGCCACGTTTTAAACTCACTCTTGAATATGATGGTTCAAATTATGCTGGTTGGCAGCGTCAAGCAAAGCTTCACACTGTACAAGGAGCTCTTGAACAGGTACTCTTTTCCTTTAGTGGACAACAATTGACCATAACAACAGCAGGAAGAACCGATGCGGGCGTACACGCTACGGGACAGGTTGCGCATGTTGATTTCATAAAAAACTGGCATCCCCATACTGTACGTGATGCGCTCAATGCTCTTTTACGTAAACAGGGAGAAGCGATTTCAATCTTAAACGTACAAAATGTCCCTGATGACTTTGATGCACGATTTTCCGCTGTAAAACGTCATTATCTTTTTAAAATTCTTAATCGTCGCTCTCCACCAGCCTTAAATGCCAAACGCGTGTGGTGGTTGCCAAAGCCTCTTAATGCTGAAGCCATGCATGAAGCTGCTCAAAAGCTTGTAGGAAAACATGATTTTACCACTTTCCGTTCAGCACATTGCCAAGCCAAAAGCCCTATTCGCACCCTTGACCGTTTGGATGTTCAAAGAGAAGGAGATGAGATTTTCCTTTATGCGCAAGCGCGTTCTTTTCTTCATCATCAAATCCGTTCATTCGCAGGAAGCCTCATGGAAGTGGGTATTGGACGTTGGACAGCTCAAGATCTCGAAGCAGCTCTTCATGCTAAAGATCGTAAACATTGTGGTGTTGTTGCTCCTCCTTCAGGACTTTATTTAACTAAAGTAGAGTATTAATTATCCTTCAAGAGTGAACGTCTTAAAAGTCGTCAAGGCAGTTCATAAAAAGAACGAATTTCTTCAAAAGCTTCTGCTGCTGTATTGACAAATTTCACAAAATTAACATCAGTAGGAGAAATTGTACCTTGTTCAGACAGATACTCAAAATTGATAGTATTGCTCCAAAATTCTTTGCCAAACAATAAAATTGGTACCTGTTTCATACGCCCCGTCTGTACTAAAGTTAACGTCTCAAACAATTCATCCAGAGTCCCAAATCCTCCAGGGAAGATAGCTAATGCTTTCGCTCGTACTAAAAAATGCATTTTGCGCATCCCCAAATAATGAAAATTGAAACACAAATGCGGCGACACATACGAATTAGGTTCCTGCTCATGTGGTAAAATAATATTCAAACCAATCGTTGGGGCACCAACATCACAAGCACCACGATTTCCCGCCTCCATAATTCCTGGTCCGCCTCCCGTAACAACCACAAATTCACGATATTCTGTCGTAGCAGAATAAAGTGAGCACAAACGCGCAAATTCTCTCGCTTCATCGTAATAATGTGACATAGCACGCAAATTTTTCTTTTGTATTTCATTTTTTGCAGCCCACGCTGCTTGCCCAGATTCAGGGATACGCGCACCACCAAACAAAACAACTGTTGATTGAATATCATATTCTTTAAGGGTTATTTCCGGCTTTAAAAATTCAAGACCAATACGTTGTGAGCGCAACTCTGGACGCATCATAAAATCTTGATCGATATAGGCTAAGCGATAAGTAGACGAACGCATTTGTGCTGAATTAGAGATTTTATGTATTTGTTGTAGAGCATCCTTCGTATGGAGAAGTGGTGTCCAATTTTCTTGCTCTCCTTTTATTTTTTCTTTACAGCCTTTTTTCATACACCTGTCCTACTTCCTCATCGTTTTATTGACTGAACACATTTCTTCGCGTAGTTCATAGAGAATAAATCTTGAAGCTTTCAACTTGTTTAACGGAACTCTCGTCATGACCCATCTCACACAACTTGAAATGATTATTCAACAAGCTTTTGACGATCGCGATTCTATCGATACTACCACAAAAGGCGAAATCCGTGAGAGTATCGAACATACATTGAACCTTCTTGATAAAGGTGAAATCCGTGTTGCAGAACGACAAAAAAATGGACAATGGCATGTTCATCAATGGTTGAAAAAAGCGGTTTTGCTCTCTTTTCGGCTTAATCCTATGCAAATTATCACTGGTGGAATCAATGGAACACATTGGTGGGATAAAGTTCCTTCAAAATTCTCTGGTTGGCAAGAGGCAGATTTTAAAAGTGCTAATTTCCGTTCCGTTCCTGGAGCCATTGTACGTCATTCTGCTTACATTGCACCCAACGTTATATTGATGCCATCCTTTGTTAATCTTGGTGCTTTTGTCGATGAGGGTACAATGGTTGATACATGGACCACTGTTGGTTCTTGTGCACAAATTGGTAAACATGTCCACCTTTCTGGCGGTGTTGGTATTGGAGGTGTTTTGGAACCACTGCAAGCAAACCCAACAATCATTGAAGATCATTGCTTTATCGGTGCTCGTTCTGAAATTGTTGAAGGCTGTATTATCCGTGAAGGTGCTGTTTTGGGAATGGGAGTCTTTATTGGAAAATCTACAAAGATTATTGATCGTACAACAGGTGAAATTTTTATCGGTGAGGTACCAGCCTATTCAGTGGTTGTGCCAGGTTCTTTCCCTGGAAAACCTTTACCAAATGGTGAAGCAGGACCAAGCCTTTATTGTGCCGTTATTGTAAAACGCGTTGATCAAAAAACACGAGAAAAAACATCCATTAATGATCTTTTACGTTCTTAGACACAAGATAATTCATAATAATATTTCATCGTTTTTTTACTTGAATAATAACCTCGAATACAAGAATTCTCTCATTTCAAATCCTTTCATAGTGAATCAATCACTATCATTTCCTTGCACGTTCCAAACGCAGTTGGTGTGTGGGTAAGAGACACTTTAAGAAAAGAGTAAAAATATTTTTAATGAAAATTCTCTCAAGTGATAAGGACTGTCATAATATTTTGAGCTGAAAAAGAGAATGATAGGTGCACTTTGCATCTTTATGACGCGTAAAGACGGTAATGCCAAATGGATTTTATATCATTCACAGTGTATGTTACTTTATATTTTTCACAGCCCCTATTGTGAAATGGAATTTGATGCATTGAGTGATGATTCACTAAAACAAGCACAGCGCAATTCTATTTAAAAGTGTTCTTTAAGCACCTGAACCAATCAACAAAAGCAAAAGCGCAATCAATGAGAGACAATACTCCTTTTTTCATTATTTGTTCATTTTGAGCGCTTGAATAAATGCCGATTGTGGAATTTCTACTTTTCCAAATTGGCGCATCCGCTTTTTGCCTTCTTTTTGCTTTTCCAAAAGTTTGCGCTTACGCGTGACATCACCCCCGTAACATTTTGCTGTTACATCTTTACGCAAAGCACGAATTGTTTCGCGCGCTATAACTTTACCACCAATAGCCGCTTGAACTGGAATCTGAAACATATGCTGGGGAATAAGATCTTTCAGTTTTTCACACATGGAACGCCCGCGCTTTTCTGCAATCGTGCGGTGCACAAGCATAGACAATGCATCTATAGACTCTCCATTTACCAAAATAGACATTTTAACTAAATCCCCTTCTGCATAATCTGCCATCTGATAATCAAAAGAAGCATAACCCTTTGAGATTGATTTTAGCCGATCATAAAAATCAAAAACAACTTCATTCAGTGGTAAATCATACGTTACCATAGCACGGGTTCCAACATAGGACAAACCAGCCTGTATCCCCCGCCGCTCTTGGCATAGTTCTAAAATTGACCCAAGATAATTATCAGGAGTCATGATTGCCGCCCGAATCCATGGTTCTTCAATTGAAGAAATTTTAACCACATCAGGCATATCCGCTGGATTGTGTAACTCTTTAACAGAACCATCATTCATATTCATGCGATAAACAACCGAAGGTGCTGTCGCGATTAAATCCAAATTAAACTCACGCTCTAATCGCTCTTGAATAATTTCAAGATGAAGAAGTCCCAAAAAGCCACAGCGAAAACCAAATCCTAAAGCCGCGGATGTTTCCATTTCAAAAGAAAAACTCGCATCATTTAAGCGTAATTTGCCCATGGCTGCACGCAAATCATCAAAATCGGCAGCATCAATTGGAAAAAGACCACAAAATACAACTGGTTGCGCCGGCTTAAAACCAGGCAAAGCATTTTCACAAGGACGGCGCTCTTCAGTAATCGTATCCCCAACCCGTGTATCTGCTACTTCTTTGATAGAGGCAGTGATAAAACCAATCTCGCCTGGTCCTAACTCATCAACCTGTACCATTTTAGGTGTAAACACCCCAACGCGCTCAACTGGATATTTTGCTCCCGTACCCATCATACGAATGGTTTGGCCTTTTTTTAAAATACCATCTATCACTCGTACCAAAACAATGACACCAAGATATGCATCATACCAGCTATCAACCAACATTGCTTTCAAGGGATTTGCAACATCGCCTGTATGTGGAGGTGGTAATTGTGTAACAATTGCCTCCAAAACATCAGGAACACCCAAACCTGTTTTTGCTGATATTTCTACTGCTTGAGATGTATCAATGCCTATCACATCTTCAATTTGTTCTTTAACACGCTCAGGTTCTGCTGCTGGAAGATCAACTTTATTGAGTACAACAACCAACTCATGGGAATTATCAATGGCTTGATAAACATTTGCTAACGTCTGCGCCTCTACACCTTGGCTTGCATCCACCACCAACAGAGAACCTTCACAAGCTGCCAATGAACGCGAAACCTCATAAGCAAAATCCACATGACCAGGTGTATCCATAAGATTTAAAATATAGGTTTCACCATTCTTTGCCTTATAGTGTAAACGTACCGTTTGTGCTTTAATAGTAATTCCACGTTCACGCTCAATATCCATGGAATCGAGTACTTGTTCTTTCATCTCACGTGTATCAAGCCCACCTGTTATTTGAATCAAACGATCAGCTAAAGTGGATTTGCCGTGATCAATATGCGCCACGATGGAAAAATTACGAATATAATTACGATCTATTGTCATATAAGGCGATTTAGCAAAGAATAATACAAAACGCAAAGACCAATTATGCTCCGGCTTCTATCAAAAGAATATAAATCTAAAAAGCTTCTCAAAACACAACTTTTCATAACCTAAAAAATGAGGCTTTTATTTGCTAAATTAAATCCAACGGTGCTAAAATGATACTTTCGCATCTTATTTTATGACTCATATGCTGGATAAACCGATACCATCACACATTTTGCCAGTCTCCAATGTTGCAACAATCCTTTACACTTGAAAAAGTTTATAAGAGATATGCCTTTCTTGTACAGTTTTTACCCACATGGACTACCTGCTTGTAACGTGTCAGCAAGTAGACTTGGATTGATTTAATATGAAAACGATTTGAAGTGAGAAAATTTTACGGTATTCAGGGTTCTAATTCAATGTGAATAATTCTATATTATAATTATAAATCAATGTGTTATAATATTTATATGATGGGCGTATATATCACTTAAGCTTGCAATAAAATTCGCAAGAAATGCTTTTTTATTTATACGCAATAACCTGCTTTTTTTAGCAATCTTATATAAAATAACATGAATATCGAGGGAGTTTCTTCTCAATTTTTAAAACTTTAGAAATATGCTCTATTGAGTGATGTTTTTATGTACCTTTTATACAACTCCTTCCTCCATCCATTAAAGATAAAAAACACCAATCCTCTTCGATTCATTGGATAATGCATTGATTTATAATGATCGTTTATTGTTTTTCAATTTAAATTAAAACTCTGAATATCGCGAGCCTTTCTCATTTTAAATCTTTTCATAGTGAATCAATCAAATTTTTTGCTTCCCCATTATAAAACAGGGCTAGTATATGGATAAAAACGTTTAAGAAATGAGTAAACATGCCTCTCTCTCTTTCAAATGCGAAAGGCTGTCGTAATATTGAGAACTGACAAAGAAAATGCTAGTGCCTTTTATTTAAGTAAAACGATGATGCTCTGTGGTTTTTCGATACTTCACGCGGACCGTCAATGAATATGATGTATATTAAGAAAATTGTCTTTTTAAAAAACGCGTTAATATACAACATTATGGGAGGCTGCTTTAGGCGTTCTATTTTACGTGAAAAGCGTGATCCCATGAAATAACAAAAGGAATAACATGCAACGGTGCGTAATTTTTATTATTCAAAAAAATTACCATGGATGTTTTTGAAAATTGTAAAGCTAAATTTAACAATAACAGTAAAGATGAGAGTTGTTTTTTGTCTTTACCACTTCATGCTTTGACTCAATGAAGGTTGACTTCTCGTTTCAGAGGTTAAGAAGACAGATAAATATTATTGCTCCAATTTACTATACAAAAGCTGGAATAGCTTATAAAGCCTCCTTTATCTCCATATTAAAAAAAGCCTCAAAAATGAAAACTTTGCAAGCAAAAATCTCATGTAATAAAATCATAATAGTAAAGGTGCATAGCTAATCAATTTTTTCAATTGCTTTGTTTTTTTTACGCCATTGTGAAGGTTGTAATTCAGCCACAATGATCCCAATCAGAATAAGCAAGCCACCTAATAATGCTAACGGGGATAAATGCTCTCCAGCCAAACGCCCAACAATACCAGCCCATACCGGTTCACCTGCGTAAATGAGTGTTGCACGTGTAGGGGAAATAGACTTTTGTGCCCAATTCATAGCCAATTGAATGATGGCACTCATTAATGCCAATCCGATGCCAATACTAAACCATACCCACGAAAATTCAGGAATGCTTTCACCCATTAAAGGCATACAAGAAAATGAAAAAAAACCACTAAAAAATAACTGAATAATGGTCACACGCCGACTATCAACCTTATTGGCAAAAATTCCGATGAGTATGACTTCTCCAGCAATCGCTAAAGCGCCTAACAAAGTCAAAATTTCGCCTTTTGAAAAATCAAAATTCCCCGGCTTTTGTCCTGAAACAAGAACAAGCCCAATAAAAGCGAAAACAATACCAACCCAACAAGCAAAACGGGGAGGTTTTTTAAAAACAATCCATTGCAAGATTGGAACCATCGGTACATAAAGCGCTGTAATAAAAGCCGACTGACTACTAATAATCGTTTGAAGTCCAGCTGCTTGAAAAGCATAACCTAAAAACATGGCTAAACCAATCGCCATCCCAGCGAAAACTTCATAAACCGTTATACCTTTTATAGAGCGCCAAAAAATTGCTCCACATATAAGAGATGCAACAATAAAACGAAATCCAACAAAAAACAGGGGACCACTATAGCGTACCGCAATATGAATGACTAAAAATGTAATACCCCACAATATTGTTGCAACAAATATTGCTAATTCTGGCTTACTTAATAAAGGATATTTAAGCTGTTTTATATTTGTCATGAAAGGCTTTCTCCTCCAATTTTCCGCACAATTTATGAAACAATAAGCGTTCCAACTCCCTGTTCGGTAAACAGTTCTAGTAAAACAGAATGAGGAGTTTTACCATTTAAAATGACAACACCTTCCACACCATTTTGAAGGGCTTTTATACAAGTCTCTACTTTTGGAATCATGCCTCCTGAAATTGTTCCATTTTTGATAAGTTTCTCTGCTTCAGAAACTGTCAATTCTTTTAAAAGTTGGCCCTGTTTATCCAAAACACCAGGAACATCAGTGAGAAATAAAAGGCGTTTAGCCTCTAATGCACCAGCAATAGCCCCAGCAAAAATATCAGCATTAATATTATAGGTTTTTCCATCGCGTCCTGGAGCCACAGGAGCAAGAACTGGTATCATTTCAGAACATGCTAAAAGATCCAGCAATGTGCGATCAACTTCAATAGGCTCACCAACAAATCCCAAATCTAAAACACGTTCAATATTCGAATCAGGATCAATGACAGTTTTATAAGCCTTTTCGGCAAAAACCATATTGCCGTCCTTGCCACATAATCCTATTGCCCATTCACCCTCTGCATTGATGAGAGCGACAATTTCTTTGTTTATGGAACCGGCCAAAACCATTTCAACGACTTCAACGATCCGCTCGTCGGTTACCCGTAAACCGTTTTCAAATCGTGATTCAATCCCCATTTTCATCAAAATTTCAGCAATTTGAGGTCCTCCACCATGAACAACAACAGGGTTAATCCCCGATTGCTTTAATAGAGCAATATCACGCGCGAATGCTCGCCCCAAGGCAGGATCACCCATAGCATGACCGCCATATTTTACCACAACCGTTTCATTTTCGTATTTTTGCATATATGGTAAAGCAGACGATAGAAATGCTGCTTGTTTTTCTAAAACATCTACAGCACCGTTTTTAGCATCATCCATTAATAGAGCCTCCTCATCACTTTTTACCATCTCTTAGTGGAATTTAGGAAAAGTAATAACGAAATGAAACAAGAAAACAACTTCCTCAAAAAATTGACAGCGAAAAATTAAACAAAACAGGCGTACAAAACGTTATTATTTTATGATTTTATGTATAAAATTGAAAAGCAAAGTTCTAAAAAAATTTTAAAGTTATGCCGTACATTCGACTCGTTAGTTTACGCTTATGGATACTTAACAATGAATAAGAATATATACAACCATTGATTTTGTAAGGTAAAAACAAAATTTTCTTATAATAATAAAATTAACAGATCACCGATAAAAAGTAGATTGACTTAACACTGTAACCTTATCCAAGAAATTTTTAAGACTATCAAAAATGCCAAAAATAAAATTGGTTATGAGGAATTGATCTTTTATTTCAAAAAGATGGATTGTCTAATAGCTTATTTAGCTACTTCTTGGTGGGCTACTACCCTATTTGACAGTTTTAGTACAGGGCTTTTAAAAAGGCATTTTGAGTAAAACAATAAATACAAAAAATGCTGAATGCATAAAGGCAGTTATCATGACACTGGAAATTAGTCACTCAATTGCGTTCTTCTTGTATGGATAAGCCCTTTTTAAAATATCATAGATACTCAAAAATAAGACTTATCCATAAAACTCGTGAAATGTAAAAAACTATCAGCGGCAGGCACTTACCCTAAATTAATCGTTTCTCTCTTTTCTTTTCAAGAAAAAATGCTTTTCACAGATGATTAAGACTATAGAAAGCTTAATTAAAATAACCTTCCAAAAGTTTTTTCTAATCTATTCTGAGAACATTCACATATTTAACCAGAAATATTTTCAAAAAATTCTTTCATACGTGAAAAAAAGCCATGTGATTGCGGTGAGTTCTCATGATTTGAAAGTTTTTCAAATTTTTGCAATAGTTCACGTTGCTCTTGCGTTAATTTCTGTGGTGTCTCAATCGTGATATGGATGTAAAGGTCACCCCTTGCTTGCTGCCGACGCAACATGGGCATACCCTTTCCCTTAAGGCGGAACTGACGTCCATTTTGTGTCCCTTCTGGGATCTTAACACGCGCTTTAACACCATCAAGATCGGAAACTTCAAACTCTCCTCCTAAAGCAGCTGTTACCATTGAAATGGGAACGCGACAGTGAAGATCTGCTCCTTCTCGCTGAAAAAATTCATGCGGTTTCACGGAAAGAAAAATATAAAGATCACCATTGGGGCCACCACGAATACCAGCATCACCCTCACCAGAAAGGCGAATACGTGTTCCATCTTCAATACCAGCTGGAACATTCACGCTCAATGAACGTTTTTTCTCTATGCGTCGTGTCCCCTGACATTTTGGGCATGGATCTGTAATAGTTTCACCACGTCCATGACATGAAGGACATGTTCGCTCAATAGAAAAGAAACCTTGTGCAGCACGCACACGACCAGATCCATGACATGTTCCACAAACTTGCGGCTTAGAACCCTTTCTCGCTCCTGATCCTTCACAAACATCGCACGTAACGGAACTGGGAATAGTAATTTCTGCAGTTTTTCCTGAAAATACCTCTTCTAAGGTTATTTCCATATTATAACTCAGATCTGCACCACGTTCGCGACCATCACCACGCTTACGGTGCGCACCTCCCATAATTTCGCCAAAAAAATCTTCAAAAATATCAGCAAAGCCACCACCAGCAGCAAAACCTCCAAAGGGATTTGCTCCTCCTTGACTACCGCTATTTTCAAAGGCCGCATGACCAAATCGATCATAAGCAGCACGCTTTTGGGGATCTTTAAGGACTTCGTAGGCTTCGCCAATTTCTTTGAATTTTCGCTCTGCCTCTTTATCCCCGGCGTTGCGATCAGGATGATATTGCATTGCCAACTTACGAAAAGCAGATTTCAACTTTTTATCATCACATTCACGAGTCACGCCAAGAATTTCATAATAGTCAACCTTCATCATGTATTCCTGATAATTTCTCTGTCATCCATCTTTATGGATAAGATTGCTTTTAATTTATATTTTTAGCAACAAAGTTGCAACTCACTCAAATAATAAAGCCCAGCCTTATATTTCAAAGGCCGGGTTTATAAATTAATCAACACATATGCTGACACTATTTCTTCTTATCATTAACTTCTTCAAAATCAGCATCAACAACATCATCATTCTTTGCTTCTGTTTCAGTGTCAGCACTCGCTGCTTGTGAAGCTTCATACATAGCCTGTCCAAGCTTCATACTGACTTCAGCTAATTTTTGCATCTTTGT
Organism: Bartonella sp. TT67HLJMS; assembly: GCF_042193375.1. Taxonomy (NCBI): domain Bacteria; kingdom Pseudomonadati; phylum Pseudomonadota; class Alphaproteobacteria; order Hyphomicrobiales; family Bartonellaceae; genus Bartonella; species Bartonella sp. TT67HLJMS. The sequence goes on from NZ_JBHILP010000001.1 coordinate 139,747, forward strand.
TGTTACTTCTTCAGTATCACTGCCTTCAAGCGCAGATTTCAAATCAGATATTGCTGTTTCAATCTGTCCTTTTTCTTCAGCTGATACTTTATCGCCATATTCATTGAGTGACTTTTCAGTTGAATGAATAAGAGCTTCCGCTTGATTCCTAGCCTCAACACCTTCACGGCGTTTTTTATCCTCAGCTGCATGCTCTTCCGCGTCCTGTACCATTTTTTCAATATCAGCATCACTTAAACCACCTGATGCCTGAATACGAATTTGATGCTCTTTACCAGTTCCCTTATCTTTGGCAGAAACATTAACAATACCATTCGCATCAATATCAAAAGTAACTTCAATTTGAGGTATACCACGTGGTGCTGGAGGAATACCAACAAGATCAAATTGAGCCAATAACTTATTATCGCTCGCCATTTCCCGTTCACCTTGGAAAACACGAATAGTTACAGCACTCTGGTTATCATCAGCTGTTGAAAAAACTTGAGATTTTTTCGTTGGGATAGTGGTATTGCGCTCAATGAGACGTGTAAAAACACCACCCAAGGTTTCGATCCCCAAGGATAAAGGTGTTACATCTAGAAGCAACACGTCTTTGACATCGCCTTGCAATACACCCCCTTGAATGGCAGCACCCATTGCAACAACTTCATCAGGATTAACGCCTTTGTGTGGATCCTTACCAAAGAAGCTTTGCACGACTTGCTGAATCTTGGGCATACGTGTCATACCACCCACTAAAACAACTTCGTCAATCTCACCGGCCTTTAATCCAGCATCTTTTAACGCAGCTTTACAAGGCTCGATGGTGCGCTGCACTAAATCGTCAACCAGAGATTCAAATTTTGCCCGAGTCAATTTCATTGTTAAGTGCTTGGGACCTGATTGATCTGCCGTGATAAATGGTAAATTGATTTCTGTTTGCTGTGACGAAGAAAGCTCTATTTTTGCTTTTTCTGCCGCTTCTTTTAAGCGCTGTAAAGCTAATTTATCATTTTTCAGATCAATTCCTTGCTCTTTTTTGAATTCATCTGCAAAATAACCAACCAAGCGCATGTCAAAGTCTTCACCCCCTAAAAACGTATCTCCATTGGTTGATTTAACTTCAAAAACGCCATCTCCAATTTCAAGTACTGAAATATCAAATGTACCACCACCAAGGTCGTAAACAGCAATTGTTTTTCCGTCTTTTTTATCCAAACCGTAAGCTAAAGCAGCAGCAGTCGGCTCATTGATAATCCGTAAAACTTCAAGTCCAGCAATTTTACCCGCATCTTTAGTCGCTTGACGTTGCGCATCATTAAAATAAGCAGGAACAGTAATAACCGCTTGTTCAACTTTTTCACCCAGATAAGATTCAGCTGTTTCCTTCATCTTTTGCAAAATCATAGCTGAAATTTGCGATGGAGAATATTTCTTACCCGCTTCTTCAACCCATGCATCACCATTGTCACCTTTAACAATTTTATAAGGCACAAGTGCTTTATCTTTTTCAACCATAGGATCATCAAAACGACGCCCTATCAAACGTTTAACTGCAAAAACTGTCCCTTCGGGATTTGTTACCGCCTGCCGTTTAGCAGGCTGTCCAACAAGCCGTTCTCCCCCATCAGTAAAGGCAACAACGGAAGGTGTTGTTCGTGCTCCTTCTGAGTTCTCGATAACCTTTGCGTTTTTGCCATCCATAACAGCCACACAAGAGTTCGTTGTCCCCAAATCAATACCAATTACTTTTGCCATATTATAATCTCCATTCAGCAAGCTACCTCAACCTTCATAAAGCATCTTTTTAAGACAGCTCCTCATAACACTCAAAGCCCATACATTGCTTCAAGCAACATAAAATAATAAAAAATTGCAAGTCGCAATAAGCCTTGCTGCCTCGTATATAAGAACAGGCTTTTATTGCTACAAGAGAATAATGAGAGAAACATCTCCAAAATAAAAAATTTATTTTAAAATAGGCGCTCTAATGACCCATAAATACCATATTTATGAGAAACTTGAGATCATAATATATTTTTCTTGCAATTCTCAATAAATATATCTTTCTATAAAAATTAAAAAAACAAAAGAGTGATTGCACTCTCGCTCTTGATCTTCTCATCATTAATAAAATGATACTCACGTAAAAGCTTTTTAAAAGGCGAATAATTTATATCACGAATATTATAAATTTTCCTTGGACTAAAATAGTCATCATATCTAATGCTCATATCAGTAGAGGTATTATCTATCGATCTCCTTTTAAAAATTCTCCTTTTAACGGTCTCATTGTTTACTGCTATTTGAAAGATGTGTTTTAAACTCACCTAAAGCATTTTTTCTTAACTGTATAATTTTGAACTTGAAAATATATTAAAAAGCCTCTGTATAAATGCTTTAAAATACCAAGAGCTGTCGTAATATTAAAATTGGTAAAGTGGTTGATGATTGCTCTGTGTTATATCTTTATTAAATAAAATAGTAGTGCATCATAGATTTTATACCATTTACAAACACTATTATGAGATGAACACGGAAGCGTTAAGAGGTGTGTTGTCATTGTAAACCTTATTATCTTCCTTTAAAATCCAAGAATTCTATGATTTTTATTCTCATATTCAAATCAATTTCATTTTAGCATTTCTTTCTTTTATTTTAAATAAAAGCTCTGCTAAAATAAAAAGTTATTCAAAGTGTGAATCTTATGAAGGAGGGTAAATCAATGATGACATCTATTATTAAGAAAATAACAAATCTTATCTTTAAGAATATAATACATACACAATATTCATACAAAAAGGTTATCATAAATATCGTGTGTGCTCTTCTTTTTGCTAGTGTAACCCTGCCAGCAGGTGCTCAGCAATATAAACTTGGCGACATAGAAATTCTCAATCCTTGGACACGCGAAACACCTAGAGGTATAAGAGTTGGTAGCGGTTATCTCTACATTATTAATCACAGCAATACCCCAGACCGTTTGGTTTCTATTTCCACAAACGGAGTAAAAACAACAGAGATACACTCTATGGCTGTCGTTAATGATATTATGAAAATGGAAAAAATGCACAATGGCATTGAAATTCCGGGAAATGGCGAAATCACGCTTAAGCCTGGCGGTGATCATATTATGTTTATGGGGCTTTCACAACCATTCAAGTTAGGTGATAAAATTAGCGCAAAATTGACATTTGAGAAAGCAGGAACGATTGATGTTGATTTCTCTGTAAACGCTATGAAAGCACCATCACCTTCTAAATCCTCTCCTAGCCACTAAGCTCCTTTTTTATAATACACACTCTTAAAATGAAGAAGCGTGAAATTTTTGCACGCTTCTTCATTTTTTGTTTAATGCTATCAGCAAAAATTTCTCCCCTTTGATGAATTAACTATGATCAATTTCAGGAATACGTAAAACTTGTCCAGGATAAATTTTATCGGGAGATTTTAGCATTGGCTTATTGGCTTCAAAAATAAACGTGTTTTTATTACCTTGCCCTTTTCCATAAACCTCTTCAGCAATTTTCCAAAGATTATCACCAGATTTAACCTCATAAAAGCGAGAAGGTTTTCTAGGCGTTGTATCTATAACCTTTAATTGATCAACATCTACAGAAGAGATACCTTGTGAATTGCCAACAACCAGCAGTGCTTTTTCAAGTGTTTCCCTGTCTGGAACTTCACCGCTTAAAATAGCTTTACCGTCTTCAACTTGAATATTTACTTTTTCTGTACCAAGTTGAAAATGATCAAATGCTGTCTTAAAATCTTTTTCTTTTGGTTCATGGTCCCCAATACCTAACTTTTCCCCTACAGTTTTAATAAAATTAAAAAATCCCATTACAACCTCCTTTCGTGTAGCAGAAACAAATTTTTGTGCATATATTGCCACATTCTTTTCTTTGCTCTTAAAACACATAGGCAGATTTTCTAAACTTCAACAATCAAAACTATACCTGTTCAATTATGGGACAAATACAATAATAAACTTTGTAATAAACCTTGATAAAAAAAGCCTTTATGAAAATTTTCTCTCAAACGAAGGGATCTTAATAGACGTAGAAACATTATAAATTATGAAAGCAAAACAAGATTTTACAGTAATGACAAAAGGTTTTTTACTTTGCTACAATTTGTATCATATTTGTTTTGCAAAAAAAATATGAACTCCCATATAAATAAGTGTGGGTAATTTGCTACCACAGCAATAGAAAGGTCTAAGAAACCATGAAAGATACACCAACAATCACACAAACGATTGTACTTGTTGATGATGATCGCAATATTTTGACATCTTTATCTTTTGCGCTTGAGACAGAAGGATATCGGGTTGAAAGCTATACAGATGGGGCATCTGCACTCAAAGGCCTCACACTTCACCCTCCACACTTAGCTATTTTTGATATTAAAATGCCCCGAATGGATGGGATGGAACTCTTGCGTCGTTTACGTCAAAAATCTGATCTTCCAGTTATTTTTCTTACCTCTAAAGATGATGAAATTGATGAATTATTTGGTCTCAAAATGGGAGCTGATGATTTTATTACTAAACCTTTCTCCCAACGTCTTCTCATTGAACGCGTGAAAGCTATTTTGCGCCGTTCTAATGCACGTAACCAACCACTTTCTACAGGAACTTCTTCCACCTCTTCTCTCAAACGTGGAGATCTTGTGATGGATCAAGAACGCCACACCTGTACATGGAAAGATAAACCTGTTATTTTAACCGTTACGGAGTTTTTGATTCTGCAAACCTTAGCACAAAGACCAGGAGTTGTAAAAAGTCGTGATGCTTTAATGGATGCTGCCTATAGTGATCAAGTATACGTAGATGATCGCACCATTGATAGTCACATTAAACGTCTGCGTAAAAAGTTTAAACAAGTGGATGATGATTTTGCAATGATTGAAACACTTTATGGTGTAGGTTATCGTTTCCACGAGGTATAAAACTACTTTGTCGCAAAAATTTGAACGGCAATCAAATCGATGACAGACAATTCTCAACTGGAAACTTTACAAAAAACAACTGTTAATGGTACATCCTCAACGCCATTTCTTATGTTTGCCCGTTTGCATCTCCGAACACAACGTCTCTTTAGACAATTGCTTTTTTCCAGCCTCACACGTCGCATTGTTATATTAAACATTGCTGCCCTTGCCATTTTAGTTACAGGCATTTTATACCTTAACCAATTTCGCGATGGTTTAATTGAAGCAAAAATTAAAAGTTTATGTACCCAAGGAAAAATTATTGCTGGGGCTATTGCTGCTTCTGCAACAGTAGATACAAATTCTATCCTCATTGATCCCCAAAAACTCTTAGAGTTACAAACTGGTGAAAGCGTTACACCCGCCCCTCAATCAACCGATTCTTGGGATTTCCCTATTAACCCTGAGCAAGTTGCCCCTCTTTTACGACGTCTCATCACACCTAAAACGACAAGAGCACGTATCTATGATCGTGATGCTACTCTCCTTCTTGATTCGCGCGTTCTTTATTCTAGTGGAGAAGTTTTCAGTTATGATTTACCCCCACTTAAAACAGAACAAAGCATGTGGGATCGCCTTACTTCATGGTATTCAAGTACATTTTATGGCAAAGGTATTGCTCTTGACAGAGAACAAACAAAAACCAGTGGTATTGCTTATCCAGAAGTGTACCGCGCATTAAACGGATCTCTTGCTACGGCTAAAAGACGCAATAGACAAGGTCAATTAATTGTTTCTGTTGCCGTTCCTGTTCAACGCTATCGCGCAGTGGTTGGAGCTCTTCTTCTTTCAACTACTGGTTCTGATATTGATAACATTGTAAAAGGTGAAAGGCTGGTTATCTTTAAAGTTTTTGCCGTTGTAGGCAGCGTACTTTTGGTTCTTTCTCTCTTTTTGGCCCATACGATTGCCCATCCATTAAGTAAATTATCTGCCTCGGCTAATCGAGTGCGTAATGGCAATAATCAGCGTGTAGAAATTCCTGATTTTTCAATGCGTGAAGATGAAATTGGTCACCTTTCGACCTCTATTCGTGATATGACTAATGCCCTTTATATGCGTATTGAAGCCATTGAACGCTTTGCTGCTGATGTAAGCCACGAATTAAAAAATCCTCTCACCTCCCTACGCAGTGCTGTTGAAACGCTCCCCCTAGCTAAAAATGAAGAAGCACAAGAGAAGTTGCTTGAAATTATTCAACATGATGTGCGCCGTCTTGATCGGTTGATTACAGATATTTCTGATGCATCGCGGCTCGATGCAGAGCTTGCACGAGAAACCGCAGAGATTGTTGATATGACACCGCTTTTGGAAAGTCTTGTTCATGCTGTTCAGGAAGTGTATCGTAATACGCAAACCATTGATATAAGCCTTAATATTGTCCCACGTCCTCATGGAAAAGCCTATCTTGTATTGGGACATGAACTCCGTTTAGGGCAAGTGATTTCAAACCTTCTTGAAAATGCACGTTCTTTTATTCCTCGGAATCGTGGCAAAATTTGCATTACTATGAAAAGTCATGCTTCAACCCTTATTTTAACCATTGAAGATAATGGCCCAGGTATTCGTTCAGAAAATATTGAACGCATTTTTGAGCGTTTTTATACAGATCGACCAAACGAAGATGCTTTTGGACAAAACTCTGGTCTTGGCCTTTCTATTAGTCGGCAAATCATCGAGGCTCATAATGGGACAATTACAGCCGAAAATATTATTGATCCTACACTTGGAAAGTGTAAAACTGGTGCACGTTTTATTATTATGCTTCCCCTCGCTAAATAAATCTTTTATCCAAAGTAAAAGACATGAAAACAAAATGTGAAATACTCCACGCAAATTGCCTTCAATTAGGCGGCAAGGGGCTGTTAATTATAGGTCCATCGGGATCAGGAAAATCAACCCTTACCCTTTCTTTGCTCGACCGTGCTGAGTGGTCAAAACGTGAAGCGAAGCTTATTAGTGATGATTATACAATGTTGCGTGCGGAAAATGGAAAGCTTCACGGATACACTCCTGATAATTTAGAGGGCGGTATCGAGATTCGTGGCGTTGGTCTTTATATGATAGAATTTGAAAAGCACACAACTATCGATTGTGTTATTTTTCTCGGTCCAGAATATGAACGTTTTTCCACAAATAAAACTTTCCAATTTGAAGATTTGCACATTCCTCTTTTAAAACTTCCCTCTCTTCGTGAAGCCGATTGTACAGCCATTTGTCAAGCTATTGAAGCATTTTTGTTTAGAAAAATATGGCAAAAATCTGTCTAATTTTTTTCTAAAGATAAAAAAATCACAATTTTTGCCTTTTTTTTGCAAATTTTTCTTGGCAGCAAGACAAAGCCTTGTAAAATGTGTTTCCCACCAATATGGTCGGATCTTATTAGTTAACAGGAGTTTGCGTAAATGATTGGACTCGTGCTTGTAACGCACGGTGAGCTGGCTGTCGAATTTTTACATGCCGTGGAACATGTTGTTGGTGTACAAGAAAAGTTCGCAACAATATGCGTTTATCCCGATGACGATATAGATCAGCGCCGAGGTGATGTTATAGCCGCAGTAACCGATACAGATACGGATCATGGCGTAATCATATTAACAGATGTGTTCGGTGGAACACCATCGAATATAGCTATTCCTGCTATTGAAAAAGGACGCGTTGAAATGATTGCGGGTGTTAATTTGCCCATGCTTATTAAACTGATTTCTATTCGCAAATGTCCTGATATTTCATTATCAGACGCGTTAAGAATAGCACAAGAAGCAGGGCGTAAATATATTAATGTACCAAGTATGATTTTATAGCGGATAATAAAATACCAATGTTTTCCAAAGATACCCTCCCATGTATAAGTCGTCATTTCAATATCTGTAATAAACGTGGCTTGCATGCACGTGCTTCTGCAAAATTTGTACAAACTGTTGACAATTTTAATGTTACTGTTGAAGTTGAAAAGGATGGAAAAATCGTTGGTGGATCATCAATTATGGGACTTATGATGCTAGCGGCTTCATCCGGTTGCAACCTCACCATTCGTGTTTCAGGACCAGAAGCAACAGATGCTCTTAATGCTCTTGAAAAGCTTATCAACAACAACTTTGGAGAGGAAAACTAGCGCTTTCTCACCATAAATAAGGATGATGATTCTTAGAAAATAGGAACTTTCCATCATTATTTTGAATTTTAATTTCTCTTCCCACTTTTATACCAATATTCATATCCATTATGGATTGGCATAATTATCATAAATGTAAAAGCTTATAGTAATTTTATTATACTGGAGTTTTTCCTTCCTTTCCTAACATTATTTGATCAATTTGAATAGTTTTGCGTATTACGGCTATTACCCGACTTAACCGTATAATTAAATCTTTACAGAAAAAGAGAACTCTTCACCTTGTATTAGAATATGCTTTATTTTAGGCTAAAGATAGATGTCAAAATAATTTCGCACATCAAAAATCTATCAACTTTTCTTATTTTCTGCTCACTTTGTAGTCTTTATAATACATAAGTAATCTTCCATATAATACATAAGTAATCTTCCATTGCACATCATTGTGATACAGCTCATGAAAACGCAATTCTTATCGATATCATAACCATTTTTTAAAACGAATAAGCTTTGTACGCTCATAATTATAGTAAGCATTTTTTAGACATTCTTTTTCAATACTATTGCCTTATTTTCTATGGTACATGCCTCGCCCTTATTATCTATATTGTGCTTGGAATAGCATCTTTCATTATAAGGAGATAATATTATGGGTCGTCTATTTAGTGCCCTTCAGATTCCTCAACAAACAACACAACAACTTGTATCGTTGCAAAATGGCTTACCAAAAGCGCAATGGATCAACCCGCAAAATTTTCACGTCACCTTATCTTTTTTCGGTGAAGTTGAAAGTGCTACCGCAGATGCACTTATGCACGCCTTTGATACAATAAAGCTCTCTCCTTTTATGCTACAAATAGATGGTTTTGAAGTTTTTGGTTCAGAAAATGCTCCCCATTCTCTTGTAGTTCGCATTGAACCTTGTGAAAAGCTTAATCTTTTACATGAAAAGATGCAATATATCCGGAATAAATTAGAGTTAAAGCCTGATGAAAGACAATTTATTCCGCATATTACTCTTGCACGAATATTTGATATCAATCTTGAAGATCTTTCTTCTTATCTATCTTTTCAAGATGATTTTTTTATCCCTCCTTTTGAGGTCGATCACTTTGTTTTATTTTCATCGTCATCTCCCTCAAGCGAGTCCGTGTATCTTGTAAAAGGAAGTTGGGCGCTTCAAAGATAAAAGGGTGTTTATAACACCCTTTAAAAACTCTTTGAGAAAAGACCTCATATATGTGTAATTGCAGGGAATACTGCATTTTATGTTGGAGATTTATTATTGATGTATTTTAAGCAGAATCAGCTTCACCAGAAGCTTCTTTTGCTCCTCCTTTAGCTACACCCACTATAGCTGGACGTAACACCCTTTCCCCGATAATATAACCTGCCTGAACAACTTGTTGAACAGTGTTATCTGGAACATCGGCATTAGGAATTTCAAACATCGCTTGATGAAAATGAGGATCAAATTTTTGTCCCTCTGGATGAATTTTCTGCACCCCATGACGTTCTAATGCTGCCATCATGGCACGTTCAGTCATTTCAACGCCTTCTGCCAATGATTTCAAACCAGCATCACTCTCCTTTGCCCCTTCTGGAATGGCTTCCAAAGCACGATTGAGATTGTCAGAAACCGATAACATATCCCGTGCAAAATTAGCAATGGAATAAGCCTTTGCATCCGCCACATCTCGCATAGTACGGCGTCGAAGATTTTCCATATCTGCAACAAGACGTAAAAGCTGATCTTTCAGTTCTTTATTTTCATCCTGCAAAGACGCTAAAAGATCACTAACCTCATTGCTTTCTTTTTCAACGTCTTCGTGTTCCTCTGTTTTTTGTGTTTTTAAAAATTCATCGGCTGCCTGTTTAAGTGTATTACGATCAGCTGGATTTTTTAAATCACAATTTTCAAATGAAGAGTCAGTAAATTTGTTTTTTTCATCAGACATAAAAATTTTATTCCTTCATAAGATTCGTTATTCTCGATATCGAAATTCTACAGACAAAAATCAAGGGGTATCGATGTATATAATACAATGAGCTTCTATAGTACAAATACTTACCTGCATCGTTTTAACGCAATAACTGTGACACAAGTTGAGCTGTATAATCAACCATGGGCACAATCCTTGCATAATTAAGCCGTGTAGGACCAATAACGCCCAAAGCACCAATGACTCTTTGTTGTGAATCACGATAAGGTGCTACAACTAAAGAAGAACCAGAAAGTGAAAATAACTTATTTTCTGAACCAATAAAAATTCGAACCCCAGAACCTTCATCCGTTAAATCGAGAAGCTGTGCCATACTCTCACGCGTTTCAAGATCATCAAACAAATGGCGTAACCGTTCTAAATCTTCTTCTGCTTTCACATCTTCAAGTAAATTGCTACGCCCGCGAACAATGAGGTGTATTTTATGATCAGCACCTTCTCCTCCCCAAAGAGCTAATCCCGTTTCAACAAGATGATGCGATAAATCATCAAGCGCAGCCCGTGTTTCTGCGCATAAGCGGGCAATTTCCCCTTTAGCTTCACTCAATGTACGTCCTTGGATATGGGCATTGAGAAAATTCGTTGCTTCCGTCAATTGTGCATGGGTAACCCCTTCTGGCAAATGAACAATACGATTTTCAACTTCACCTTGTTGAGTCACCAAAACGGCAAGAGCGTGCTCCCTATCAAGGCGCACAAATTCAATATGTTTCAATGTTCCTTCTTGTTTTGTTGCTAAAACAAGCCCTGCCCCACGTGAAAGATCTGAAAGAACTCGGCTTGCTTGAACAAGAAAATGTTCAACCGATTGTGCATGACCTGCCTCTTTGACTTGCATTTCAATATTTTCTCGCTCTTCGTTTGGCAAATCACCCGCTTCCATAAATGCATCTACAAAAAAGCGTAAACCTGATTGTGTCGGCATTCGACCCGCAGAAACATGTGGTGCATAAATCAAACCGAGATGTTCAAGATCACTCATCACATTGCGAATCGTCGCAGGTGATAATGTCTGTCGTAAAAGCCGCGAAAGATTGCGTGACCCTACAGGTTCACCATCATTAAGATAAGCTTCAACAATATGGCGAAAAATATCACGCGAACGTTCATCAAGATATTTTAGTTCATTATCAATAGTTTTGTGCTTCATCACAATTGTTTCACTACTTTTAAAATCCTCATCTCTTATATAAGTTTTGCCAAGGTTTGGTCAAATAGTCTAAAGTAGTATAGAACATATTATCCTATTGAACCGTAAAATTCTAGCTTTCAGAGTGATGATTGATACATTACGCAAGAGGTATTTTTTGTTAGAGTGTGTGAAAAATATTTAAGATTAAGAGTTGATCTACAAAGTAGTCTACTGTAGAGACTTGCCAAGAGAATCTGGATTGTTTAAAAGCCGTTGTAAATAAAAAATTTCACCCTTTAGAGCAAGCCGGAAATTGGAAATTTACCATAAAAATGCTATTATAAAAAAGACATGTCCTTCATATCTTTGCAAGGTTATCTTTATACAAGATAAAAAATTTTATTGGAATAAAATATCATAAAACGTGTAAAATAATCATATCATGTAAAATTAAGCAGAATGTGTGTATATGAGTATTTAAGCTGGTTTTTAGCACAAAAATAGTTCCCCTTTCATTTTTGGAGAAATCTATATGAGAAGCATAGCAGATAAAAAACTTGTCATTGCTACACATAACACCGGCAAATTGCATGAAATCACTACTTTAATTACGCCTTTCGGTTTAATAATACAATCGGCAAAAGAACTGGGCTTGCCAGAACCAAAAGAAACGGGAAAAACATTTGAAGAAAATGCTTATATTAAGGCTTTTTCAGCAGCGAAAAAGACAGGACTTCCTGCCCTTTCTGATGATTCAGGCTTAGAGGTAGATGCATTGGAGGGTGCGCCAGGCGTTTATACCGCTGATTGGGCAATTCAAGCCGATGGCACACGTAATTTTCCAAAAGCTATGAAAAAAATAGAAAATGAACTCCAAAAAGTCGGAGCGCAAGAAAAAAGCCAACGAAAATGCCGTTTTATATCCGTCATTTGCATTGCATGGCCTGATGCTCATGCAGATTACTTCCGCGGATGCGTTGAAGGAACATTCATTTGGCCTCCACGGGGAGACAAAGGCTTTGGTTTTGATCCTATTTTTTTACCAGATGGATATGAAAATACCTTTGGAGAAATGTCAACAGAGCAAAAACACAACTGGAAATGTAATGATATTCCCCCTCTTTCACATCGCGCACGTGCTTTCAAACTTTTGGCAGAAAACCTTTTAGCATTCTCATGAATGAACCTTTTGGCATTTACATTCATTGGCCCTTTTGTGCAGCTAAATGTCCTTATTGTGACTTTAATTCGCATGTTCGCATCCATGGTGTTGATCAACCACGTTTTGTCACCGCCTTTAAGCGCGAAATAGAAACGCAATACCACAAAATAGGCCCACGCCATATTACAAGTATTTTTATTGGTGGAGGAACTCCTTCTCTTATGGAGCCGCAAACTGTCGATGCCCTATTGCAAACACTTGCAAAAAAATGGGTAGTTGATGATAAAGTTGAAATTACATTAGAAGCTAATCCATCCAGTGTGGAGGCAGAACGCTTTCGTGGATACCGTGCGGCAGGTGTTAATCGCTTATCTCTAGGAATACAAGCGCTCAATGATAAAGCATTGCGCAAACTTGGCCGACTCCATAATGTGGAACAAGCTCTTTGTGCCATTGATTTAGCACGGCAAATTTTTCCACGTTTATCCTTTGATCTCATTTATGCCCGCCCCAAACAAACCCTTGAACAATGGAAATCTGAACTCGTACAAGCAATTGATTTGGCAGCGGACCATCTTTCTCTTTATCAATTGACAATCGAAGAAGGAACTGCCTTTAAACGACTTCATGATGCAGGAAGACTTATCCTTCCCCCATCAGAGCTAGCAGCAGATCTGTATAATCTTACCCAAGAAATAACAGCACTGCATGGACTTCCTGCCTATGAAATCTCAAACCATGCAATACCCGGTGCTGAATCAGCACACAATCTTCTTTACTGGCGTTATCACCAATATGCAGGCTTTGGTCCAGGAGCACATGGACGTTTCATTGAGCACGCACCGAATCATTCCTCTGCCTGTTCAAAAACATTGTCATCACACCTTGAAAACCGCGAACGTTATGTCACAATAAATGAAAAGCATCCCGAACAGTGGCTTAATTTGGTAGAAACAACAGGACATGGCTGTATTGAAACGGAACATTTAACCACTGAACAACAGGCAAATGAAATGCTCCTTATGGGATTACGCCTTAGCGAAGGCTTAGAACTTATACGCTATGAAACCTTAAGCCCTAAACGCATCCCAATGGAAAAACTGATCGATTTACAACACCAAGAATTGATAGAAATGGTGGATAACCAACGCTTAAAAGCGACAACCAAAGGACGTATTGTTCTTGATCACATCATCAGCCAACTCGCAAACTAAAGTTTTTATAACAACATACTTATTTTAATCATAATCATCATTTTTCATAGAAAAGGCGAGATTAGAGTATCGTGAGATACTCTCATTTCAAAACTATTTACAGTAAATTAGTTACCACCATTTGCTTACACCTTAAAAGTAGAGAAGTGTATGGATAAAAGCTATAAAAAGAAGTAAAAAGAACTCTTATGAACACTCTTAAGTGCTAAAAGCTATCGCAATATTTTGAGCTAGAAAGTGTGTGGTGGTCTAACTTTTTTTCATAAACGTAAAGATAGTGAAGCACTGTAGACTTTATACACTTCACGGAAAATTTTATATTACACTATTCATAAGCATCGTAGTGGCACGAATGTGACAAACATTGAGAAAATTTCTTTAAAACAAGTATGTGAATGCATAATACGATAATATATTGTTCTTTATGAAATCGTGGCACCATTTAAAGAACCAGAGAAATGAGCATGAAACCATGTATCAATCTCTAATTATTTAAAAAGATATTACTCTAGATAAGTTTGAAAACCGTAAAACCGAATAAAAAAGGAGAGTAAAAAAGCACACTGATTTTCACCTTTATATTTTCCCTCAATCAGGTTGTGGTTGTATGTCTGTTTCAGAGATTACAAAAAATAGATATACACAATACTTTTATCCTATTCTGGCATATAAAAGCTGTTGTCGCAAAAAATACTGAACCAATATTTATTTGAGATACGCGGCTGTATGATCGGTATTGATTTATAGATCACAGCAAAATCATGAGCTTTATTAAACAAATAATGCACTCAAATGGCAAATATACCAGATATGAATCGAAATTGCTTTGTTAGCGAGCGAAACGATATTAATCCCATATGATCTTACTTGTATGCGTACATGCTTATGAGTATCTGTACGCGTCCTTTAAGGTTATTTTATTAAAAAATTGAGAATAATACTAGGACAATCCTTGGCTAAAGAAGTCAACGTGCTGCTACAAAAGAATTTCTGTGTATCTTTATCATAACCAATATTAAAGCTGATTAAATAAGCTCACCTTCTATCTCGTAATGACTTTGTAATGGAAGTTTTTAGGGACAAAAAAGAAGGGGAAAATATATGAAATAAAACAAACTTAAAGCGCATTTATATGGGCTTTACTCTAAGAGAGGCTAATTGAAACAAGAAGTACCTTTTATGAGAGTGCAGAAACTATATGAAGACATGAGCTGTGAATGAGCGCATTTATGTTGTACGAACTTTTTACAATAGCAGCATGTTTTTGTATGTCTTTATGGCTTCAACCTGTCATCACACAATTGTGATATAATATTCATTGTTTTCCCTATATGATTGCGCGTTGACTTCCTTTCTACACTTAAAGAACGAATATTTTTAATCCAATATGGTCTGTAAACAGTTCTGCTTCTTAAAGCAGGTCCCTCTTGGCTTTCCAGTTATGTAATTCACTTAACTAAAGACTCTACAGACAAAAATCACAACTTAAGAATATTCATCACTTATTCTAAACCCACTTAATATATTAAGTCTTACGCATTTCATATTACCACACCTCAAATGGCAATATCTTATGGCACAACAAGATAAAGGTATTTTTGAACCAGCAATCATTTCTTCATGCAAAAAAATCAACAATAAAACGCTCATAAATAGTAGTGAGCGTTTCCATTGCATCAAGGGCTACACACTCATCTACCATATGCATCGTTTGCCCTGGTAAGCCAAATTCAACCACTGGGCAATAATCCTTAATAAATCGCGCATCTGAAGTACCACCAGAAGTGGAACATTCTGGTATATTCCCTGTTACACTTTTAATAGCATTGGATAAAGTTTGAATGAGTTTATCATTTTTGGTCAAAAAAACATCCCCTAAACTTGGAATCCATTCAAGCTGATAAGAGGGAGATTTATCATCATTGTTTTTTGATTGCACCAAAGAAAGACGCTTTTTAATTTCCTCCATCAGTGTTTCTTTTGTCCAAAGATCATTGTAGCGTATATTAAAATGAACTGTTGTCTGCGCTGGGATAACATTGACCGCTAAATTACCGGTATCGATGCTTGTTAGCTCTAAGTTACTGGGTTGAAAATCCTCTGTCCCTTTATCTAAAGCAGTTTGTGTCAATGCTTGAATAAGCTTACTTGCTAAAGGCAAGGGATTAGCAGCCCGCTCTGGAAAAGCAACATGACCTTGACGACCTCTCACGGTAATGATACCAGAAATCGATCCGCGGCGACCAATTTTGATGACATCCCCAACAGTTTTTACACTTGTTGGTTCCCCTACAAGAGCTGCAGTCCATTTTTCGCCTTTTTTTTCTGCCCATTTGAGAAGTTTGACGGTACCATTAACAGCAGGTCCCTCTTCATCACCGGTAATCAAAAAACTTACCATTCCTTTAATGGACCGTTTCTCAAGAACTCGCGCTA
Source organism: Bartonella sp. TT67HLJMS (assembly GCF_042193375.1). Lineage (NCBI taxonomy): Bacteria > Pseudomonadati > Pseudomonadota > Alphaproteobacteria > Hyphomicrobiales > Bartonellaceae > Bartonella > Bartonella sp. TT67HLJMS. The sequence goes on from NZ_JBHILP010000001.1 coordinate 155,786, forward strand.
GCGCCGCAATAAAACAAGCGATTCCGCCCTTCATATCAACAGCACCCCGCCCATATAATTTCCCCTGATCTATGACAGCTTCAAAAGGTGAATAGGTCCATTCATCCAATGCGCCTGGTGGTACGACATCTGTATGACCTGCAAACATAAGATGGGGTCCTTCATTTCCCATTTTTGCATAAAGATTTTCAACATTATCTGTATTTTTATCCGTAAAAATAGGGCGCTCAACATGAAATCCCATTTTTTTCAAAAATTGTTCCAAAGTTGATAAAGCCCCTGCTTCATGAGGTGTAACAGAAGGACAACGGATAAGTCTCTGTAATAGCTGAAGCGGATCTGTAAGAACAGGCATAAGCTCCCCTTCCCATTTTTTATAAGTCATCGGAACTTAAAGTTTTTACGCTGAATTACAAAAAAGATAAAGAAAAAACATTGAAGACACTCAGCAAACCAAGCAGGGGAGAACAATCGTGCTGAGAGCTTCAATGGCTTCCTCATTATGCATGAGCAAGTACACACACAACAAAACACTCAACAAAAAGTTCCGTTAAATATTGCCTTCATTGGAAAGTTTTTTACGCCTTTAAATTATATGAATCAAAATTAATTGCTTGCAATCTATGAGCATTTTCCTTCAACCAAGCACGATACGTTTTACTATCAGGACACAGTTCTTCACAAAGAGCCCAAAATCTTGGACCGTGATTCATTTCAACAAGATGAGCAACCTCATGAGCAACAACATATTCCACAACTTCTTTTGGTGCCATAACAAGGCGCCAAGAAAAAGAAAGACGCTTATCTATTGAACAAGACCCCCAACGACTTCTCGTATCTTTATAACAAATTGATTTGACTTTACGCTCTACTTTATGGGCATAATGTGCCACCAAAGGTGTTATAACACGTGCTGCTTGTTTTTTCAAAACGTCAGCAATGCGTCTTGGGAGGTATTCTAATTGACCATAAACGATAATTTGAGGTTCTTGTTCTGCATCTCCTGCAATAATTTCCGTCACCCCACGTCCTTCTCTATGCTTTATGGAATGGCAAACACCCAATAAAGGAATCGTTGCCCCCTCTTTGAGATAAGCATTTTCATGAGATATTTGTACACGAGCAAGACGTGCCTCAATCCAAGACCGATGCTTTTCAATAAAACTTTGAATCGTACAGAGACTTATCGCTGGTGGTGTTGTTACACAAATCCTCTGTCCGCTCGCATCAATACGTAAAGTAAGACGGCGCGCGCACTTATTTTCCCGCACCTGTACAGGTACAGAGCGATCAGAAAAAATAAAATGCTGTTTAGAAATGCTCATACATTATATCTTCATCATCAATGAATTTGACCCTTCTCCCGCATTAATCCGGTCAATCAATGACCTCAATACCGTTTCGAGGCAATCCAAATCTTGCGGACGAGAAAAGCGATGATCAGCATCACGAACGAGTGTCAATGTTACATCATGGAGAGGCAAATGATCAAGTAAAGTCATAGTATGCTGATAGGGTATCTCCACATCTTCCATTCCTTGTAGAATATGGATTGGACATCCAACATCTATACATCCCTTCATAACGCAGTTGTCTCTGCCATCTTCAATAAATACTTTTGTAAAGGGAACCGGCTCCGTATAACTAATCGCAGATCGTTCAATATGATCTGTTTCTTCTAAAATTTTCCACCCCTTTCGACCCAACCCTGATTCTATCAATGTTTGTGTAAAATCAGGAGCTGGCGCAATCAAGACCATGCCAGCAAGCTTCTTATTTTTCTGTGCTAGCATCATAGCAAGCTTGAGCGCAATCCACCCGCCCATAGAGGTGCCAATCAAAATTTGTGGACCCTCACAATAAGTTTCAAAAACCGCTAAACTTTCTTTAACCCAGCGTGAAATCGTTCCTTGAAAAAAATCACCACCTGATTCTCCATGTCCAGAGTAATCAAACCGTAAACAAGACAAATCATTCTTCTGAGCAAAACTATCAACCAACATCGCCTTATCCCCTGACATATCGGATAAATAGCCATGAAGCCAAACCAAACCTGGAGATTGGCGCCCTTTGCGATAGCGTACTGCAAGTGCAGTGTTCTCAAACGAAAAAAACTGACAAGGAATATTTTGATCCATAATTCTTTATCCTCCATAAAACAATTTCTTTAAATTAAGAAAAAAACTTTTATAATCTAAATCATTCCAAAAAGTAATAAATCAAATAATGAAAAAGGCGCGAATTATAGTTGTTTTTAGGCGCATAATTGTATATTAAATTAACTGTAGTTGAATCAAAATTAAGGAGCATAAACCATTCGTAAACCGTTTAAAATGACACCTACCCAAAAAGACGGACCACGTTCAAATCAGGATATCCGAGTACCTCATGTTCAGCTTATCAATGATGAGGGACAACATCAGGGGGTTGTTGCGATACAAGAAGCTCTTGCTATGGCTGCAGATGCAGGGCTTGATTTGGTTGAAATTGTACCAAATGCGGAGCCACCCGTATGTAAAATCATCGATTTGGGCAAATTAAAGTATCAAACCCAAAAAAAAGCTGCTGAAACACGTAAGAAGCAAAAAGTCATCGAAATCAAAGAGATTAAGATGCGCCCAAATGTTGATGTCCATGATTATGGAGTCAAACTCAAGGCTGTTCATCGCTTTATTGATCACGGTGATAAAGTAAAAATTACTTTGCGTTTTCGTGGTCGTGAGATGGCTCACCAAGATCTTGGATTAAAGCTTCTTCAGCGTGTGAAAGAAGATACAAGTGAAATTGCCAAAATCGAATTGGAGCCAAAGCTTGAAGGCCGGCAAATGATGATGGTGATAGCACCTAAATAGTTTTGCATTGGAATAATATTTGCATGCAACTCATCAGCGTGCAACTCACCAAAATGATGCGTATAGTATTATTTAGAAGCACCACATGGAGTTTTTGTGGTGCTTTTAAGGTTTTATAAATGTGTATAAATCCTTTTAAGAGTTTAATAATGCTTTATCGATTTATAAGAAGAATTCATTATTTTGCATATTAAATGAGAAAGCTCAAACATCGTAAGGTCTTCTTATTTCAAGCTCTCTTATCATGCAATGCGGCAAAATTGTTTGCTTACACATCACAAACGGAGATGATACATAAAAAATTATTAAAAAAGCAGAAATGTTTTTTGTGAGCTATTTCAAGTGCCAAAGGCTATCACAATATGGAAATTGGTAAATACGATGGTGAAATTCGCCGTTGCCTTTTATTGAAAATTAAAAATAATGATGAACAACGAATTTTCGTTATACCTTTCACAGAAACTTTGCACTACATTTTTCACTCTCGCCGTCGTGAAATTGATATGATGAACCTTGAAAGAAAAGGCTATTTTTGTAAAAAAGATTAAGAGGCTTTTTAATTAAGAATGTTTCAATCTTGCATAAAATAATGAGAGAATATGGAAGCACTTCATGGCTAAAAAACAAATTTCCTCTTTTGATAAACATCTTATTATCCGCCTTTTGCGAGAAAATTTTCGTAAACATATGCGTTGGTACAGTGCAGCTATTTTCTCAATGATCATCATTTCTTGTACCACGGCAACCAGTGCATGGATTATGCGTGATGTTGTTAATCAGATTATTGATGCACAAAATTTTCCTATGATTGTTTTGATTTCTAGCTTCATTGCTTTTATCTTTATTCTCAAAGGAGTCGCAACTTTTTCCCAAACTTATTTTCTAAATAAAGCAGGCAATAGTATCATTGCTGAACAACAGCGTAAAATTTTTGCACGACTTATGGAACAAGGAGTTTCTTTTTATCATAATAACACTTCATCTGATCTTCTTGTTCGTGTAACTCATAATGCGACAGCTGTACGTAATATAATTGATACTATTATCACAACTTTTGTACGTGATTTGCTTTCCGTTAGTGGTCTGTTGCTTGTCATGTTCATTCAAAACTTTGTGTTAATCTCCATTACTTTAATCGTAGGTCCACTAGCTTTTTTAGGCGTTCGAATGGCTTTAAAACGCGTTCGCCGCCTGATGGAAAAAGAGCTCCTTTCACTTGGTGAAATTATCAAAATCGTACAGGAAACGGCTGTTGGTATTCGAATCATAAAGGCCTTTTCACTAGAAGAAGTCATGAAAAAACGAATGGACAAAGCCATTTGTGATGTTGAAAAACAAACAAACAATATTGCAACACTCGAAGCTATTACCAATCCGATTATGGAAACACTCACGGGTGTTGCCATTGCAGGTATTATTTGTTTCTCCGGTTATCTTGCAACCCAACGCGCAGGTGTTCAAGGTGAATTTATGTCCTTTATTGTTGCTTTACTTTTAGCGTATGAACCCGCAAAAAGGCTAGCAAATGTACGTGTCAAAATTGAATCTGGCTTGGTCAATATCCGTACAATGTTTGAAATACTCGATTGTCCCCTTACAGTTATAGAACATAAAGAAGCTAAAGATCTGAGTAAAACGCAGGGAACTATTCGTTTCGAACATGTTTCTTTTGCATACACTAATAACAAAATGATATTGAAAGATATCAACCTAGAAATAGAAGCCGGAAAAATGACAGCATTGGTGGGACCATCCGGTTCGGGAAAGTCAACCCTTATCAACCTTATTATGCGCCTCTATGACCCCACAAAAGGACGCATATTGATTAATGATCAAGATATTCGCTACACAACATTTCGCTCTCTGAGAAACCTGATGGCCTATGTAGGACAGGATACTTTTCTCTTTCAAGGAACTGTTAAATATAATATCGGACTTGGAAAAGAAGGGGCTAGTGATGACGAAATTATCGAAGCAGCAAAAGCAGCAAATGCTCATGACTTTATTATGAGTTTGCCAAATGGTTATGATACACAGATAGGTGATAATGGCTGTAACCTTTCAGGGGGGCAAAAACAACGGCTCGCTATCGCTAGAGCAATGATTCACGATAGCGAAATTCTGATTCTTGATGAAGCAACGAGTGCGCTTGATTCACACACCGAAGCACAAATTAATGAAGCCATTCAACACCTTACCAAAGGACGCACAACGATCATTATTGCTCATCGCCTTTCAACGATTGCTCGTGCTCATAAAATTGTGGTCATACAAAATGGACAACTGATTGAACAAGGTACTCAGAAAGAATTGCTAGCAAAAGAACATGGGTTTTATAAAAAACTTCATAATATCCAGTTTAAAAACATACCTCCTAATTTCTAGATCCTTAAATAAGATTTGAAATAAAAATGGATAGAAGGTAATGCTCCATTTATAAAAAAGGTTTGTTACCAGAAAAAGTATTACTGCAATCAAGAATTGGCAAAGAATTTATGGTTTATTGGAAATAAGCTTCTTGGATTTAGATGAAAACTTTATTCGCTATTTTGTTGAATACAATTGACTTTAACAATGAAACTTCAAAAACCCCTTCCCTTCCTCAAATAAGTATTGAAACATTCATAAATGTTGCGAATCCTAAAAGAGAGAGCATCAAAGTTTGAAAAAATTGCCCCAGATTATGATGATGAATCTGGATTAATACAACCTTTATCCGTGTTTATCCCTGCACTGACAATTTTTTCTCCACACATCTTAAAGGACAAAGATTCTACCCAATCTGATCTGTAAACAATCCAGATTTTTATTGAGTTCGTTCCACTTGATAACAACTTATGTGATTCACTTATACAAGGCTTACCCTAAATATTCACCACGTGCTTTCAAAATACTTTGTCAAAAAGACTTACATGCCTTATATCACCGCACCTCAAATGTCGGTCTTTTATGGTACAACAGGATAGGCTGACAATTATAAATTATGCTGCAAATTATAGATACACTCAGCATAAAAGAAAAACATTGAAAAAATAAGAGAAGATTTATTATAAAACTTTTTTACTGTTGTAGCTTGCTTTAAAGCAAGCTTTGCTGTTTTTTCTACATCCGAAACTAAAGTGATATTCCTCCAATACCTTAACTTCTTGAAGAGTTTATAAATGCACAACGTTAGTGCTTATATAAGGCTATGATTTCAATATGCAAAAAAACAGATGAAAAGTAAAATGACATTCCTCTTTCTTTTAACCGCCTAAATAGAAAAATATGACATATAACTCTGATAAACATTTTTACAAAAAATATCTTTTGACCTGCATTTTAATACTTTGATTTATAATCATAATTTATTACTTTACATCTTAAATAAAAGATAAGATGTAATTTGCTTATTGTGAATTTTCTTTATATTTATGATGAATTAATCAAAAGCACTTGTTGTACGTCATAAGAGATATTGGTGTATGCATAAAAACTCTTAAGATAAGCAATAAAAATACCTCTACATTTTCAAGTGAAAAGATTGTCGGCAACATGAGAAGCTGGAAAATAGAATGATAATGCCGGCTTATATCTTTAATAAATACTTATACCTTTATTAACAATGGTAGTATGGATTTTATACCATTCATAAGAGGTACTTTATATCATTTCACAAGCAATCTTATGAAATAGGCTCAAGCGCACACTGAGAAATGTTTCTTTAAAACAAGCACATGAATTTGCAACACAATAGTGTTATATTTTGGAGTGTTCTGTTTGGGGGGCTATTCATTATAAGAAAAGTGATCTCATTCAAAAACACAATAAACAAAAATCGAATATTTCAGATATATTTCTTCACGCCTCAAAAAATCTTCTTCTTTTATAGGATTTCTAGTCTATGTCTCCTTCCTCAGATTTAGAAATGAGAGACAAAAAATGAAGAATTTGTTTTTTAAATTAAATCTTTAATAATCTCTTTCATAAAAGAGACCAATACTAGAATTTTGTTCATTTCCTATGGCACCTTTAGCTTTGAGATGACGCGAAATATCTAAATTAATTGTCCCTTTCGTCGTTCCATCGGACCCTGCTTCAAAGCCCAAATAAATATTATTGTGTATGTAGCGTCCAATACGTAAGCCTGTATTACCTTTCTCATTAACGATAACATCAAGATCATCAAGCCCAATTTTAGTTCGTAAAGTATTCAACAAAGATGTATTAGAAGCACCTGCAAGATCAGCCGCTGCTGCTGCAAGTTGAGCAATCTGAAATGGTGATAATTCATTAAGAGAGCGATTAAAAATCAAACGCGCCAAAATCTCATCCTGAGGCAAATTCGGTTGTGAAGAAAAATTAATATCAAGATTATCAATCGTCCCACTTACAGTTACAGTGACTTGAATATCACCACTGTTATTGTTGGTTACAAAATAAACCGTAGGATTAAGATTACCGCTAAAACTCGCTTGTCCTTGATCAAAATTAAGACGTTGCGAAAGAATATCAAAACGTCCACGAATCATTCTAAATTCACCAACTGGATGCACATCATTCAATGGACCTGCTAGATTAATGCGTCCTCCCAGTTCAGCATCTAACCCTTTTCCGCGTACAAAAAATTGATTGCGTGCTGTAATACGCATATTTGATAGCACGACAGATGAAGACTTTTGTGTAACTATACGGCTTTTGCTTTTGTCCGTGTTCTTAACATCAGCACGTTCAAGTGTTGTTTGAATCGATTTAGTTAAATTCTTATTTCTAACATCAAGAAACTTGGCACTTTTAAAATTATCAGGAACAAAAACTTCAGCTTTTTCAACGATGATATCACCACCAAGAACAAGATCATTTAAAAAATGACCTGTCATTGTCATCTCACCTGATAATGTTGCCAGAATCATAGAACCATCATTATAATTGGCATTATCAAGATGAAATATCAAATCTGTCTCTAGATCATTAGAGATACGACCTGAAGCAGAAATTCTCCCCCCCTCAAACGAAGAAGCTGAAGCTTTCTCTATAAGGATATGATCACCGTTCAATTTGCCTTCAAGCGTTATATTATTCAACCCTACATTTGTTTGTGAATCAAAAAAGCTACCGTCGCCTATAGAAATATTTCCTAGCAATTGTGGCTTTGACAACGCCCCATTAAGAGCTGTATCAATTCTTGCTGTACCCGTTATATGTGCACCACGCTTGGCTAATAAGAGATTAACAAAATCAAGAGGCATTATCCCTTTAACGTTTAATTTTGCCTCTGAACCATTAAGAGATACAGGCCCATGGATGGAAAGATCTAATCCTTTATCTCCAGTAGCTATCATATTTTCAATATGAAAAGTCGATTTTTTATAAGAACCACGAGCATTTATATTGATTGACATTGGTCCTTTATGCGTCATAGCGGTTAAATTTTGACTAGAAAGCTCAAAATGAGCAGATGGATCCTTCATTGTTCCACCAATATCAACTTTGCCTATCATTGCCCCGTCAAGCGCTTGTCCTGCAATAAAACCATTTGCCAAACGTGCAGATAAATTTTGCAAATTAATATGAAGATCAAGCTTATTTTTCTCTAGAGATACATGCCCCTGAGCTTGTGCTTGTACTCCTTCTCCTGTTAAATTTGCATTTAAAGTAAGATTTTGATCTACAGTGTTTCCCGTAGCAGAAAGAGAAAAAGGCATAATTTTTTTATCTTGAAAAGCAACGGTTGTCAGTCCCTCACCTTTTATATCGTAAGTTATATCAGGTTTTTTTAAATGACCACGAATCATAACATGCCCTGTTACACTCCCTGCTGCTCCAAGATCGGCTTTCCACAGATTGACTAAAGTAGCAGGAAGCGCATTCATTGTAAGTTGCAAATTCAGGGTATCTTGAATATTCCCTGCTAAGATGATGTTGCCTCCATTTATTGCAATTCCTAATTCATTGATTGTCATTCCATCTTTATCAAAAGCAATTATGGATGGTTTCAGCAATGTTGCATGAAAAGTATGTTGTTTTAGATCCACAGTTTCAATTTGCACTTCTCGTTTTATACTTTCTGGAAGTTCCTCAACCATTAAACGACCAGAAAGCTGTGCATTGAGAGTATCATGCAACATCGCTTGGACAGTAAAAACCGTTTGTCCATTATTTCTATCGGCGTGAGCATTTAAACGATTGACCATTATCAAAGGTGTTTGAATATGTTCTGCATTGATAACTCCTTCAAACTGTGTCATGCCAAAAGGATCGAATATGTCAGCATCTATTGCCAATTTTTTGATTTTATTCTTGGAAAAATTCAAATGGCTAACATGCGCCTTCACATTGGTTTTTTGTCTGCCATTTTGTTCATCAAAAATAAAATCTCCTTTTACTTTTCCACTACCATCCTGCAAAAATAACGCTGAAAGTACGGAAATATCATCGGCATCAATATGCAACGCTCCTTTCAAAAACCCCCCAAGTTGTTGAGAAAGAGCACCCGTTATTTTTGCACTTCCCCCTCTAATATCGATATTTTCAAGTTTTCGAATTTTATGAGAATCTTTAAAAGAGGCCGATAAATGCAAAGGTTTCTTAGCAAAAATTCCTTCACCTTTTACCCTCCCCGTTAAAGCAGTAACTGGTGCTGTATTATCTACAAGTACATCTATGTTAAATGTTGTGTTTTGAAGTTTCTTCCCTACGATTAATGCTTCAGCAATATGGGCACGTGTATTTAGTTTTATATGGCTATTGCGCCCTCTCGCCGTACTTTCAATCGTAAGCGCACCGCTTATCTTTGGATCTAATTTGGACAAATCAGATATTTCAGCAGATAGATCCATTTTAGCGCTTTCATCTGAAAAATAACCATTAGCCTTTATGTTTGTATATTGATTTTTCAAATTAAAATGACGAAAAATGAAACCCTTCGTATTTCGAGTAGCACCACCTGAAAGAGTGATGTTTCCTTTGAATAAACGATCAAAAGACTGCACGCCTATTTTCATATCGTCAGCCATTCCTGATAATTGGAGATCAAAAATGCCACTCAATAAATTGATCGTTCCTTTGGCTTTAATATCTGCACTACCAGAAAGTGATTGTTTACTGAACACTTCCAAAGGAGTTAATGTTTGAGCTTTTAAACCGAGATCGCCTTTAAAAACAAAACCCTCCATTGTCCCTTTTAACCAAGAAGAAAAACCCTGAGCCGTAACACTCAGATCATGAATCAAAATTGGTTTATTCGAAATAATATCCGTATCTAAATGCACATGAACCGCTTGGCTTAAATTTTCTACTAACGCTCCCTTAATTTTTTTAACCCCTTGAAGCGTCCCTTTAACCTGAACACCAACATGACGAGAAGCTGCATTATCAAGATTTTCGCTTACTCCTCCCATATCAAAAATTGCATCGCGAATATAAATATTTTTATTGCTTAAATGGCCTACAACCAACCGCCCATTCCAAGATTGTTGCCCTTCGCGACCATAGTCAATGTTCAAAGCAAGAGTATTGGCAGGTTTTGGCACTTCTGATACAGGTAAATGAACAGACTCCTGTTCGTTATCAAGAGCCATTTTGCCATCAACAAAAAGCCGCCGCAAAAATCCATCGGCAGTTATTTCAGCATTGGCTATAACATTCATTGCTTTGCTCTGAATAACCATCTGATCAAGGTGTGTCACACCTTCTTTTGTTCTTCTTGCCTTTGCTTTTAATGTTATATCAGATTCGAAGAGACTACGATATTGAGAAGGTATTAAAGGGCTCAGTGTTCCCTCTAGTTTCGTAGAAAAACTGTGTCCTTCTGGAACACTTGCAAGAATAACATCACCTTCTAAAATAGAATGATGATCGGACTCTAAAGAAAGTTTGATAACCAAATCATCAAAAGTACCATCACCTTTCACGACGAGATTTAGTGCTGGACGTTGTTCAATGTTAAAAATATTCGCCAAAATACCATTTTGTGGTTCGTTAGCAGAAATATTAATTTGAGCTGTACGATTACTATCAGATATCTTGGTGAGAATAGAAAAAGAACCCGGTGCATCTAAACGATGCGCCGCTATATCGACATCAAAATTACCACTAGCTAAAGTGAAATTACCTTTTAAGGACATATCAGCAGAAAAACCAAAAAGATTCTGTTCAAATGTCACATGTTGAGCTGTGAGCTTATTGATAGAAAGAGCAAGCGGCAATTTTGGTAAAGAGAACTTACCCGTCTCTAGGGAAGAAACAAAAGAAGAATTGCCTTGCGGCTTGCGTAAAAATGTAATCTGTTCTGCCGAAAGCTGGTTAATATCCATCCGCCCTCTCAGCAACGCTAGACGATTCCAATCCATTTTAGCATTGGTAATTTTAAGCCAAACCCCTTTTTTATCACTGACAGTAATAGCATCAATTGATATTTGAGAAGACAGTGTCCCTTGCATATTGTGTAAACGAACTTGACGATTGGGTGCTGAAAGCTTTCGTTCAATTAAAGAAACAAACCATGAGCGATCATCTGTTTTCATTTCGCTAGAGGGAAGAGTATCTCCTCTTTGCGCAAAAACAAAACCACCCACCCCAAAAAACAAAAATACAAAGAAGAAAGCTGATAAATGTACACCTTTTTTCATTAAAATGCTTGCCCTATACCCACATAAAAACCAATGCGAGGATCACCCTTCTCTCTCTTTAAAGGAAAGGCTAAATCAACGCGTAAAGGACCAAGACCCGTCATATAACGACCTCCTATACCGGCTCCCCATTTAATTTTTTGAGAAAAATCAAAATTCGCCTTTTCCCCTACTAAACCTCCATCAAGAAAACCGACAAACCCTATTTTATCATTTAAAGAAACACGCAATTCTGCCGATCCCTCAACAACTGCCCGTCCACCAACAACCGCATCATTTTCTGTTTTGATACCAATATTACGGTAAGCATAACCACGAACAGAGCCCCCACCACCAGCAAAAAAAAGCGTATTCGCGGGGATTTGTGCTGTATCATTCCCAAGAATTGTACCAAGCTTTGCCCGCGTAGCAAAAACAAAACGATCCCCTTCATCCAACGCCCAATAAGAACGACCTTCTGCTGTTACTTTTGCAACAAAGTTGCTAAAACGCATCTCATAAAAAGGCTCAATGAAAACTTCACCATATAAACCTTTTGTTGCATTAAGCTTATTATTACGACTATCGTAAATCAAACCGCTAGGAAAACCTATTGTTGTAAAATTACGGCTCCCAAAATAAATATCACGTGAATAACCATTTGAAACTTCTACAGCAGCCTGTCCCGATAGATTACTATTGAAAATATGCGTAATCCCTAATCTTCCTTTGATGGCTTTTGTCGTATAATTTTCTAGAACATCTTGTTGTATTTTTAATTCTGACCTGAGATCTGTATCTGGCGTGAGTACACCAGGCTTTATAAACGTACCACCGAAAAGATAATCAAAATTTTTAAAATTATACGATTGCTTTTTATTGCTACCAACACCACTTATTTTTGTTTCAATTTTAAGAACCTCTGCATGACCAAAAAGATTGTTATGCATCCAATAAGCTTCAAAACCAGCACCATCTAATGTTGAATAGCTACCGCCTACACCAAAACGACGCGGTTTACGTTCTTGTACAACAAGTGAAAGCGGTAAAGTGCCATCTGGATTAATGGTATCAGCCTCACGTATATTGATAGCGCGAAAAACACCAAGGCGCGCAAGACGTTCATTTGCCTTCGCTAACGCATCGGAATCGTATTTCTGACCTTGCTTCAATCCGGTCATCCATGCGATATAAGCTGAATCTACACGTGGTTTATTACTTATATTACGCACACTTAAAGGACCATAATGAGCCTTTTGTCCAAGATCAACAACAATCCGTCCTTCAACACGCAACGCAGCATGATCAGCCACGACCTCACTTTTCATAATTTTAGCTTTAGCATAACCTTGTTGACGCCATCCTTCTATCGCCCATTTTTCTGCTTTCAAAATGGTTTCAGATTTAGCAATAGCCCCAACTTTATAGCCCAATTCTTCAATTGTGGGCATTTTATGCGCTTTACGTTTTTCAAACGGAGCTACTTTATCAATATCTGCAATACTAAAAACATATTGTGGACCGGCATTAATTGTAATAACAATATTGGATTGTGCTGGAAGTTGAGTTACCGGACTTAAATCAGCGACTTCTAAGCCATTAATTTTAATACTAATAACACCACCGTAGCGTCCATCAGCATAAAGAGCAGAAAGAATTGCTCGATAATCTGAACGCGCCTTGGCTAGCAAACCAGAAGAACTGGCGGATGCTTTCTCTTTATCAGCAACAAGAGAAGAAACAGATTTAACTATTTTTATACCTTCTAATGGCGCGCCTGGCGGTGCAACAACATCAACTTTATAAAATCTCTCTGTACTTTTGGCATAATTTGAAGGAGAATTTGTTTTCTTTTGACCAAAAAAAGGTATGCCGAAAAAATCAAATGCAGCAAGTGGCTGTGGAAAAGCAAAAGCGAAACACAAGCCTATAAATACACAGCGCACAGTCCCTGATTTTAACAAAATTCTTGCCTGGTATACCATAAAATCAGATACCTTATAATACACTTTGCATCTACTATACTTTAAATAATATAAAAATAAGAAAGGTAAATGTGATTACTTTGCACATTTTACACGTTTTATCACATCAAATAACACTCTGCGATACATAACGTCACCCTCCCCTTATATTTTCATAAAATTTTGCACTGTTGTATAACACGAACAGCCTCATTCTTTTTTCTTAACATATTTATTTAGCTTATTATAAATGTTTTATTGCGTCCCATACTATCATGGTTAAATTTGTACAAATGACTTTCCATGAGAACGCTAAAAAACTGCCTATGTATGTAGATCTCTCTATAAAAAAAACCATAGAGATGCTTCTTGATTTTTATGCATAGATATGATTGTCTCTACAAAGTCTGAAGGGGGAAAATAAATAAATGATCGCACGTGTTACAACTGTTGCTTTTCGCGGTCTAGAAGCAGTCCCTGTCGATGTACAGGTTATGATTTCGTCTGGTAAAATAGGAATGGCTATTGTTGGATTAGCTGATAAGGCAGTTGCAGAAAGCCGTGAACGTGTGCAAGCAGCCCTTCACGCTTGCGGACTTTCTATGCCTACTAAACGGATTACGATTAATCTTGCACCAGCTGATTTGCCTAAAGAGGGCTCGCATTATGATTTGCCAATCGCCGTAGGCTTAATGCTTGCTATGGGAATCCTCCCTCCTGAAGTAGCACAAGACTATATCATTTTGGGAGAATTATCACTGGATGGTTCACTTACCGCTGTTAATGGTGTTTTACCAGCTGCCATGACAGCTTTATCACTCGATAAAGGACTGATTTGTCCCTTCCAATGTGGGCCTGAAGCTGCTTGGGCAAATGCAGAAATAAATATTCTTGCCCCAGAGACTCTGCTCACTATAGTCAACCATTTCAAAGGAACCCAAATTCAAAAACGTCCACAACCGCGCCAATATACTATCGAAACTGAACTTCCAGATCTTTGCGAAATCAAAGGACAGAAAACAGCCAAACGTGCCTTAGAAGTTTGTGCTGCTGGACGCCATAACCTTTTGTTTGTAGGACCTCCTGGTGCTGGGAAATCTATGTTAGCGCAACGCTTACCTTCCATTTTGCCACCTCTTGATAGCCGTGAGCTTTTAGATGTCTCTCTGATTGCTTCTATTACAGGAGAAACGGTTCATAATACCATTTCACTTCATTGCCCCTTTCGTTCCCCACATCATTCTGCTTCCATGGCTGCAATGATTGGTGGGGGACTTAAAGGACGACCGGGAGAGGTCTCCCTTGCCCATAATGGTGTGTTATTCCTTGATGAATTGCCTGAATTTTCTCCGCAGGTTCTTGATTCTCTTCGTCAACCCTTAGAAAGTGGGGAATCGGTTATCGCCCGCGCTAATCACCATATTAGCTATCCTGCTCGCTTTCAACTCATTGCCGCAATGAATCCTTGCCGTTGTGGTATGGCAGGCGAAAAAGACCATGTTTGCGCTAAAGGAATACGCTGTCAAATCGATTATCAGTCCCGTATTTCTGGTCCTCTGCTTGACCGAATTGATTTACGGATCGATGTCCCTGCTTTGACAGCTATGGACCTTATGCAACCAGAACAATCAGAAAAAAGCTGCGATGTTGCCAAACGCGTCGCACGATGCCGTACCATTCAAGCTAAACGTTTTGCAACAATGGGGTTTGATCATATTCGCACCAATGGCGATTGCCCTGCCAAAATTATAGAACAGATTGCCATTCCTGATAAAAGTGCGACCATACTCTTACGAGATGTAAGTGAAAAAATGCACCTCTCTGCACGCGCTTATCATCGCATTCTCAAAGTTGCACGCACAATTGCTGATCTTGACGAATCAGATAATCTTTCACGCTATCATCTCGCAGAAGCTATTTCCTATCGACTAGGCACAGAAAGACTAACAGCTCTTAATTAAAAAACTATACATCAATAAAAACTTATTGGAAAATACCGCAAATAAAGTTCTGTAAGTTTACCATCCTCTTCTAGAGATTTCAGCGCATAATTGAGTATATCAACCAATTTTTCATTCTTTTTTGCAACAGCAAGCTGCATTCCTTGTCCCAATAACTGTGGCGCCATATATGCCCCCCCAACAAAATGACAGCAATCAACAGATTTTTGTTTTTTAAACCATAACGATAAAGAAAATCCATCATCAAAAATAAGGTCAATTTTACGCTCTTGTAATGCTTTATAGAGTTCTTCTCTCTTTTTAAATCCTTGCCATTTTGCTTTAGGAAAATAATGATGAAAGAGCTTTTCGTGAATACTTTTAGACAAAACACCACTGGTTAAATGTACCAATTGATCGCTTATTGGCTCATCGAGATTTAAAAGTCGAGAAGCAACAAATCGCGCTGGAAAGCGCAAATATGACTTTGTAAAAACAAGATCTTGCCGGGTTTTACTTGTTTCTTTTAAACCCGCAATAATGACTTCTGCTCCACCATTTTTAACATGTTCTACAAGCTCTTTCCAAGGAATTACTTCTACTTCACAAAGCTTTTCTAATTTTAATTTTGAGCAAATAGCGCGCAATAAATCGATATTATAACCTGCAAGATGCCCCGTTTGATCAAGGAAATTAAAAGGAGGAAAATCAAAAGTTGTTACAAAACGCAAACGAAGGATATCCGTTGTATCTGGTTGTACCAAATGTTCATGCGAATCAAAAAAAGAAGGTAACCTTTCAGCTCCCGCGTAAGAGGAAAATAGAATCCCCCCTGTTACAAATAAAGTACGAATAAAAATATTGTATGGATTATTGAATAAAAAGTACCGTAAACACAATTGAAGATGTTTTACATATATAGATTTTTTTATTTTCAAAATCTCTCCCCCATTTTTCAAAACTAAGACGCAACTCTTCTCGATTATTATCTAATGCTCTTCACCAAAATATCTGGCGTTTAATAAATAAAATTCTTGCTATTTTTAAAAACCATTGAAAATGCCTAAGCTTTTGGTGTTAATTTTCCCAAATGAATATATAAAAATGTAATTTTAGAGAAAGGCGATTTGATTTTTTAAATATAAGAAATAAGCTGTAGATACTTTAGTGGCATACTCTATTTTATCAAAATATCCCGCGTATCTTAAAATATTAATATACTGATTTATAATGATAATTTATATGTTGAATAAAAAACGTTATTTCAAATCTATTTATATTGAAAACATCAAAACCATTTTCTTGCGTATCACAACCAGAGGGAGCATATAGATACTATTAAAGAAAAGAGTAAAAATACCCTTCAAATGCCGAGGGTTTTCTCAACATTAAGGTTGCATCAACATTTAAGAACCGGAAAATAAAATGATGATGCTGGTTTGCGCCTTATTGTCAATATGGGCAAAATGAGGGACATGAATCTTGTAGTATTCACAGGGTGTTTTGCGTTATACTATTCAAACATCGTTGTAAAATGAGTTTAGGAACATTGAGAGATCTTTCTTAAAGAAGCGCGTGAATAACAGCGCAATGGTGTTTTGTTTTAAATGAGGGACGTAACCTCCATTATAGGAATGAGAAAAACAAAAGCGTAAGACAATGCGTCATCACCCTCATTATTTAAAAACATCGCCGTAGACGTTTTTAAAAGTTTTAAAACTGAATATAAAGAACGATAGTGGAAACGTGCTTTTACATTTACGCCTTTACTATTTTCCACATTTTAAAGATGACACAAACCAATATACACAGTCTAATATACACAGTATTTTCTCCTCAATCTAACATACAAAAGTTTGAGCTGCTTAGAGAGCTCGTAACCTTTGTTTTAAATATACGGCAGCATTAGAATTGAAAATTGATTTATGGATAAAACAAGTAAAACCTTTGTTAGTCTAACACAAAAATGCATAACTAATTTTGGAACATTACGCATATGCAAAAATAAACAAAATAAATAGCATCATTATTGTAAAAGCTTAATTGACCTCATCCCCACCCTCAAAGGAAAAGGATTCCTATTAGCGTTGACGTCTAGACAATCCTGCTTCTCTCGACTAATTCCTCGGGGCTATCCACTCATGCGCTTCATTTAACTAAAGATTATACAAAATTTAACTAAAGATTATACAAATCAACCCTGCTCCGAATATTCACCACGCACTTTAAAAATACTTAATGTATCAAGGCAGTGCTTACTTTCCTTATATCACCGCCCTAAATGACGGAGTTTTACGATATAACAGTACAATCTCATTTCATCATTCTCTTCATTATATATCGACAGATATTGAATCTAGTTCTGATATACGGTAAATGTTTAATGTGGTTATTCCATAAATAACTGATCAGAACATTGAGCTTAAAAAAGCAGATGAAATATTGTAAATTGAACACAGGAATGGACTAACTTATGAGTGATGAAATAACCTCAGCGGCACAAAGTGATGATTATGGCGCTTCTTCTATCAAAGTCCTCAAAGGTCTTGATGCTGTACGCAAACGTCCTGGTATGTATATTGGTGATACTGATGATGGATCGGGTTTACACCATATGGTCTATGAAGTTGTAGACAATGCTATTGATGAAGCTTTAGCCGGTCATGCTACTCTTGTAAACGTCACACTCCATGCTGATGGTTCTTGTTCTGTTCGTGATAATGGACGTGGAATTCCGACAGATATCCACCCAACAGAAGGTGTTTCTGCAGCTGAAGTTATTATGACACAGCTTCATGCCGGCGGAAAGTTTGATCAAAACTCTTATAAAGTTTCAGGTGGATTACACGGTGTTGGCGTCTCTGTTGTGAATGCATTATCCGTTTGGCTTAAATTGCAAATCAGACGGAATGGTAAAATTCATGAAATATCATTTACCCATGGAGTGGCTGATGCTCCATTAAAAGTTATTGGCGATTGCGATAAAGAAAGTGGAACAGAAATCAGATTTTTACCAAGTTCTGAAACTTTTACTATGGTTGAGTTTGATTTTGAAACTTTGGAGCGCCGTTTACGGGAATTAGCCTTTCTAAATTCTGGGGTTTATATTCTCCTTGTTGACGAGCGTCATGCTGATACTAAATCAGTTGAATTGCATTATGAAGGTGGATTAACGGAGTTTGTCAAATATATTGACCAATCAAAAAAAGCTCTGCTTGATAATCCTATTTACATTGCAAGTGAAAAGGATGGTATGAGCGTTGATGTTGCCCTATGGTGGAATGATTCCTATCATGAGAAGGTCTTGTGTTTTACCAATAATATTCCTCAGCGTGACGGTGGAACTCATTTGATAGGTTTTAGAAGTGCCCTTACGCGTCAAATTAATGGCTATGCTGAATCTTCAGGTATTGCTAAAAAAGAAAAAGTAAACTTAACCGGTGATGACTGCCGTGAAGGATTAACAGCTATTCTTTCTGTCAAAGTTCCTGATCCAAAATTTTCTTCACAAACAAAGGATAAGTTAGTCTCTTCTGAAGTGCGCCCTATTGTTGAAAATTTGGTCAATGAAGGTCTTTCAGTGTGGCTAGAAGAACATCCTCATGAAGCAAAACTTCTCATTAGTAAAGTGGTAGAAGCTGCAACGGCACGTGAAGCGGCACGCAAAGCACGTGAACTCACAAGACGAAAAGGGGCGCTTGATATCACTTCTTTGCCAGGAAAACTTGCCGATTGCCAAGAACGTGATCCTGCAAAATCAGAAATCTTTATTGTCGAGGGGGATTCGGCTGGCGGTTCAGCAAAAAGTGGGCGCTCACGTCAAAATCAAGCAATTTTACCCCTTCGTGGTAAAATTCTCAATGTTGAACGAGCACGTTTCGACCGCATGCTTTCATCTGATATGATTGGAACACTTATTACAGCTCTTGGAACGTCTATCGGTAAAGATGAATTTTCACCGGATAAATTACGTTATCATAAGATTATTATCATGACAGATGCGGACGTTGATGGAGCCCATATTCGTACTCTGCTGCTCACTTTCTTTTTTAGACAAATGCCCGAGTTGATTGAACGTGGACATCTTTATATTGCTCAGCCTCCTCTTTATAAAGTATCGCGTGGAAAATCTTCCCAATATATTAAAAATGAAGCAGCATTTGAAGAATTCTTGATCGATACTGGATTAGAAGAAACAGCGCTTGAGCTTTCAACGGGAGAAGTTCGTGCAGGGGCTGATTTGTATCAACTCGCTAAAGATGCTCGTATATTACGTCAACTTTTAGATGGTCTTCATACCCGTTATGATCGTAATATCGTTGAACAAGCAGCAATTGTTGGCGCTTTTAATCTTGAAGTCTTTGCAACACAAGAAAAAGCGCAAAAAATAGCAGATACTATAGCACACCGCCTTAATCTGATTGCTGATGATATGGAACAAGGTTGGAGTGGACAATATACAGCAGATGGAAACTTATGTTTTGAGCGTATTTTGCGTGGTGTTAAAGATGTTGTTACGCTTGATGTGGGACTTATAAATTCAACTGACGCACGCCAAATTGATCGCATTTCCCAAAATTTTATCGACATATATCATCCTCCTGTTCTTTTACGTCGCAAAGATAAAACAGAGCGTATTTTTGGTCCTATGAGCCTTTTAGAAAGCATTTTTACAAATGGTAAAAAAGGTGTTACTCTTCAACGTTATAAAGGTCTTGGGGAAATGAATGCTGAACAGCTTTGGGAAACAACGCTTGATCCTAATGCACGTTCTCTTTTACAAGTAAAAATTAATGATGCAACCGATGCAGATTCACTCTTTTCTCGTCTCATGGGTGATGAAGTTGAACCTAGACGTATTTTTATTCAAGACAATGCCTTAAGCGTTGCCAATCTTGATATCTAAAGGTACTCTTCTGTTTTTAGCTGTGTAAATGTCGCAGTTTTATACGTTGTTTTTTCGTATTTGAACATTCTCTCTCTATTTCATTTACGATAAAAGAAAAATAAGGAAGGTCATACACATGGCAGTTGAAACAGAACGTGTAGGAGCCAAGGGTGGCATGGAGCACTCTTTTGGTTTTACAAGAGTAGATGAAACACAAAAACAATCCATGGTGGATGGTGTGTTTCATTCTGTTGCTGAAAATTATGACAAGATGAATGATATCTTATCCTTAGGGCTACACCGTGTGTGGAAAAATTCCATGATTGCTTGGCTTTCCCCACCAGCACTTTCTCATTGGAAAGTTCTTGATGTCGCTGGTGGTACAGGTGATATTGCTTTTCGTATTCTTAATGCTTCACGCCAAAAAGCCCATGCTACAGTGCTTGATATTAATGGCTCAATGCTCAGCGTTGGCAAAAAACGCGCACAAAAAAATGGTCTTTCTCCTCTGATTGATTTTGTTGAAGCCAATGCAGAAAATCTACCTTTTGAAGATCAAAGCTTTGACGCTTACACTATTGCTTTTGGAATTCGCAATGTTCCTCATATTGATCAAGCTCTTAGAGAAGCTTTTCGTGTTTTAAAGCCCGGTGGACGTTTTTTATGTTTAGAATTTTCAAATGTCGAGATGCCTTGGCTCGATAAAATTTATGATCTTTGGTCTTTCCATGCTATCCCTAAGCTTGGTCAATTTATTGCAAATGATGGTGATGCTTATCGTTATTTGGTTGAATCTATCCGCAAATTTCCTAAGCAAGATGATTTTGCCCATATGATCAAGCATGCAGGATTTTCGCGGGTATCGTACCGCAATCTCACCGGTGCGATTGCAGCGCTGCATTCAGGTTGGAAAATTTAAAAATGGTGCAAATTTCCCCTTACTTTCAATTGATGCGTGCAGGATGGGTTTTAGCACGTGAAGGTGTTTTTAGTGCTCTTCCTCATGATGATCTTCAAGGATTTCCAGCGCTATGTCATCGTATAGCAAGTGCATTAGCACGACGCAAAACGAAAAAAAAACAGCGATCTGAAAATATTTCGTATGCCATTAATAAGCTTGGCCCCTCTTACATAAAACTTGGTCAATTTCTTGCCACAAGACCTGATATTGTTGGGCGTGATATTGCGGAAGATTTGTCACAACTACAAGATCGTGTCCAAACATTTTCTTGCACTGCCGCTGTTGCTCAAATTGAAAGTTCTCTTGGTCGCTCTATCGATGATTTATTCATAAATTTTTATCCCCCCATTGCTGCCGCTTCTATTGCTCAAGTTCACCCAGCTGAATACAGTGATGAAACTGGTCATAAGAAAAAATGTGCTGTAAAAGTTATTCGTCCTAATATCAGAGCACGTTTTTCTAAAGATCTTAGAGGATTCTATCTCATTGCTCACTTACAAGAGCGCTATATCCCTGCCTCTCGAAGGCTTCGTCCTGTTCGTGTGGTGGATACTTTAGCACAAACAACACGCCTTGAAATGGATTTACGGTTAGAAGCAGCAGCTATATCTGAAATGGCTGAAAATATTCAACATGATACAGGCTTTCGGGTTCCGCGTATTGACTGGGAACGGACAGGACGTAATGTTCTCACAATGGAATGGATTGATGGTATCAGAATATCCGAAATTTCCAAACTCAAAGAAGCAGGATTTGATTTGCAGGCGCTTGCCATTACGCTTATTCAATCTTTTCTTCGTCATACATTGCGTGATGGTTTTTTTCACGCCGATATGCATCCTGGTAATTTATTTGTAGATGCAAAAGGATGTATTGTTGCTGTTGATCTGGGCATTACAGGAAGACTTGGCAAAAAAGAAAAGCATTTCCTTGCTGAAATTCTTTACGGCTTTATTACCCGCGATTACCATCGGGTTGCACGCGCCCATTTTGAAGCAGGTTATGTTCCTTCATACCATAATATTGAAAGCTTTGCGCAAGCTAACCGCGCTATTGGCGAACCAATACACGGACAATCAGCACAAAGCATTTCCATGGCTAAATTGCTTACTTTATTGTTTGAAGTCACTGAATTATTTGACATGCAAACGCGACCTGAACTTTTATTGCTGCAAAAAACGATGGTTGTCGTGGAAGGTGTTGCCCGCACATTAGACCCCACTTTTAATATGTGGAAAGCTTCTGAACCTGTTGTCAAAGAATGGATTAGTAAAAATTTAGGGCCCGTAGGCGTTGTAAAAGACTTTAGTGAAGGAGCGCAAGCTCTCCTTTCGCTGGCACGCAAAACACCACAATTGGTTCAAAATTTCCAACGGATAGAAGAAGATTTCGATCAAATGAGAAAAACAGGTTTTAATCTTTCTCCTGCCACCCTCAAACAACTTGCTGTCGAACAAAGTCGTAGAAACCGTTATGGTCGTTATAGCCTTTTCATCATTGCGCTTTGTTGCGTTTGTCTCACTTTTTACTTTTTTCATCTTTTCTAATTTCCTTAATATGCTAAAAATATCAACAATGAAATCATTGCAATCATTTTATTTCTTGGAGGTATTTTATGGCCAGTATTACTATTCGTAACCTGTCTCCTGAAACCAAAGAAGCTTTGCGCATACGCGCCGCGCAAAATGGTATTTCTATGGAAGAAGAAGTCCGACGCCTTTTAAGCAATCCCACTCCTTTCACCACACAACTCTCTCATACTAGTGCTGTTGAAGTGCAATCATTGAAATCAAAATCTCTCCTTCTTATTATTGGGGGAAGTATTGCATCCTATAAAGCACTTGATTTGATTCGCCGTTTACAAGAACGTGGAGCACACTTAAAAGTTGTGATGACAAAAGCAGCGCAAAAATTTATTACGCCTTTAGCCGCTGAAGCTTTAAGCGGTGGTACTGTATATACTGATTTATTTTCACGCGAAGAAGAACACGATATTGGACATATCCGATTAGCACGTAATGCTGACCTTATTATTTTAGCCCCTGCTACAGCCAATCGCATTGCAAAAATAGCCAATGGCATAGGAGATGATCTGGCTGATTGCATCCTTTTAGCGGCACGCTGTCCACTCTTAATTGCACCCGCTATGAATCCGTCCATGTGGGCGCATTCAGCCACTATTCGCAATGTTGCACAACTGCGCGCAGATGGCGTTCATATCATTGGACCAGAAATCGGAAATATGGCTGAACGTGACGAGATAGGATATGGGCGCATGAGCGAACCTTTAACGATTGTCGCTACCATAGAGGCTCTTTTGAATGTGCATGAAAAACCTCTCTCTGACCGCCATTTCATCGTTACCTCTGGCCCTACCCATGAACCAATTGATCCGGTGCGTTATCTTGCTAATCGGTCTTCAGGCAAACAAGGTCATGCCATCGCAACCGCTCTTGCGCATTTGGGTGCAAAAGTAACACTTATTTGTGGACCTGTTAATCTTGCAGACCCACAAGAAGTAAAAACCATTCATGTTGAAACAGCACAACAGATGTTACAAGCCGTTCAAACCGCATTGCCTGCTGATGGTGCCATTTTTGTCGCCGCTGTTTGTGATTGGCGCAGTCAAACGCAGTCTTTACACAAAATTAAAAAGAATGCTCATAAAATACCACCATCCCTTCATATGGTCGAAAATCCTGACATTTTAGCAACGATTGGACACGCTCCAAATCGCCCCTCATTGGTCATTGGTTTTGCTGCTGAAACATGTGATATCATTGCCAATGCGCAAAAAAAATGTGTTGAAAAAGGAGCTGATTTCATTCTTGCTAATGATATTTCTCTTCAACTAGATGGCACAAGTGTCATGGGTGCTGATACAAATCAAGTTTATCTCGTGAGTAAGGAAAAAGTTGAACAATGGCCCCATATGAGTAAACAACACGTAGCGCAAAAATTAGCAAACATGATTGTATCATTTTTTGCCCCCCAGACACCTACTCCTCATGAGGAAAATATACCCCATTTCAAATAATAACTCTTCAAATGCATTCATATTAAAACACCTTATAAAATAGAACTAACAATAGGTGTCTATCTATCTCGATTAGTATACAATGTTTTGAGTTATAATGATCATCTAGCGTTGTTCATATTAAATTAGAATCCCGAATATCGTAAGATTCTCTCATTTCAAATCTCTCTCATGTTGAATCAATAAAAACCATTTTCTTGCACGTTGCAAAGAAGGATAGCCGTATGAATACAAAACGTTTAAGAAAGAACTAAAAACGCTTATAATGGACCGTCTCAAGAACAGAGCTGTCGAGCAATACTGAGAGAATGATGGTGCCCGCCGTGCTCTTTTATCCCGCCGTGCTCTTTTATTAAGTGTAAAGATAGTGGTGCCCTATAAGTTTTATATTATTCACGAGAGCTTTACCCTTATACCATTCACAAGCACTGTTGGGAAATGGGTGTGACGAGCGTTGGGAAATGTTTCTTTAAAAAATTCTATTTCACCCATAGCCATCATAAAAAGTAGGATCTATTGCACCTCTGTTTCCCCAGCTTATAAAAAACAAGCTATTATTTACTTTGCCTACCATCAATTTTGAGAAAGCTCTTGCACTGGATAGAGTTTATAAAAGCATTTTCTTTCTTCAATGTTTTTATCCCCATATTAGTCCTATTTATGATGTGCAAATAAATGCTTTTGATTGTTTCATGATGAGAGCAGCTAATAAGAAAATATGACAACTTTACTTGGGGCTCTTATTCACTATGAAAAATAATGTATAAATCAATGTATTATAACATCTCAATGCAATTTGAAGCATATCTCACACTGACGCTCATAAAGAATGTAAACAAAATTCATTGCACCACTGTCTATAAGTTTATGAAACTGACGCCTTTATTATTTTCCTCAGAGATCGGTCTTTAAAATTAAATGTGTGTGTCCTCTCTCCAGCATACCAAGACCACAAAGACTAGAATTTGATCCATGATATCCTCACATTGTGATGTTTCATGAGAAGCATTTTTAGTCCTTTATCGAAAGCTTTGTATCCATACATTGGTCTCGCCTATAATGTGCAAGTAAATAATTTTTTGATGTTGAATAAAGGCTTTGAAATTAAAGAATATTTCTATATTTTGGATTCTTATTCAAGTTGAAAATGATCAATTCTCTTCATAAATTAGTGGTGTTATTATCTAAAAATTATTTGATACAGTGCACCACTTGTATGAAAAGTGCTTCAATGAATTCTTACTTCATTGCACTTATAGCTTTTAAAATTCAAAATCTCATCATTTTTAATCATCAGTGGTGTCTCCCACTCTTTGCTTCTTCTCAAGAAATTACCCTTCCATGGGATATGGACGGTCAATCGCCTAAGCTTATTTTTTTCCACTTCTATCATATAAACGCAATAACCTACACTCTGTACAAAAATATTAAAAATTTCTTCTACAACAGCTGCTTTTTAAATTCTTCTTGATTTTTAAAAATCAAAATTTCTATCTATTCAAACTTTATTTTAAACAAAGAAGCCTTAGCCGTTTTTATAATGTTCTTGAAAAGAAATCTTGTAATTCAAAAAAGAAAAAACTACACCGTACATTCTTTAAATATATTTCTTGTTTTTTTTGCTTCTTTCCTTAGTTTATTAATTTATGATTTTTACTGCTGCCTATCGTGCTTTACAACGTCTTCTGACCTCGCAATATAGTATTATGATACTGAAAGCATTGGGGATTACTTTTTTCATTCTCGCCATTTTATGGTTATGTGTGCACCAACTTTTTGTGTCTTACTTTTGGCCCTGGATTGCTCAGTTTCTTCCTGGACTCCCTAGTTGGGCGGGATGGATTGGTTTTAGCATGCTTATCATTTTTAATCTTGGTTTGGCTCTTTTGTTGGCTTTTTTGATTGCACCAATCGCAGCTATGATTGGTGGTTTTTTCATTGACTCTGTTGCTGAAATCATTGAAAAAGAGGATTATCCAAACGAGCCTATTGGACAAGCTTTGCCATTTCAGCGTTCTCTTATCATTTCCTTTAAATTTGTTATTTTAAGCCTTCTTGGTAATGGAATTGCTTTTATTTTATTCTTCATACCAGGTATTAATTTAATCGCTTTTTATGTTATTAATGGTTATTTGCTTGGTCATGAATATTTCTTGTTTGCTGCTTATCGTTTTCGAACAGAGCAAGACGCACGTGCTTTTTTACATACTCATTATACAACGGTTTTTGGTGCAGGATTATTGATAGCGCTTTTTGTTTCGATTCCAATTCTTAATTTAGCAACACCGCTTTTTGCAGCCGCCTTTATGACATATTTACACAAAATGCTTTCCCAAAAGACCATGGTACGCATTACACAAAAATAATGTTACTTGACTTTAAGGCTAATAAAACTTGCCAGCCAAAGAAAGCATAATATAAAATTTTATGCTTTATCTTTTATTAAAGTAATGTATTGATTTATAATGATAATTTATCGTTTCACAACATGAGTGAAAAACTTAAATATCATGAGGCTTTCTCATTTTAATCCTATTCATATTGGATCAATTGAAATCGTTTGTTAATATGTCATAAACGGAGGTGGTGTGTGGATAAAGGTACTTTCAAAAAGGCGTGAAATATCTTTTATGAATCCTCTCAATGCAAACATTATCGTCACATTAAAAATGGAAAAGAGTATGATGGTATCGATTTGTACCTTCTATTTCAGTAAAAATGAAGAGCATAATGTATTTTATACCATTCATGGAGAGTATATGCTCTTCTGAAAACCGTCATAAGAGAGTTTTGGAGATTATTGAAAAATGTCTTTGTAAAACAAGCACATGAATGAGTAATATAATAGCATTTTTGAGGGTATTCTATTTTAATTGTGAAAAGCGCGCGCTTTAAAGAAACCTTTTGAAAAAAATCTTGCTCTGATGTTAGCGTTTCGCTAATATGGTGTTATCGTATACATTATCTTAAATGGATTATTTTAGCCTTATTAACGCCTTATATTATAAGGTTTCTTTTCTTCAAAGCCGTTGATACAAATGATTAATTGGATATTCATTTTTATTAAAAAATAAGGGGTTTGTTAACCATCGCAAGAAGTGAATTTTAATACCAAAATAAAAAATAAAAACATGTAAGTTCTTAAACTTACGACAAATTTTTTATAGGGTATACTCTTCATAGATATGATTGTTATGATATTGGAAAATTAAAAATTAAAAAAACAAGCTATACGTACACTGATAAAAGTATTAAATGGACTCCTTTGTTCCACCGGTAAAGCAAATGTGACTGCTTAGGTTCATATTCTTTCAAATCATGCGAAAGATGTGTAATATTTAAAGGAAGGTTATAAAGATGAACTGGATTACAAATTATGTTCGTCCTAAAATTAACTCTATATTGGGGCGCCGTGAAATTCCAGAAAATCTATGGATTAAAGATCCTACCAGTGGTGAAATGATCTTCCATAAAGATCTGGAAGCTAATCAATTTGTAGCTCCCAATTCTGGCCATCATATGCGTATCAGCGCTAAAAATCGTCTCATGCATTTTTTTGATGATGGTGTTTATACAGCTCTTGAAAATCCAAAAGTTGTAACAGATCCTTTAAAATTTCGTGACGAAAAACGCTATATTGACCGGTTAAAAGATTATCGTTCTAAACTTGGTGTTGATGATAATATTTTAAGTGCACGTGGTACGATTGAAGGCTTACCAATCATTGTAACCGTTCAAGATTTCGCCTTTATGGGTGGATCACTCGGTATGGCTTCAGGAGAAGCTATTATTAAAGCTTTTGATACTGCCATTGCCGAAAGGCGCCCGTTAGTTCTTTTTTCTGCTTCTGGTGGCGCACGCATGCAAGAAGGAACACTCTCGTTGATGCAAATGCCTCGTACAACCGTAGCGATTGAAATGTTGAAAGAAGCAAAACTTCCCTATATTGTTGTGC
Organism: Bartonella sp. TT67HLJMS; assembly: GCF_042193375.1. Lineage (NCBI taxonomy): Bacteria > Pseudomonadati > Pseudomonadota > Alphaproteobacteria > Hyphomicrobiales > Bartonellaceae > Bartonella > Bartonella sp. TT67HLJMS. The sequence continues at coordinate 183,971 of NZ_JBHILP010000001.1, forward strand.
TGACTAATCCAACCACCGGTGGTGTTACTGCTTCTTACGCCATGCTTGGTGATATTCACATTGCTGAACCTGGCGCTATGATTGGTTTTGCTGGTCCACGTGTGATTCAACAAACTATACGCGAAACCCTACCAGAAGGTTTTCAAAGTAGTGAATATCTGCTCGAACATGGTATGATTGATATGGTTGTATCACGTTTAGAAATGAAAACAACAATTGCGCGTCTTTTACGTTTGATGATGAAACGCCCTGCTGTTTTTAACCCTTCCGATCCATCCCCAACAGACTCTCAAACATCGCTTTCTACAACAAAAGCAGCTTAAATTTATGCAACAAAACCAGATACAAAGGGTGGTGGATGATTTACTAAAAAATTATCCGAAAAAATTTGATCTTTCTTTAGAGCGTATTATTCACCTTTTAGAGCGTCTTGGTAATCCACATTTAAAACTTGCCCCTATTATTCACATCGCTGGAACAAATGGCAAAGGATCTGCCTCAGCGATTTGCCGTGCTCTTTTAGAAAGTGCAGGATACTGCGTTCATGTCTATAGCTCACCTCATCTCGTCAACTGGAATGAACGCTGCCGGTTAGGTCAAAAAGGGGGTGGTCAACTTGTTACAGAAAACCAATTGGCTGAGACAATCCGTGAAATTATAAAAGTAAATCGTCAAGAGCCGATTACTATTTTTGAAATTTTTACAGCCGCTGCCTTTATGCTGTTTAGTACACATCCAGCTGATGTTGTCATTTTAGAAGTTGGGTTGGGAGGGCGTTTTGATGCTACCAATGTCATTAACAAACCAGCTGTATCGCTTATTATGCCCATTGATTATGATCATGAGAACTTTCTTGGAAACACAATTGCTCAAATCGCTTTTCAAAAGGGGGGAATTATCAAACCAAATGTTCCAGTAGTCATCGGGAAGCAAAATTATGAAGAAACTCTTGCTACTTTAACACCCCTTGCCGATAAAAATAAAGCACCTTATTCTCTATTTGATCAAGATTATCAAAGTTATAAAGAACATGGACGTATGGTTTTTCAAAACAATCAAGGTCTCATGGATCTTTCACTTCCTAACCTTATTGGAGACCACCAAGTTGCCAATGCTGGCGCATCTCTTGAAGCAGTTTGTCAAGCAGGTTTTCAACTTTCAGAACAAACCATAAATGACGCTTTGAAAAATATCTATTGGCCCGCACGGATGCAACATCTTATCCAAGGACATTTGGTTGATCAACTGTCTCCTAATATTGATTTATGGTTAGACGGTGGTCACAATCCTGCTGCTGGAAAAGTTATTGCAGCAGAACTTACACAATGGAGAAAAAAAACAGATCGTCCCATTATTATGATTGCTGGCATGCTCAATACCAAAGATGCTGTCGGTTATTTTCGTTCCTTAGCGAACCTTGTCGATAAAATATATACGATACCGCTGATTAACAATAATGCCAGTATCTCTCCAATAAAATTAGCTGAATCAGCGCAAAAAGCAGGAATCTTTGCTACTCCACAAGCACATCTACAAGATGCTTTGCATAAGATTAGAGCCGAATATAAAGAGGCAATTGTCCTTATTAGTGGTTCCCTTTATCTTGCGGGAGATATTTTACGTGACAATAAAACACCTCCATGCTAGAAATTGATTATTTTAAAGCTTTGAAAGATAGACTTTTTAATCATGCAACTTGATTATGCACTTTATCAACATCCTAAACTTATTACTGTTTTTGGCGGATCTGGTTTTGTAGGACGACATGTCGTTGAAACTTTGACTAAGCGGGGATATCGCGTTCGTATCGCTGTTCGTTATCCACAAAAAGCTTATTACATGCTCCAAATAGGAGAAGTAGGACAAACCCAAATGCTTAAAACGGATATCAAGCATCGTGCCTCTGTTGCACGCGCGTTGCTTGGAGCTGATGCGGCAGTGTTTTTACCTGGTAGCTTAAAACAAGCAAATCAATCGAATTTTAAAAACACACAAATTGATGGTGCTTACAATGTTGCTGAATTAACAGCACAAGCTGCTATTCCACTCATCTATATGTCAGCACTTGTGGCTAACGAGAATGCTTCATGTCTTTATGCACGTGTTAAGTTTATGGGTGAACAAATCGTTCATAACAAGCATCCTCAAGCAATTATTATCCGTCCATCCGTTATCTTTGGACCAGAGGATTGTTTCTTTAATACCTTAGCAGATTTGTCACGTTTTTTACCAATTATGCCTCTTTTTGGGGGTGGGCAAAGCAAATTGCAACCCGTGTATGTTGGTGACGTTGCTGAGTTTATCGCGCGCGCTTTAGATGGACAGGTTGCTTGGGGAAAAAATTATGATCTTGGTGGTCCCCAGATTATCACCTTTCAAAATACTCTTGAAAATATACTCAAAATTATTCACCGTAAAAAAACAATCCTATCCATGCCCCTTTCTGCTGGTCTATTGATTGGAGGAATTTTGGGAACTATCGGTAAATTGCCTTTTGTACCAACACTCGTAACAGCCAATCAGATACGTTTTTTGCAAATGGATAACATTGTTTCTAAAGAGGCTATAGAGAATGGATATACTCTAGAAGGTGTGGGAATTACCCCCAGAGCAATGGCTGCATTCTTGCCAAGTTATCTTTGGCGATTTCGTCCACATGGTCAATTTTCGCAAAACTTATTCGTCTAGAATAAATTTTTCCAAAACTGAGTTAATTATTTGATTTATAATTTATAGCTCGTTGTTAGCGATTCTGAAATCAGAATGCTCAATAGAGTAATGTTTTTGCGTTTTAAATGCTCTATTCAGTATCACAAAAAATGTTTAATCGTATACCTATAGTATTTTGATAAAAATCGTTGAAAACAGGAGAAAAGCACTTCTTATACACTGTCTTTATCCAAGAGCAGATGCAACATTGGAATCCTAAAGAACCGATTCTGAATTGCCTATTCATAAATATGATAACCTATGGCTTTGCATTATATTATTTTGGTAGAAAGCTTAATAATGAGATTAAAGTAAGGTAATACTTCCTTTTTCAACAATCGCATAAGCGAGTAGAATACAAGTATACTACTTTCGATATTATCCCATAAAAAATCGATATAAAAACTGTGAAGCAATGCACAATTTTTATTATTTAAAAGGTATTCTCTCTGGAGATTTTTAAAAGCTTTAAAGTTACGTGAAAAGGATAGAGTTTTGTTTATATAATAAGACTTATCATGAAGATCTCTTATTCTGTCAGTAACATCATTACTCAGATTCATAAATGCATATTTGTTGCACAAATTTATGGAGATTTTAAAAGAGCTTTTTCACATAAAGAAGTCCTCTTCTTGTCTTGCATTTTTTTTTAATTTCTCCTACCGTCTTGGAAAAACTTATTTTAAAGGAATAAAGAATGGCAGCTCAAGATTTTGTTGTCAAAGATATTGCACTTGCCGCTTATGGTCGTAAAGAACTTGATATTGCTGAAACTGAGATGCCTGGTTTGATGGCTTGTCGTAAGGAGTTTTCCTCTAATCAACCTTTGCGCGGAGCACGTATTTCTGGCTCATTGCACATGACAATTCAAACAGCTGTTTTAATTGAAACATTAAAAGCGATTGGCGCCGATATACGGTGGAGCTCTAGCAATATTTTTTCTACGCAAGACCATGCAGCAGCAGCTATCGCCGCAACTGGTATTCCTGTATTCGCCGTTAAGGGTGAAACATTAGAAGAATATTGGACTTATATAGATGCAATTTTCCAATGGCCAGATGGTAATCCTTCCAATCTTATTTTAGATGATGGCGCTGATGCCACAAACTATATTTTAATGGGAAGTCGTGCAGAACAAAATAAAGCTATCCTATCGCATCCCAAAACAGAAGAAGAAGAAATTTTTTTCAAACAAATACAAAAGCGTATGGATGCAACGCCAGGATTTTTTACACGACAGCGTGCAGCAATTAAAGGTGTAAGCGAAGAAACCACAACAGGTGTAAACCGTCTTTATCAGTTACAAAAAGAAGGGCTTTTGCCTTTTCCTGCTATTAATGTCAATGATAGCGTCACTAAATCAAAGTTTGATAATAAATATGGATGTAAAGAATCATTGGTCGATGGTATTCGACGTGGAACAGACGTGATGATCGCTGGTAAAACTGCCATTGTCTGTGGTTATGGTGACGTAGGAAAAGGTTCAGCAGCATCTCTTTCTGGTGCTGGGGCTCGTGTTAAAGTAACAGAAATTGATCCTATTTGCGCTCTTCAAGCAGCTATGGATGGCTATGAAGTTGTTAATTTGGATGATGCTGCTTCCAGTGCTGATATTATCATCACGACAACAGGCAATAAAGATGTTGTTCGTTTAGACCATATGCGACAAGTAAAGGATATGTGTATTCTTGGAAATATTGGTCATTTTGATAACGAAATCCAAGTCGCAGCCCTTAGAAATTTGCCATGGACAAATATTAAACCACAAGTTGATATGATCACCTTTCCCGATGGAAAACGCATCATTTTGCTCTCTGAAGGGCGTTTGTTAAACCTCGGGAATGCGACTGGGCATCCCTCTTTTGTCATGTCAGCCTCGTTTACTAATCAAGTTTTAGCGCAAATTGAACTTTTTACCCGTGCAGAACACTATACAAATGAAGTCACTGTTTTGCCTAAACATCTTGATGAAAAAGTTGCACGTCTACATCTTGATCGGTTAGGAATAAAATTAAGTGTTTTATCAGAAGAACAAGCCGCTTATATTGGAGTCACACCACAAGGACCTTATAAACCAAACCATTACCGTTACTAAACATTTCCTTGGGTTAAAAAAGGGAAAGATGTCGTGCGCAGCTTTGGTGACTATAACCCCAAAGAAAAAGCTCAAAAAATGATTCGAATCTATGCGTATATATTTTGCCTTTTTTTCTTTTTTTCTCCAACATGCGCTGTTGCTCAGCCACTGGAAGGTTATCTACCATTTTTCTTCACTTTACTAGATGGTCCATGGCTGCTTTTAGCGCTGTGTGGAGGAATTTCTTGTGCTTCACTTCTCACGTGCCTAGCTGTTATTATGCGTGCAAAAAAAACTGCACAGAAGCCTTTGAAGATAATTCAGGCAAATTTTTCTGAAAAACTTAAATATTATGAATGGCTTCTGGAAGAAACCGAGCAATTCCTTCTTATTTGGGAAAATCCAACAACCTTACCCCGTGTCGTTGGTGCCCTTTCTGCATTGCAAAAAATAGGAATCGACCAGAAAGATTTTCAGCGTTTTGAGCTCTGGGTTGAAGAAAATTCTCTGCGAGAACTTGATTATGCATTGACTCAACTACGTTGTAAATGTCACCCTTTTGATCTTTCTATCACCACCACAAACAATGTATTGCTGCAAGTTACAGGAGTCATCGCAGGAACAGTCGCTATTGCTCGTTTTCAAGATATCTCAAAACAACAGAGTGAAAATGCTCGTTTACAGAAAGATATCGCCCGCCTTCTTACTGAACTGAGAATGCAGCGTAATCTTCTTGATCTTATTCAAGAGCCCGTATGGATAAAAGATTGTGAAGGAAAAGTTTGTTTTATCAATCGCGCCTTTAGAGAAATGACAGATTTTCGTGAAGGCAGTGATGAAGTGGGGGATCTGTTCAATGAAAATACACAACGCAAAACAGATGAAACAGAAACAATTTTTCAAGAACATGTTCACACAGTTATTGATGGAGAACGACATCGTTTTCATCTCACACGTATTACAACAGCCGAAGGGATGGCAGCTTTTGCGCGTGATGACAGCGCATATGAAAATCTTGCTCATGAATTAAGTTATGTTCTTCAAAGCCATTGTGAAACACTTGACCAAATTTCAACAGCTGTAGCTATTTTTGATACAAACCAAAAATTAAAATTCTGTAATCATGCTTTTAAAATTTTATGGCCGTTGGAGACTTCCTTTTTAGAAAGTGAACCAAGCCATACATTATTTCTTGAACGTCTACGTGAAAAAGGGCTCATTGCTGAACACCCCGATTGGCGCGCATGGAAAGAAGAACTTTTTAAAGCCTATCGACAAACAGAATCGAACCAACAAATTTGGAATCTTCCAGATGGGCGTACGGTGCGTGTTATCTCGAACCCTCATCCACAAGGAGGTGTCACTTGGCTTTACGAAAACCTTACAGAAAAAATTGATCTTGAACGCCGTTATAATACACTTATTAAAATACAAGGTGAAACACTTGATAAACTTTCCGAAGGCGTGGTTGTTTTTGGTACTGATGGACGCCTTCGTTTATCGAATCCTGCCTTGTCGAAATTGTGGTCTCTTCCTTATAATTTACTGGTAGAAGGGACCCATATTACACAGTTACAAAGCCATTGTTCAGCCTTAACCTTAGGACAAGAATGGGATCAATTTACCAAATTCATTACCGGTTTTGCTGAAAAACGTGAAACATATTCAGGTCGTATAGATCTTAAAAATGATATGATTATTGACTATACTCTGGTTCCTCTTCCCGATGGACAAACAATGCTTACTTTTGTGAATGTTACAGATACTGTCCATGTTGCACGTGCTCTTCAAGAAAGAAATGAAGCATTAGAAAGTGCTGATCGTTTGCGTAATGAATTTGTCCAACATGTTTCCTATGAATTGCGTACACCTCTCACCAATATTATTGGATTTTCGGATATTTTACGTGATCAAATTTTCGGCTCTATCAATAAACGTCAACAAGAATATCTTGGGCATATTCATTCAGAATCAGGAACTCTTTTAAATATTGTTAACGATATTCTTGATCTTGCTACCCTTGATGCAGGCATTATGGAGTTGGACATAAAATCGGTTAATATTGCAGATGCTATGATACAAGCAGTAGCACGTATAGAAGATCGCCTTAATGGACGTCATATTACGCTTTTACAACAAATTTCTCCTTCCTTAAATTCCATTTCTGCTGACGAAAAACGCTTGCATCAAATTTTTGTGAATGTGCTGAGTAATGCTATTAATTTTGCAACGGAGGCGAGCACTATTGAATTTTGCGTCGATGAACAAGATGATAATATTGTCTTTAGCGTTCACAATGAAGGCTCTGATATTCCAGAAGACGTCCTTGATCGTATTTTTAAACGTTTTTCTTCTCATTCACACCATGGCGGGCGTGCAGGAGCGGGTCTTGGCCTTTCCCTTGTGAAGAGTTTCGTTGAACTACACGGTGGACATGTTGAGATTCTTACCGGTTCTGGAAAAGGAACAACAGTTAAATGTTTTTTCCCACTTCCCAAAGGAGATAAGACTTTTTAATTTCAATCTTTATTATAACAAAAATTTTTCATCCATTTCATGGAACTCTTAATGAATTTTAGTTTTTTTCTTGAAAATGAAGAGGCAACAAAGCTTTTTGCACAACATTTAACCCTTTCTTTAAAGCCGGGGGATCTTGTAACGCTGCAAGGAGATCTTGGAACTGGAAAATCAACTATTGCACGTACAATCATCCAAACACTTGCGAATGATAACACTATGGATGTTCCAAGCCCTACTTTTACTCTTGTGCAAAGCTATCAACTTCCACAGTTTGAAATTATTCATGCTGATCTTTACCGCCTTTCTATGGCAGAAGAAATTGATGAATTAGGACTTCATGAAGCTCGTGAGAAAAATATTTTACTTGTTGAATGGCCAGAAAGAAATACAGCTCTTTTAGAGCTCGCCACTTTTGCACTCACCTTACACTATAAAGAACATGGGCGTCATGTAACACTCAGATCAGCACAACATGCCATTGAACGTTTGCAACAGTCTTTTGCAATTCGTACATTTTAAAAAAACATCGACATGAGCATGAACATCATCATTTTTTAATTGATAATACCTCAATACGTACCGAAATTTGAGATGATGAACAACATAAAGAAGTCCCTCATGGATGTATCAACTATGAAGATGAGATGAAATACTGGCTCTTTTATATAACAATGACATAAATTGCAAAGGACATCCGTTAATTTATAGGAATTTATCAATTTATTTTAGAGAATGTTTTTTGCCTTTCATACTTTTAGTAAAGGCTTCAAAAAAAGTCCTTTGATTCTAGAGAATAGTGTAAGAGAATTTTAAATTGAAGTGGTAACCCTTTAGAAGAGCATTATATAACCTGTAGTGAATTGCTTGCTTCTTTCTGCTTAAAAATTGTGAACTTCAGAAAAGTAATTTGCAAAGTTTTTTCTTAAAATCTCCTTTCATGATTGCTAAGAACTCCAAACAAAAATCTCCTTATTTCTAGATTCATATTGCCTTTTTATGTGTTGAAAGCAATGTCTATCTCTATAGTCTTATTCAAGAAGAAAATACCTTTATGAAATTATCATTCACCCAATATTTTTGACGCGCATATAAGGAAAGAATTGCCTATATTCTTCATACAGGGCAATTTTTTATAAAAAATAGTCAATTGAATCATGCATAAAAGTACGAATTCTTAAATTAATTTAACATTTTGATTTTATTATCTTTTTATTATAATATAATGCAAAAAAGAATGTTTAAAAAATCAAAAGGAGAGACAAAGATTCTCTCCTTTATAGTGATTATATGTGGAATTAACTAAGCCCATCTTTTATCCATTCAGAAAGACGTCCTTTAGAGGTAGCGCCAATCATATTCGATGAAATATTTCCATTTTTAAACATTAATAATGTAGGGATAGAACGTACTCCGTATTGGGTAGCCAGTTCCGGATTTTCATCAATATTTACCTTAGCAATTTTAACTTGATTTTGCATTTCCATTGAAATTTCATCCAAAATTGGAGCAATCATTTTGCAAGGGCCACACCATTCTGCCCAAAAATCAACCACAACAGGGGTGGAAGAGGTTAGAACTTCACTTTCGAAATTGTCCTTATCAACTTTTATACACGTCATTGATTTATCCTTTATATTCACTCTTTATAGATTGGTATGATAACAATTCATATCAAGTTATTGCAAAGATAAATTATTAAAGGACTTTTTTACACCAGAGATTGTGCATTGTGTTTGTTTGGGCGATTTTATGAAAGTAAAAAAGTGTAAGGATACTTTGAAGGAAAGGAATAACTTATAAGGCAACTTCACCAAGAAATGCCTCGAGTTTTTCTGGAGAAAGCTTAAAAATTTTGGCTTCTTTACTGTAGATAAGCAGAGCTTGGATATCTTTATCAGGATGAATAGCTTGTAATAATTTTCGGTAAAGAGCCATTTGCAACCAGTGATGGGAAGCAATAGCAGCTTCATTTTCTGGCGGGGTTCCTGTTTTAAAATCGGCAAAGATGATGCTGTTTTGCGTGATGTAGAGACGGTCAATTTGACCAGAAATTGCGTGTTCTTTTCCACGAATTTTTACAATACCCATTAAGGAAACCTCAGCACGTGAATGCTCAGAAAAAAGGGGCTTGAGGTAAACATGATCTAATATTTTCCAAACATGGCGAAGAGCATCTTCTCTTTGGCTCTCATACCAATGAGAGGCTTTGATATTAAGATAGTTTCGAGCATAGTCTCGACGTTTTTGTGGGGGGTAATCGGGTAAATATTGTAATAATCGGTGAACGATATTACCATATTCAATGGAAAAAGCTCTGTTAGTGTTTGTTTCTCCTAAAACAGGGGAGATGGTAAGCTGTTTTGGACTTGAGGACAGCTCTGTATCAGCTTCAATGGCAAGGCTCGCGACTGAGGGTTTTAACGGTTTTGGTAGCACTGGCTCTTCTGGTACTTTATGGGAGAAAAAAGCAGGCAAAGGTGGTAAGGTTTGGCATTCAGCGCAAGGGACTTTTGGGTTTATAGAAGCAGAAGAAGAAGGTGTAATACAATAACGCCAAGCTGCAATATCTTCCGCAGAATCTTTTATAGCAAGAGCATGCGGTTCGAGGGCTTTTTTTACCAGTTGTAACCATGTATGAGATGGCGTTTTCTGTCCTTTATATCCACAAATAAACAAGCGATCTTCAGCGCGTGTCATTCCTACATAAAGAAGGCGCCTATATTCTTCTTCTGCACGCTCTTTTAAGTGTGAAATTGCTTGTTTAGAGAGTTTTGTATCAAACTTTTCATTGGGACGCCAAATAAAGGCTTGTTTTCCGTTCCATTTTGCATTGTTTAAAGGAACTTTAAGCAAGTGAGGCGCATGCTGAGGATGCCAAATCGCACTACCAGGATCAACTAAAAACACAATAGCAGCCTCTAGTCCTTTTGCAGCATGAACAGTCATGATGCGGATTTCTTCATTATTTTGTTCAAATTCACGTTTAATTTCTGGTTCGCTTGCACTTAATGTTTCTAAAAAAGCTTGTAATCCTGGTAATCCTGTTTTTTGAATAGTAAGCGTATAATCCATAAAAGCATCGAGCACATCATTTGCTTCAGATCCTAAACGAGACAGAATTTTTTGTCTTCCCTTATCATTATTCAAAATATGGCTATAAAACTCGAAAACCGGTATTTTATCCACTAAAGCGCGATAATGGTTTAGCTTTTCAAAAGCATCTTTAAAAGATGCCTGCGATGATGCGTGCGTAAATAAGCTTTGCCAAAGAGAGCCGGTGCGGTGTGCAGCAAGCTGATAGAGTTCCTCTTCACTAAGAGCAAAAAGGGGGCTTTTTAAAACACAAGCAAGAGAAAGATCATCTTGTGGCTGCAAAACAAAACGCGCAAGCGCCATTAAATCACGGATACTAATATGTTTGGTAAGCTGTAAACGATCAGCCCCTGCTACGGGAATATTGCGGTGTTTAAAAGCACGAGAAAGAGCTGAGACAAATTGATCACGTTTACGAACCAAGATCATAATATCACTTGCACGTATTAAGCGTCCTTTTGCTGGAAGCATTTCACCTTTTTGTAACCAGTTGGCAATAGTTTCAGCAATTTTTTCTGCTAAACGAACTTCAGGGGTATCTAAATGATCAACGCTTAAATGCCAATCATGGGGAAATTCACTCGTTTCTTGGGAAATAGCATCCCATATAACAACTTCACCAGGACTGTTAACACGAATAGCTTCATGCACCGTTTTTGTATTTTCTGCCGAAAGTCCTTTGTAGTTTTCTGGTGTTTCAAAAACAATATCAACGCTTTTAAGAACATCCGCTGTAGAACGAAAAGAGTAATGCAGTTGTATTTTTTCAAATTGCTGATTTGTTTGCTGCACTTTTTTTTGAATGATTCGTCCATTTTCAGCAAAATTTTCTGGAGCTGCGCCTTGAAAAGAATAAATAGATTGCTTTTCATCTCCAACAGCAAAAAGAGTCCGTATATTTGTTCGTTGGCTATAACCTGAGAAAAACTCTTGTGCCAACAGTTGAATAATTTGCCATTGCTCAGGATTAGTATCTTGTGCTTCATCAAGTAGAATGTGATCAAGACCACGATCAAGTTTATAATGCACCCATTGGCTTGCACCTTTACGCTGTAATAAATGAAGTGTACGCTCAATAAGATCGTCAAAGTCTAAGAAGCCATTAGCCTTTTTTAGATTCGTATAGATTTTGAGATAAACAGCACATAACTGAAAAGCAGCCATATTGAGAGTAGCAACTTTTGCACATTGATATTTCTCTAAAAGAATAGAAAGCTTGTTTTGTTTATCTTCAAGCATTTGTTGAATAAAGGGCCAAATTTGGTCTGACTTTTTACGAGATAAATGTGAAAACTTACGTGGCTCACCTTTTATTGTAAAATAAATATCAGAAATAATATTGAGAATATTTGTCTCATCATGCACCTTTTCTAATTGGGAAAGTTTTTCCACCATATCCTTGCAGCTTTGACTGCCATTGGTTTCACAATGGTTAAGAGCATAAAGAGGAAGGCGCGCTGTCTGTTTAATTTGTTCCAATAGACATTGGTTTGTTTCATCTGGCGCTAAGTTAAAAAGTGCACGCAATTTTTCTTCTCCATTTTCAGATAGAAGAGAAGATAAAAAATCAGATAATTTATGTTGATTTTCCGTTGCTTCATAGAGCAATTGATTAAAAGTATGTTCGCTAATAACTTTAAATAACTGTTGCAAAGCAGGCTGTACATCACGACGAGCTAAAAGTTGGCGACGAGATTCTTGTAGTAATTTTTTTCGACTGATATCATCGGGAAGTTCAAAATGCCCTGCAATATTGGCTTCTAACATGAATTGATGCAAGAGAGATTCACAAAAAGCATGAATCGTTTGGATTTTTAAGCCACCAGGCGTTTCAAGGGCACGCGCGAAGAGTTGTCGTGCATAAGTTAGTTTTTGCGCATTAACAGGTTTTTTTTCAAACCGTGTTAAGGTTTCCTGCAGCTGCGCATCATCGAGTTCACTCCAACTGGAAAGCGTACGAAAAATTCGTGATTGCATAACAGCAGCAGCAGCTCTTGTATAAGTAAGGCATAAAATACGTGCTGGAGGCGTACCGTTTAAAAGCAAACGGATAACACGTTCACTTAAAACATGGGTTTTTCCAGATCCAGCATTTGCAGAAACCCACACGTTTTTTTGGGGATGTGTTGCCGTTGCTTGTGCATCAAGAGCGGCTTCAGGAATAGAAAAAATCGTCATGATTACTCTTCTTTATGAAAACCACTTGACCATTCCCACAACCGAGCCAAATGGTCGTAGTCACCTTCATATCGTTTTGACATGGGGACAGCATGTGAGAGATAGCCTTGTTGTGGATTTTGATAATAAGTTATGAGTGCGATAAGGTTTTCCCATGCATTTTCACCAAGATTAACAGCACTTAGGTGAATTTTTCCGTCTTTTTTCTTTAAAAGAATTGATTGGGATTTAATTTCACCTTTTTTGTTAAGGGGAATGTAAAATAAATTTGAGGGAGTAAAATCTTGAAAATCTGGGAATCCCCCTTGTATGAGTAAAGCTGTTTCTAAAGCCAATTGCGGAAATAATAATTCACGAACTTGTTTTGATGAAGGAGGGGTACCGGTTTTGAAATCTAGAATTTCAACTGTTTTATCTGGCAAAACATCAAGACGATCAGCACGTCCTGAAAGGGTTACCCCTGTTGTTCCTATAGGGATTTTTTGTGATACCACTTCCGAATATCGCTCTCGCAGTCCTAAACTTTGTTCCCATTGAATAAGGCGTGGAGCAAGATTTTCAAAACTATTCCACCAAATTACTTCAATGTCGGGTGGAAAATTGAATTTATCAAACTCTTTACGTCCAATAGAAAGCAGTGCATTGAGTGCATTTGCAGCATTTGGATTTTTTATTTGTGTGCAAAAGGCTGCAAGAATAGCGTGATAAAGTGTTCCACGTTCTGAAGCGCTAGGATCATGAATAAGTTCTTTAAGTGGTTTGAGCCGTAAAATTTTTTTAGCATAAATAGCATAAGGATCATACCGCAATGTTTCTATTTCAGTGACTGAAAAATGTCGCGGGCGTATATCAAGAGGTGGAGCAGGGCAAGGACGTTCCACCTCAGAAGTTATGCTTGTATGATCAAGCATCTTTGCCCAATGGCGTAGTATTTCACCTCGTTCACGGATTTTTTTCCAAACCTGTTTTCCTACAACTGTTTCCATGCGTTGTAGCCAGCGAGAAGGAATGGAGGGTGTATGATTAACGCGCAATGCGCGACTCATCACCACTTTATCCATTCCCATCGCCCATTGAAAATCATGCGCGGAAAGACCAATCCGCTGCTCTGGTGGTTCCAGAGTTAACATCATTTTCATCGGTCGCGATAAAAAAGCATCATTTCGGGTTGATATCGGCCATGACCCTTCATTAAGACCGCCGATGACCACTGTATCAACTGTTTGCAAACGTGATTCCAAAGTACCCCAGATGAATAAACGTGGATGTCCTCCAGGCGAAGGTGTGACGGAACGGGTTGCTATTATGGCAGAAAACATAGCAGGCCATTCGCAAAGATGAAATGTTAATCCTGATTGATCACTGACCAATTCACGTAAAAATTTTGATAGGGCTTGTCCTGCTTCGTGTTGATAAAGATGTGCAAGAGAATTATCCTCATTGCGACCAAAATTTTCAAAAACCTCAACAGTTGCTATCGCAGCTTCGTTGATGGTGCATTCTTTCTCTTTTTTCATAAGAGATGTTAAAGGTTCAACAGCTTTCCTCAAAAGATGACAAAGGAAACGTGCTTCTTCACATTTCTGCTGATCAAGAGCGTTGATTTCAGAACTATTATGAAAGTATGTTTCAATCCATTTTTCAAGAAATTGATCACATTCGCAAAGATTGATGCGCCCTGTATTTCCTCGAAGAATAAAAAGTTCAAAATTTTCTGCCACTTCGCGTAAACGATGACGGTTTTGTTGGAGTGTTGTCAGTGGATGTTTAAGAAGAGAAAGAAAAGCAATGGGATCATCGGGTTGCAACACATTTTCTAAAATAAGCCGTAAGAGAGTTACAGGCAATGTTTGTGCAAGTGGTATTCCGCCTGAATCATTTGCTTCAATTCCAAATCTCTGTAATTCCACAGCAACACGGCGTGCTAAATTACGGTCATTTGTAATAAGGGCCGCAGTTTTTTGGGGTTCTTCAATAGCTTTGCGTAAGGTAATAGCTATAGCGAGAGCTTCTTCACGTTCATTTATAGCTTCAATAAATGACCAATCTGCACAAAGATTTTCATAATCATCACGGACAATTTGTATCCATTTATCTGTTGTAGAAGCTGGTCGGAGTGCTTCTGATAAAAGAGCCATTCGTCTTTTCTTTGTTATACTTTGTTGGCCAATTTCGCAAACATGATGACGTTGACACTCCATGAGAGTTAGAAGTTTTTTTAAATGATATTGAGGATGGCTAAAAACATTTTCTGCAGGATCAAAAAAATCACAAGCTGTTTTTTCTTTATGGCTTGTGCTTAGTGCATTCCATTGTTCTTCATCCATATGAAGATCAAGGCCAGGAAGAACAACAGCCCCTTTTGGCAAAGAAGCTATAACCTTTAAAAGATGAGAAACTGCAGGCATAGAACCTGACACACCAGCTGCAATGACCGGTTTATCAGGCGGCATACGTCGTAAAGTCTCTGCATGCATTGTGAGTGCTTGATTACGCCATTCAGCGGGATTACTTCGTTGTCTTTCTGTCAAGATTTTTGGCCAATTTTGCGTAACAATAGTCAAGAAATCGAGCGTTATTTGCCACCATTCAGCGACTATATCAGGTGCAATATTTTTAAGTTTTGACCAGTCTGCTCCTTCTGTTTCAATTTCGTCCATCAAGTGTGCTAAATCTTGCGCAAGCCAAATCGCATCAGCACTATGAGCCGGAATAAGCACATCTTCTGTGCCAAACATGGCACGCAGATGCGCAGGTAAATTTTCACGCCATGGACGAATAAGGCGTGCTAAAAGTAAAAGACGTTCGCTTTCTCCAATAGGCGGATCGAGAGCGCTGGTATGATTTTCCAAAAAAAGGAAACTGTCTTCATCTACATCTCCTAGAGCACGAATGGTTGGCAAGAATGTTGACTGTGTATCACTTCTTTCAACAAAGGCTAAACGCAAAGCGCGAGCAGCACGACGTGTCGGAACATAAATAAGGCTATCGGCAAGGGCAGTTTGAATATCTCCACTGGAAGCGAAATTATCAATAAGGCTACCAGAGAGTAATGCATCAACAAAGTGAGGCAAAAAAGCAGTTCCCGGAGAAATAGAAAAGACACGCGGTTTATAGGTCATATGATCTCATATTTGGGATAACAAATTTCAGCTTATTGATTATTTGTATTATTTTGACTGTATACAATATTTATACAAGGAAAAACTGAAAAGCTATATTTATACAGCAGATTTTTTATTTTAGATTTAAAAAATCAGTTTCATAAATAATACTTTCGAATCCCATAAAAAGCTTGGAAAAAAATAATAATATTTCCACCTTTCACAGCGAAAATAGATTACTTTGATAAAGAGAGTTTTGCAAAAGTTTATCGTGCAAGTCTCTATCTAGAATCACATCCCTTACGCAAAATAGAATGCCCCAAATATCATTATGTTGCAATTTTATATGTTTGTTTTTAAAGAGACATCTTTCATTGTACTTGAGCTTACCCCGTAATGTCGTCCCATAAATAATATAAATGAATACTATAACGTAAACTTCCATGAATGGGATAAGATACACCATACACCACCATCGTTACATAACAACACAACAAACCACCATCATCACTTTTTTACCCTCACCCAATATTTTGAAAGCTCTTGGCTATAGAGAAGATTTATAAGAGGCTTTGTATTTCTTGCTTCAAGTGTTTTACGCACACATCAATCCTACTTATGACATGCAAACAAATGATTTTGATTGTTTCAATATAAGAAACTTATAATATTCAGATTTTTAACCCAATATAAAAAATGATAAATTATCATTATAAATCAAATTATTGTAGAAAAGATTTTTCTTTATTTTAAGAGCGTACTTGGTAATCTTTAAAAGCAGAAAATTTTATTTTAGGAGCTCTTTCTGCCTCATAATTCAATGAAAAATGATTCTCCGCTAAAAAGACTGGATCACCTTCTAAATCATACGCAATAGCAGAGCGGTGATTGCTGAGAAACTTTTGCAACTCATCTTTGCTCTGCGCTGAAATCCAACGACATAAATTAAAGCGCGCAGACTCAAAATTCACTGGCAAAGAATATTCTATTTTTAATCGTTCTTTTAAAACATCAATTTGCAAAGCACCAATAACACCAATGAGAGAAGGCGACCCATCATCAGGAATAAACAATTGTACAACCCCTTCTTCAGCCATTTGTTGCAAAGCTTCTTTGAGCTTTTTTGCTTTCATTGGATCGCCCAAACAAACACGACGCAAAATCTCTGGTGCAAAATTTGGTACTCCCTTAAAGAGGATATCTTCTCCTTCAGTCAAAGTATCACCAATACGCAATGTTCCATGATTAGGAATCCCTACGATATCACCAGCATAGGCTTGATCAGCAATTTGGCGTGAACGCGCAAAGAAAAATTGTGGAGCCGAAAGTGTCATTGGTTTTCCTGTTCGAACCAACTTTGTCTTCATACCACGTTCAAGTGTTCCCGAACATACCCGAAAAAATGCAATACGATCACGATGATTAGGATCCATATTTGCTTGAATTTTAAAAACAAATCCCGTCATTTTAGGTTCCATGGCTATGACATTGCGCTGATCTGCACTTTGGTCACGAGGACTTTGACCAAAATCAATAAGCGCATTGATCAAATCACGAACACCAAAATTTCGCAAAGCTGAACCAAAATAAACCGGAGTCATATGACCTTCACGGAAAGCTTGAAAATCAAAATTCTTGCAAACACTTTGAGCGAGTTCTACCCCTTCAATAAAAGTGGAACGTTGATATTCAGGAAGTAAATGGACAACCTCTCTGGGATTTGAAACTATCCGCTGTGTTATCTCATCATCTTTTTGACGAAAACGATTATGATGAAGGTCATAGGTACCAACAAAATCTTTACCCGTACCAATTGGCCATGTTATAGGCGCAGTATCAAGAGCAAGCTTTTCTTCAATTTCATCTAAAAGCTCTATAGGATCACGTGCCTCACGATCCATTTTATTGATAAACGTAACAATAGGAATATCCCGCATCCGACACACTTCAAACAATTTTAATGTTCTAGGCTCAATTCCCCGTGCCGCATCCAAAACCATGACAGCACTATCAACAGCTGTGAGTGTGCGATAGGTATCGTCCGCAAAGTCCTCATGTCCTGGAGTATCTAGGAGATTAAAAATATGATTTTCATATTCAAACGTCATCACCGAAGTTACAACGGAAATACCACGATCACGCTCAATATTCATCCAATCAGAACGGGTTTGAATACGATCTTTTTTGGCTTTTACTTCTCCTGCAAGTTGAATAGCACCACCAAACAATAAAAGCTTTTCTGTCAATGTTGTTTTCCCAGCATCTGGGTGAGCAATAATTGCAAATGTACGGCGTCGCTTTACTTCCTGCACTCTCTTTTCCATTATTCCTCCACAGGACGTGCAAGCGCTTCAGCAATCAGTGCACGCATTTCATTAATCCCATAAAGCGCTATAAATGATCCCCATCGTGGACCTCGCTCTTGTCCCAGAAGGACTTCATACAACATTTGAAAAAAAACATTGGAAACACCAGGCCCACCTTCAGGGCTTTTTTTGCTATGATCTTGATAGCGTTCCGTTAACCGTGCAACATCAAGAAGCATATTTTGTAGCATATTGCCATCAACAGTTTCAGGTAAATTAGCTAATTTTTCATCAATTTGTGCTAATGTTGCTCGTTCGCTATCATCAGGGAGCCGGAATTTTTTGTTTGGTTTAACAAAAACATCAAAATATTTAATGGCAAACTTCACTAATTGATCAAGTTCTGGATAAGTTTGTGCATTTGCTCCTTTAGCGTAACGAGAAATAAAACCCCAAAGAACTTCTGCATTCTCCGCATTTGAAGCACTTACCAAATTTAAAAGCATCGCAAAGGAAACAGGCAAATCAACTTGCGGAGGGCAACCATTATGAATATGCCATACAGGATTATTCAGCCGCTCTTTCCATTCTTGGCGACCATAGGCTGAAAGATGCGCATAGTATTCATCAACCGCTTTAGGAATGACATCAAAATAAAGCCTTTTTGCTGTTTTAGGCTTTGAAAACATATAAAGCCCTAAACTCTCTGTTGGGGCATAAGTAAGCCATTCATCAATGGTTAAGCCATTTCCCTTGGATTTGGAAATTTTCTGCCCTTTCTCATCTAAAAAGAGCTCATAGTTGAATCCTTCTGGAGACTTCCCTCCTAATACTTTACAAATTTTGGAAGAAAGATTTGTGGAATCGATAAGGTCTTTTCCTGCCATTTCATAATCAATGCCAAGCGCTGTCCAACGCATTGCCCAATCCACCTTCCACTGACATTTAACCTTGCCCCCCGTAACCTCTGTTTCTATGGTTTCTCCTGTTTCTGGTTCGATATAAGTAACTGTACCTTTTTCAACATTACGCTCAATCATCGGTACCTGTAATACTTTTCCAGAAAAGGGAGAAATTGGTAAAAAGAGCGAATAGGTCGCTTGCCGTTCTGCACCCAATGTTGGTAAAATAATTGCCATAACCTTGTCATAACAGGCAAGGATTTTCAAAAGTGTTTCATCAAAACGACCAGAATTGTAATAATCCGTAGCACTTGCAAATTCATAATCAAAACCAAAACGATCAAGGAAAGCCCGTAGCCGCGCATTATTTGCTGCCCCAAAAGAAGGATAGTCATCTCCAAAAGGGTCGGGTACACGGCTCAGCGGTTGACCAAGATAATGTTCCATCCTCTCGCGATCAGGAACATTCTCAGGAACCTTGCGCAAACCATCCATATCATCAGAAAAACAAAGTAATTTTGTTTTTACTTTATTCTCCGTAAGAATATGAAATGCATGACGCACCATGGTTGTACGTGCAACTTCCCCAAAAGTACCAATATGCGGTAAACCAGAAGGTCCATAACCTGTTTCAAATATCACACTGTCTGGATAACCCGTCTTTTCATACCGTTTGATAATCTTACGTGCTTCTTCAAATGGCCAAGTTCTCGATTGAGAAGCCGCATCTTTTAATTCAGGCGTAAGGTTAAGGGTATCACACTGATCACGCATCATTATTTGTCCTAAAAATTACACTCTTTCAAAATAGGGTGTATGGTTCTTGAATTTATTCGTCAATAATAGCAAGCAAAAAGATGAAAATTTCTTTATACTCTTAAGTCACAATACAAAAACCGCCCTCGCTATAAACATATTTTGTTCTGATAAAAATCAAAAACATTCAATATTATAAAGCAAAATTGACTTGTTTTGATTATCAGAGCCTTCATTGCTATTATTATCATGAATTTTGCTTATTATACTGATTTAGTACAAAAGCGAAGCCTCTAACATTGAATGAAAGGACTGCAAAAACCAACAGATAAAAATGCTTAAGTTAGGCATTCCATACAAAAGCACTCCCCCTACTTTACACTTGTCACTGTAATTTTCTATTTCTTTTTTTTGTCACCTTGATGACGCATTGCTAATGTACGCAAACGTAAAGCATTTAATTTAATAAAACCAGTTGCATCTCTTTGATCGTAAGTACCTTGATCATCCTCGAAAGTTACCAACTCACTCGAATAAAGTGATTTTTTACTTTGGCGCCCTTCAACAATCACGTTTCCTTTATAGAGTTTTAACGTGACTTCACCTTCAACATGTTCTTGAGATAAATCAATAGCTGCCTGCAGCATCTTACGTTCCGGCGAAAACCAAAATCCATAATAAATGAGTTCTGCATAACGTGGCATCAATTCATCTTTCAAATGAGCTGCACCACGATCTAGCGTTAAAGATTCTATAGCTCTGTGAGCCGTTAAAAGAATGGTCCCCCCTGGTGTTTCATAAATACCCCGCGATTTCATACCCACAAAGCGATTTTCTACCAAATCTAACCGACCAATACCATTATCGCGCCCATAATGATTTAATTCTGCAAGTAAAGTTGCAGGAGATAAATTTTTTCCATTGATTGAAACAGCATCACCTTTTTTAAAGCCAAGAGTGATTCTGGTTGCTTGATCTGGAGCATCTTCCACCGAAAGAGTACGCATATGGACATATTCAGGAGCAGGAAGTGCTGGATCTTCTAAAATCTTTCCTTCTGATGAAGAATGCAATAAATTTGCATCCACTGAAAAAGGTGCTTCGCCTTGCTTATCCTTTTCTACAGGAATTTGATGTATACGAGCAAATTCAAACAGATCTGTCCGACTCTTAAAATCCCAATCACGCCATGGAGCAATAATCTTTATATCAGGGTTAAGAGCATAAGCGGAAAGCTCAAAGCGTACCTGATCATTGCCTTTGCCCGTTGCCCCATGAGCAATTGCATCTGCTCCTGTTTCCTTAGCAATTTCAATAAGGCGTTTTGAAATAAGTGGGCGTGCAATTGATGTTCCTAAAAGATAAGTTCCCTCATAAACGGTATTGGCTCGAAACATCGGAAAAACAAAATCACGCACAAATTCTTCGCGCAAATCTTCAATATAGATTTCTTTAACACCTAACATTTCAGCTTTACGACGAGCAAATTCTAGCTCTTCCCCCTGCCCCAAATCCGCTGTAAAAGTTACAACTTCAACGCCTAGCGTACTTTGCAACCATTTGAGAATAATTGACGTATCCAATCCCCCTGAATAAGCCAAAACAACTTTTCTAATATTTTGCCACTTCTTCATTTCAAAGTTCTGTATGAGCTGCTCTTTTATCTCTACCTAGAAATCAAAACAATGCAACAAATATAAAAATAAATTCTCTTTAAGCAACATTAAAAAGACGCAAAAAACGTAAATAAAAACGCTTTAGAGTGTAAATAATGAATACTGCTTAAAAATAAAAGGAGATTTACGTGTCATTTCTACCGGAGTGGTCTATTGTTGTACAATTTGCTTTAGCATCGTTGATTTTAGCACTTATTCCAGGACCTGATATGATGCTTTCTGTAGGACGAACCATTACACAAAGCAAAAAAGCTGGAATTATGTGCGCCTTGGGTAGTGCAACAGGGTTTGCCATTCAGGTTACCGCTGTAGCACTTGGCTTATCAGCGCTTATTTTTGCTGCGCCACACACTTTTATTCTTCTAAAAATTGCTGGCGCCTTTTATCTCTTATGGTTTTCTTTTCAAGCGTTACGAAGAAATCCAACTTTTTCCTTCGAACAGACATCTTCTAGATCTCAAAGCGCTAAACGTAACTATCTTGCTGGTATTGGAATCAATCTTTTAAATCCTAAAGTTATACTCTTTAATGCGACATTCTTACCACAATTTATCAATGCGGATGATCCTATGGCAACACAAAAGCTACTCTTTTTAGGACTGTCTTATATTCCTATTTCTTTTCCCATTACAATTTCTATCGTTTTTACAGCGCATAAACTTACCAAAATTCTCAAGAAAAATCCTCTTTATATTCGCTTTCTCGACTGGCTTATTGCTGGTACTTTTACTATCTTTGCCCTCCATCTCCTTATAGTTACAAAAATTGATTTATAAATGTAATTTATCGTTTTTAATTTAAATGAGAACAAAAATATTGCAGGATTCTCTCATTTTAAACCTGTTTATTTTGAATCAAACAATATCTTTCCCTTGTACGTTATAAGCGAATCGGGAGTTTTCGTGTGTGAAGCGAAATCTTTTTAAAGAACGTAATAAACAAAAGAGTGAGGCAATATACAATCTCCACTTTTTAAAAGATATTACCGTAGATGCTTTTGAAAGTCATAAAATAGAATTAAAAGGTATGATAATAATATGGAAATTAGTTAAGACCCTTAAGACTTCATATTGCCTCTAAATGAGGTTTCCTCCTCATTTTAGAGATTACGCAAACAGACTGCTATATACAATATTTCCCCCCATTGAGCATATAAAATCTGAAACTGTTCGTCTAGCACTGATCCATCTTAATCTCTGTCTCACACATGCTATTATATGCTGATTTACTGAAAAAAAGCATAGGCTTTAATATCGCAGAAAGTTGCATTAACTAATGACCAATGGCATTTTCAAGTCGCAAACGTTCAGATTTCCGTAAACGCTCTGAAGCTGATTTAAGTTGTCCACATGCCGCTAAAATATCGCGTCCACGCGGTATCCGAATAGGAGAAGCATAGCCCGCTTGATTAACGACATCAGCAAAACGCTCGATTTGCTCCCAATCAGAACACTGATAATTGCTCCCTGGCCACGGATTAAAAGGGATTAAATTGATCTTAGCAGGAATCCCTTTCAATAACTTAATCAATCGCTTAGCATCATCTAAACTATCATTGATATCTTTCAGCATAACATATTCAAAAGTGATTCGTTTTGCATTGGAAAGACCAGGATAATTACGGCAAGCCTCCATTAGTAAAGCAAGCGGATATTTTTTATTAATGGGAACAAGCATATCCCTTAATGTATCGTGTACTGCGTGGAGTGAAATCGCCAACATAACACCAATTTCTTCTCCGGTTCGGATAATTCCAGGAACAACCCCACTGGTTGAAAGCGTAATCCGACGTTTTGATAAAGAAAGCCCATCGCCATCAGAAGCAATCAATAAAGCTTTTTTAACAGCTTCAAAATTATAAAGAGGTTCTCCCATCCCCATCATAACAATATTGGTAATTTTGCGACCTTCAATGGGAACTATTGCCCCATCAGGGGTATTTTTATCAGGAAAATCACCCAAACAATCACGTGCAACCAATAATTGTGCCAAAATTTCTTCCGCAGTCAGATTGCGAACAAGCATCTGCGTTCCCGTATGGCAAAAAGAGCAAGTTAACGTACACCCTACTTGCGATGAAAGACATAAAGTACCACGTCCTTCTTCAGGGATATAAACCGTTTCAATTTCAACAGGCCTTCCAGCTCCACGTGCAGGAAAACGTAAGAGCCATTTACGCGTACCATCTTTTGATATTTGTTCTCCAACAATTTCTGGGCGCGCAATGGAGAAATGACACTTAAGTGTTTCTTGCATTGCTTTAGAAATATTCAGCATCTCATCAAAATTTGAAACGCCACGCACATAAAGCCAATGCCAAAGCTGACGCACACGCATACGCGTTTGATGCTCTGGTACACCAACTGTCTTTAAAGCCTGCACCATCTCATCTTGCGACAAACCAATTAAAGAGAGCTTAGAACTCTCCTTCACGACCACATTATCTGTTTCTCGCGCAAAACATGAACCAACTGGTCTAAGGTCATAGGAAATGGCCATTGCTTTCCAATTCACATCACTATTTTAGAAATTATCGAAACCTTAATGGCACTTTTGAGCTGCATTTAATGCAGCAGTGACCCCTTTTAAGGAATAAGTATAAGTGGTATGCGTTCCTCGTTTTGATATCGCTTTCACTGTCATATTGCTTCCTGCACGCATAGCAGAAACAAGCTGCTTTTCTAGCTCTGATGAAGCCAACCAAGCTGAGGAATCTTTCGTGAAAAAATCAAAGTCCTTACCTCCAATGGTCACTGTCACTCTCGACCCTTCTTGAAGGGTATAACCAGCCATAAACTGCGGTTCAAACGAAATAGGTGAATGAGAACGCTTGGTAACCAAGAAAAAGTTATCACCATGATTAACTGTCGTTGGAAGAGCCTTCAAAGGTACCGATAACACATAGCAAATCGTATTTTTGGGCGATTTATAAGAATAGGCTCCCCACGCTTCAAATTGATTTAAACGGCTCGGCGTTTGTGCATATGCCACACCCGCTGTAACAAGAACCATTACAGATGCAGCAATAACAGTCTTTTCAAACATCTTCATTTAGCTCACTTCTTTAGTCTCTAACAAGATTCTCTTCATTGGAAAAATTCAACAAAAACTCCTCGATATTCATGTGTTATTGTCTTAATTCCTTCAATAAGCGAAATATTTTCACACTAACCAGAATAGATTTCCACGTTTCATTGTGACCTTTTAATCGTTACCAAAACATAAACTTCTTATTCAATAACCACATTAAAAAATAACATCTTCATTTTATGCTACTCATTTCGTTTTTGTATAAAAAACGATTTCTTTAAGCTATAGAACTTCAAAACGAGATGAAAATATACCATCATTCTGTTAAGAAATAAACCATACTTTTTATATCACAAGTTATGTCACAAGCAATCTGATGCAAAATTTTGAAAATACACCCCGTACTCCCCGCAAAAAAGCTTAATCGCCTTACGAATATCACTTCTCGACTTTATGCATTCAATACATTTATGTTCGCAAAATACTCCATCTCTCACCCATTATAGTGCATTCATACTTCGTATTCAATATCGTCCCGATAACACTTTTTCTCAATCTTCAAAATATCTTGTAAAAATAATAAAATATTATCAAGATATTAATAATAAAACATAAAGAATTCAGATTCTATCTCAATAATCACATACCATTTTGTTTCTTTTGATCTTATTTCCCTATATATTTCATCTCCAATTATTAATTTCTAAAATGATTTTAGTAGCTTATAATAGCTTAATCATATTATTTTAATATGTTAGACGATATTTTCCTTTCTGTTATAAAAAACTTCCTAAGAATTCTTTTGGAAAGTTTCCTTCTCTTATTTCTAACTAATTTATAAACAAAAATATAAAACCTTTTCTACAGCAATTCTAACCTTATCGTTTTTTAACAACATTTTAATCAATTAAAGTGGATCTGAATAAATCTTCCCATGCACAAAGCTGTTTCACCCAACCTAAAGCTATAACTTTCATTTTTACCGTACAAAATTGTTTTTTGACATGGGCTCTATAAAACAGCTGACATCTAAATCATATCTATAAAATAGTTGACCTCCCCACTTGTGAAGAAGCAAACTGGCACCATAACACTATTTTCCAGCTCCCAATGTTTTGCTACAACCCTCGATACTTGAGACGATTCATAGGAAGCATTTTTACCCCTTTCTTGTACAGTTTTTATCCACACGCTAATTCCGTTTACAACATGCAAGAAAA
Source organism: Bartonella sp. TT67HLJMS (assembly GCF_042193375.1). Classification (NCBI taxonomy): domain Bacteria; kingdom Pseudomonadati; phylum Pseudomonadota; class Alphaproteobacteria; order Hyphomicrobiales; family Bartonellaceae; genus Bartonella; species Bartonella sp. TT67HLJMS. The sequence continues at coordinate 209,542 of NZ_JBHILP010000001.1, forward strand.
TGGTTTTGATTGATTCAACATAAACAGGTTTGAAGTGAGAGAATCTTACAGTATTCGCATCTCTCATCCAACATGCAAGATATTGAATTATATTTATAAATCAATATCTTGCTATCCTGAGGATACACTCTTATTTCTTCTTGAGCATTAAAATATTATCCCTAAACACTCAAACTCAACTTACGAAAAAATTCGATGCACAAATAAACTTTTCTGTTGATTTCTTTCCCGCTTTCAAAGGACGAAGATTCTTAATCCAATCTGGACTGAAAAAGTTTGGATTCTCGTCGAGCGGTCTCCTCTTGTCTTCCTACTTATTTGATTTACTTAACCAAAAGCTCTACAAACAAGTCTGCTTAAGAATATTTACCACACACTCTAAAAGCATTTAATGTATTAAGAAGACTTACATGCCTTATCTCTCCACACCTCAAATGATGGCTTTTTACAGGATAACAGGATAAATGAACCCACGAAGCATAATGATTAGATGCTTTAATATACAAGAACAAGAAAAAACAAGTACTTCGTTTTTGTTACTTGCTCTTTAAAAAGAAGGTTCGCTTAGAAACGATTTCTCAAAATTGCATGACATAACCTTTTGTTATCAGTCTTTTAAGATAAAAATTATATTATTTTCTAAGTTCCGTAGTGTATACCTTGCAACTTATACACTCATAATATCTTCTAAGCTGCATTTGATTCTGAAGTTTGAATCAGTAAAGCATAAAGCGCATTAGCATTATGCGTATTGCGCAACTTTTGCACAACATCAGTGTGACGCAAAACACGTGCGATCTGTGATAAAGCTTTTAAGTGATCTGCACCAGCATTTTCAGGTGCTAAAAGGAGAAAAACGAGATCTATAGGTTCGTCATCAAGAGCTTCAAAATCAACAGGACTTTCAAGACGTGCAAATATACCAATGATCCGATTAATATCAGGTAATTTTCCATGAGGAATCGCAATACCTCCACCCAAACCCGTTGAACCAAGCTTCTCGCGTTGTAAAACAACATCAAAAATCACATGCTCACTAAGACCTGTTAGCTTGGAAGCTTTTTCGGCTAAAATTTGCAGAACCTGTTTTTTCGAATTAGCCTTAAGAGCCGGAATGATCGCTTCCGGTGCTATTAACTCACTCAAATTCATACTTTAATTTTCCTCTTACACGCTAAAATGCTCATCAATAAACCTATAAACGGTATAGATACTTAATGTTCTTTCACTTTTCGCAACATCGCATGTGTTTTTACTTTTCAATTTATAATGGATGATGGCTCAATACATCTCATATCACTTCTAACACAACAATAAATAGTATTCGGATCATCATTAACGGCATGAGAAACCAAAGAAATGAAGTTGTTCATAAAGTTAATTTCCTTACGACTCTAGAAAAGGTCATTATTCATAAATTTATTAAACTTGTCATAAGAGTTGATGTATAATTCGCCATCAGAGTTTTTCTTTCTTTAAAAATGAGCCCTTAAATTAAGATGAAAAGCATACTGAGCAAAATGGACCTTTACTTTGAAAATTACTGTATAGCTTGAACATCGCCTTATAACAAGAATATAAAGGTTTTTAGAGATTTATAGATTTATCCTGATATCTTTAGCCGAGCTCCTATTTTCAAATAGGCCATATAAACCAATAAAATACGACAACTCCTATTGAATAACCGCAATATATAATCGGTGCTCCCATCAAAATACCTAAAACAGCATCATCGATATATTATTTGATTCGACAGAGAAAAATATGATAAATATCTCTTACCTTTCAATAACGCACGCATTTATTAAGAGCTTCGTTTATCACTCATTATCAAGTTAATCTAGTGATATCTTTCTATAATACAATCACGAGAAAGCTAAACTTATAAAACAACAAACTAACCCTCTAATGATGAAGCCTTTTTCACCACTCAATAACAGCATTAAGGTTATAGTCATAAAAGAAGTTTTGGCATAAATAAGGAGATTTTCAGTAATAATGTTTGGTTAAACTTAAATGGAAACTCGTGAAAGCTGTAAAATCAAAGAGAAAACTGATTTCCCAAATAAATTCTGCGTACATCAACGTTGTTGATAATATCATTAGGACAACCGTGAACTAACACCCGCCCTGTATGAATAATATAAGCGCGATCGACAAGCCCTAATGTCTCACGCACATTATGATCCGTTATTAGAACACCAATGCCACGCCTAGTTAAATGACGAATAAGTTGTTGAATATCGAAAATAGCGATAGGATCAATTCCTGCAAATGGTTCATCAAGTAACATAAAATGGGGACGAGAAGCTAAAGCGCGCGCAATTTCAAGTCGCCGACGTTCACCTCCAGATAACGAAAGTGCAGACATTTTACGTAAATGATCAATTTTAAATTCATGTAAAAGGCTATCTAACTCTTCACGTTGTTTAAGGCGATCTTTTTCAACGACCTCTAAAACAGCTTTAATGTTATTTTCTACTGAAAGACCACGAAAAATAGAAGCCTCCTGTGGAAGATATCCAATACCTAAACGCGCACGTCGATACATCGGAAGATGCGTAATATCAAATCCATCAATTTTAATGGATCCTCCATCAGATTTTATGAGCCCCGTAACCATATAAAAACAAGTTGTTTTACCTGCCCCATTGGGCCCCAAAATGCCAACGGCTTCTCCCGTACGAATGCCAAAAGAAACACCATTAACGGTTCGTCTTCCTCGATAAACTTTAATCAAGTTACTAGCAATCAAGGTCCCTTTTAAGGGATTTTTTGAAGCTTCACTTTCAAGATTATACCTATCGGTCTGTTTTTTTCTTTTGATTCCAAACATGAAATCTTAACGGCCATTCTTTTGATTTTGTTTTAAAATAATAGAAACACGACCTTTTTTCTTAGGCGTCTCACAACCTTCTAAAAAAGCCTTTCCGCTTTCCATATTTGCCGTTAGTTTGCACCCCGTGGCCACATTGTCACCATCAGTTAACACAACATGACTCCCTGTCAAACTCATCATTTTTGACTTTCCATCAAAAACGCCTTTATCACCCGTAGCAATTTGCGTAGCAATTTTTATATAAACTTTTCCTAAAGCTTCCATTTTTTGTATACCCGACGAACCAAATAAAGAAACAGATGATGCCTTTGTATCTTCCTTGTTTTTATCAATTTCTTTATATGCTTTATCGTAGTAAACAACTAATTTTGCCGTTCTTAAAAGACGTTCACCTTGCACCACTGAAACATCACCTTTAAAAAGCGCTATCCCTTCTTTATCACGTATTTCCAAAGAATCTGCATGAAGTTCTACCGGTTCTTTGTCGCTTGATAAACTTATTCCAAAATGGGCCACTTCAGCATATCCTAAAACTGCTCCTCCTCCTAACATTCCCATGCTAAAAGCCAAGGTCACACCTATCCATCTTTTGTACGATTTCATTATTTCAATTCTTCTGTTTGTATATACACATACTTCTCTTTATAAATATCCTTTGAAGATTCGTATTGATCTTGCGTCATTGCTTTTGAAGCACTAAATGCACACCACCATGGAAATACATGTTTTTTCCTTTTTCTCGGATTTGTAAGGCATTTGCGGCAAGATGCAAACCCGCTTGCTGAATATTAACACGTTGATCTGTTTTTAACTGTCCCTCGGATAAGTTAATACTTGCTGACATAAATTGTGCCATCATCCCATCATTCGTCGTAATGGTGAATGGCTTGTCCAACTGTAAAAAACCATTAATGTTATCGTAAATCCCCCCTTGTGCTGCGAGAAAAACCTGTTTTTGTTGGCCCATAAATGCTTTAGCTGTAATGTTTTGCAACCCAATCATTCCAGAGTGTGTATGGTCTTGAAATGCCTTTTCTGCTTTAAGCCAATAAGGTTCATGAGCACGCGTATACCCTTCTAACTTTGGATTGAGCATCGTCAAATTCACCACGCCACTCTCTTCATTATTCAAAGGCATAGAATCAGAAGTAACGGGAACCAAGAAAAACGTAAACCAGCAAAAAACCAGCGCTGAAATCAACGCTAAGAGAGGTAAAAAAATTTTTAATATGCTAATGCGACGCGAATGACGGGATGCTTTTTTAAAAACATCTCCAAAAGATGATTGCGTTGAAAAGGCTTCATAATTATTGTGTACGGACATACTCTCCTAATCTCTTAAATACTCCGCATTTTTAATCTGTATAACCTTTATAGAAGGTATTTTCAAATTTTGTTTCTTGCAATTTGTTTTTTCTTGATTTTATTTTGCTTTTATCCGTTTATATATTGTAATATGCATGAAGTGCACAATTACAAAAAAATTTTTGTGTGAAAGTGAGGCTATTGTGGTAAAATCAGAGCTTGTGCAAATTATCGCTCGTCATAACCCACATCTTTTTCAACGGGATGTGGAGAATATTGTAAACGCTATTTTTGAGGAAATTTCAACAGCACTTGCAAATGGCAATCGCGTTGAACTTCGTGGATTTGGAGCTTTTTCTGTAAAAAGCCGTTCAGCCCGTAATGGACGTAATCCACGAACAGGTGAAGCTGTTTCTGTTGAAGAAAAGTGGATTCCTTTTTTTAAAACTGGCAAGGATTTACGCGACCGTCTTAATCAGTGAGAAACTTATGATAATTAAACGTATTCTTCTAACAAGTATCGGTGTGATTCTCGCAGCGTTTTTGATTGTTTTTATCGTGGCTAATCGTCAAATGGTTCCGTTAACCCTTGATCCTTTTCGAGCAGATTCTGAAAGTTTTACTTATCATGCTCCCCTTTTTATATGGCTCTTTATTTTCTTTGGTTTTGGTATTTTATTAGGGAATCTGATCAGTTGGTTTTCCTATCACAAATACAAAAAAGCTCTCAAAAAAAGTAAAGCAGAGATCGAGAAATTGAAAACGTCTATCACAAATCTGGTGTAATGGTATTTTAATCAAATCTTTTCTCTCTGTATTTTATATTCAGTACAGAGTTAAAAGTGCTCTTTTCTTTTTTTATACATATTTTAATTGGCTTTAGCTCTTTTGCACTTTTACGAAACACTTAAGAGCTTTATAATATATTTTCATACCTCATATACCGTGATACAAAACATGCCCGCACAATGCTTTCAATCCTCCTCCCATAACAATAGATATCCGCAGGAAAAGTTGCCACTTATTTTAGAAACAGGTGTAAGTGAAAACTATGCTCTCATTGATTCTGGTCATGGACAAAAATTAGAACGTTATGGAGCTTACCGCATTATTCGACCAGAAGGTCAAGCACTATGGAAACCCGCTTTACCACGAAAACAATGGGCTGATGTTGATGCTATTTTCACAGGAAACCGTGATGAAGAAGGGGTTGGTCGTTGGCATTTTCCTAAAAAGCCACTTGATGAAACATGGACTCTTTCTTGGAATGGATTGTTTTTTCTAGGCCGTTTTACTTCCTTTCGTCATGTGGGGGTTTTTCCTGAACAAGATGCTCATTGGCGCTCTATGGAAGAGCAAATTGTTAAAGCCGAACGTCCTATAAAATTGTTGAATCTTTTTGGCTATACAGGTATTGCCTCTTTGATTGGGGCACGAGCGGGTGCGAATGTTACCCATGTTGATGCTTCTAAAAAAGCCATTGCGTGGGCAAAAGCTAATCAAGAAAAAGCAGGATTACCAGATCATTCTATTCGCTGGATTTGCGATGATGCTATGAAATTTGTCGAGCGTGAACTGCGTCGTAAGAAAAGCTATGATATGATTCTTCTTGACCCCCCTGCTTATGGGCGTGGACCCCATGGTGAAATTTGGCAACTGTTTGATCATTTACCCGCTATGATCACAAATTGTCGTAAACTTCTCTCTGATAAACCGCTCTCTGTTGTCCTTACAGCTTATTCTATTCGTGCTTCCTTCTTTGCACTTCATGCTTTAATGCGTGATGCATTTGTAAATCTTGGTGGTACAGTCGAATCAGGAGAACTCATTTTGCGTGAAGAAGTTGCAGGACGTGCTCTTTCTACTTCTCTTTTTAGCCGTTGGATTGCTTGAATATGTGTAGACCCAAAACTGGTAGAGTGAAAGAAATTACCTCTCTTAGCAACCCCATCATAAAAGACCTTAAAGCACTTAGCCAAAAGAAAAACCGTAATAGAGAAGGTCTTTTCATGGCAGAAGGATTGAAATTGGTCATTGATGCTCTCAATCTCGGCTGGACAATACAGACGCTTATTTTCTCTAAAAGTAAAATCGGTAATGCTGCTATCGAAAATACTGCCGCACGTGCTGTAGCCAACGGTGGTTTTGTTATTAAAGCCTCACAAAAGGTTATGGAATCACTTACCCGACGCGATAATCCACAAACAGTTATTGGTATTTTCAAGCAAAAATGGCACTCTCTTGAAATGATAAAAGGACAGATTAAAGATGTTTACATCGCGCTTGATCGTGTACGTGACCCTGGAAATCTTGGTACCATTATTCGAACTGCTGATGCTGTAGGTGCTAAAGGTGTTATTTTAATTGGCGAAACAACAGACCCTTTCTCGCCTGAAACGGTCCGTGCAACCATGGGATCTATTTTCTCTGTACCACTTTATCGTCTTGATGAAAGCGCCTTTTTAAACTGGTCTGCTCACTTTAAAGGTATGATCGTTGGAACACATCTCAAAGGATCTCTGGATTATCGCACACTTGATTTCAAAAATGGCCCTATTATCCTTTTAATGGGAAATGAAAAACAGGGATTATCAGATCTTCTTACAAATCGGTGTGATAAACTTGCGCGTATTCCACAAAGCGGACGTGCAGACTCGCTTAATCTAGCTGTAGCAACAGCTGTTATGCTTTATGAAATCCGTCGCCCCTATTTAATACTGGAACCATGTGAGGAAAAATATGATGCGTAAATCACTCCCTTTTCTTCTCTTGGGCTTGGCTTTTACAGTAGTACTTGATCAAGCTGTCAAATACTGGGTTATGCACAATATGCCTTTAGGAACAGAAATTTCGCTTATTCCTTTTCTTTCCCTTTATCATGTGCGTAATTCTGGCATTGCATTTTCGTTTTTTTCTTCCTTTTCTCACTGGGGAATCATCGCCATCACAATCATTGTGATTATCTTCCTTCTATGGCTATGGAAAAATACTGAACATAATAAGTCTTTAATGCGCTTTGGCCTTATTCTTATTATTGGGGGAGCAATTGGCAATCTCGTTGATCGTATTCGCTTTCATCATGTCACTGATTACATACTCTTTCATATTGATGATATTTTTTATTTTGCTATTTTCAACCTTGCAGATAGTTTTATCACTCTCGGTGTTATTGCCATCCTTATTGAAGAATTGCGCACTTGGATGAAAGCAAAACGTCATTCTAACAGTACATCTTCTCATTGATGTGCTCATTGTCTTAGAAAACAGAGCTTTTTGACCATCATAAGCCTGATTATAAATTGATTTTTCTTGGATAATTCTTGCAGCTAATTGTTTTTCGTGTTTCTTTTCATAAAATTATAAAATCTTATTTTTCAACTTTACACTTCTACACTTGGTCAATGCAAAAGAAATGAACTCAAATAGAAATCAATATTTTTTATCCATATGTCCTCTATCAAATTCAGAGAGAAAATATTTTACAGCATTTAAAGTTCTATTATTTGCTTAGAACACTTGCTTTTCATATGTTTTTTAGTTTTTACAGGTATTGTTTTTTACAGAGCCTTTCTTAAGTGCTTCGTTAAAAGACTCTCCTTTTTTGTTTTATATATTGTTTAATAAAAAACATTTTTTCAACTATTTTCAATGGTGTCTTGTTAAAGCAACCTATTGATTATAAATATAAATTACCGTTTTCATATTCGATAAAAGCCCTTAATAGCCTAAATCTCTTTTATTTGAAATATCATTTAGCATACAAAAAGACAGTTTATCCTTATATATCAATATGTTATATAAATCCAATTCAATAGCTCTTCTAACCGTGCAAAATAGGTGCAATATTGAAGGTTGAAAAATAGTATTATAGATACTTGCCTCTCTTCTTAAAAATGCAAAAATAGTGGATATTTTATAAAGGATTGTATTACATAGTTTCTGTGAATAATAAAAACCTTTTGAGTACAGTCTTTTTATCTTGTAAAAATATGGCGAAAAATGGAAATATTTTTTATTAAAATGAACCGTTTCCTTACTAATTTGTAAGGTTCCTTCTTCATATAAATCTCTTGTAATTTTTAAATAAATCTCCATAATAAGAGCAAATATGCTGGAATTCTGTCAGTGATTCTTAAGGGTTTTTGTATTTGCCCAATTAAGGCTTATGCCAAGCTTATCTGTGTAATGACAGAGACACTTTTAAAGCCCTATACCTGACGGGACATATGCTAAAGGATTTTATATTATGGCTAATTTTAAAAATTTACGTTCGGCGCCTACTTCTCACGCCGATGCATCAATTGATCAGGGATTGCGCGACTATATGTTGGGTGTCTACAATACAATGGCCATTGGTTTGCTTATTACAGCTGCTGCCGCTTATGTAATTGTATCATTAGCAACGACAACAGATATGAGCCAAGCAGCAGCTCAGATCAATAGCAGTGTTTATTTAACATCATTTGGAGTAACATTTTATACATCGCCATTCTCTTACATTGTTATGTTTGCACCACTCATAGCAGTTTTATTCCTCAGTTTTAAAATTAATACATTGAGCACAAATGCTGCTCGTAGCCTCTTTTTTGGTTATGCTGCTCTGGTTGGTCTTTCACTGTCTTCAATCGTTTTGCGCTATACGACAGAAAGTGTTGTGCAAACATTTGTTATTTCCGCTGCAGCTTTTGGAGCTCTTTCACTTTATGGTTATACGACAAAGCGTGATCTCACAGCAATCGGTTCATTCCTATTCATCGGATTGATCGGCTTGTTTCTTTCCATGATTGTGAACATTTTTCTTGGATCAAGCGCTTTGCAATTTGCTATTTCTGTGATTGGCGTGTTGATCTTTGCTGGTTTAACAGCCTACGATACCCAAAGCATTAAGTTGATGTATTATGAAGGAGATGAAAGCGACACCAGAGGACGTAAAGTTATTATGGGCGCGTTGAATCTTTATCTTGATTTCATCAATATGTTTGTCTTCTTGCTACAATTTCTTGGCTCAAACCGTGATTGATTACAGAAATCATAACTTAATTAAAGAACCTTGTTTCTAAAAGAGACAAGGTTCTTTTGTTTTTAGTGTAAGTCTTTACCCTTTGCCTCTTAGGGACTATCCTTTTCGCAAAATGACAAAAATACCTTATAAGCAAAAATTCCCTTGGTTTACCAGTTTTATCCAACAAAAACTCCATAGCTCCCTTTTAAATGCAATTCACAGCCGCTCTCATCATCAATCAAACATCATCAATCAAAATAGTAATTATGATCTGACTGTTGCTTCCTATAATGTGCATAAATGTGTAGGTGTTGATAAAATTTTTAATCCTACAAGAATTGTCCGTGTTATTACTGAATTACAAGTTGATATCCTTGCTCTTCAAGAAGCAGATAGACGTTTTGGAGAACGCATCGGTTTGATTAATCTTCAGCTATTAAAAGCTGAAACCGGTTTGATTCCTGTACCTCTTAATACTATGTCACCTCATGGACACGGTTGGCATGGGAATGCTCTTTTTTTGCGAAAGGGATATGTACGTGATACTTTACAAGTCACTCTGCCTAGTATTGAACCACGTGGGGCTGTAATTGTAGAGTTGGAAATGGCAGCAGGCCCTATTCGTATTATTGCGGCTCATTTTGGCTTATTACGTTACTCTCGTAAACAACAAACAAAAATGCTCCTTGAAATTTTCCAAAAACGCTCCCTTATGCCTACACTCCTCATAGGAGATTTTAATGAATGGCGGATGGGAAAAGGCTCATCTTTAAATCATTTTTCTCCCTATTTTGATAGCACTTTTGAAGTTGTACCAAGTTTTCCATCTCGCTTTCCTTTTTTAGCCCTTGATAGAGTTTTTTCTTTTCCCCACCAATTGGTAACAAGTATTGAAAATCATCATTCACCGCTTGCACGCATTGCTTCAGATCATTTGCCTATCAAAGCCTATCTTAATCTTTCCAACGCAATCAACATTCTTAAAAATAAATAAAAAAATTAATGTGCCTTATCCCAATTTTGAGCCGTCATGACTTTTACTTCAAGCGGTACAGATAAAGATAAAATCGGCATTGTAGCATTTTCCATAACATTTTTAACAACAGCCATGGTTTTTTTACTCTCTTCTTCTGGTACTTCAAAAATCAGTTCATCATGCACTTGCAGCAACATTTTTGCTGATAATTTTTCTTCTTTTAAAGCATTTTCCATCTGTATCATAGCGCGGCGAATAATATCAGCCGCGGAACCTTGAATTGGAGCATTAATAGCTGCTCGCTCATTAAGAGAACGAATTTTTACATTCTTTGCTTTTATTTCTGGATAATGGATACGACGTCCAAAAATTGTTTCTACGTAACCATTTTCACGTGCAAAAATTTTGGTCTTCTCCATATAATCTTTAATTCCTGGAAATCTTTCAAAATACAGTTGAATATAACGACCCGCTTCTTGGCGTGAAATTCCCAATTGATTGGCTAATCCAAAAGCTGAAATACCATAAATAATACCAAAATTAATCGCTTTTGCACGCCGTCGTATATCTGAATGCATTCCTTCTATCGCAACACCAAACATTTGTGATGCCGTTATAGCGTGAATATCATGCCCTTTAGCAAAGGCTTCTTTTAATGCTTTTATATCCGCAATATGTGCAAGAATGCGCAATTCAATCTGACTATAATCAGCAGAAAGTAACACATGTCCTTTGGGAGCAATAAAAGCTGTTCGAATTTTACGTCCTTCAGCAGTCCGCACTGGAATATTTTGCAAATTTGGCTCTGATGATGATAACCGCCCTGTTGATGTTATTGCCAAAGAATAATTCGTGTGAACTCGCCCTGTTTTTGAAAAAATATAAGAAGGCAAGGCATCTGTATAGGTAGATTTTAGCTTTGCAAGTTGACGCCACTCAATAATTTTACGCGGTAAAACATGACCTTCAGCAGCCAACTCTTCTAAGGTCTGTGCAGAAGTTGACCATTGTCCACCCTTAGTTTTAGCGCCTCCAGGTAATCCCATTTTTCCAAAAAGGATATCCCCTAATTGCTTTGGCGAAGCAAGATTAAACTTTTCATCAGCTTGTTTGTAAATTTCCTCTTCTAGAATCAAAGCAGCTTGTGCCAATTCTCCTGAAAGACGCAATAAAATCTGCCGATCAATAAGAATCCCACGTTCTTCCATTCTTGCAAGAACTTCTACAAGGGGTCGATCAAGACGTTCATAAATTTTTGTCATTCCACGAGCAACAAGTTGCGGTTTTAATACTTGCCAAAGGCGTAGCGTTATATCAGCATGTTCTGCTGCATAAAGGGTTGCTTGTTTTAAATCTACTTGTGCAAAAGAAGTAATTTTTTTTCCGTTATGCGTTAAATCTTTATAGGAAATTGGTTTATGCTCAAGCCAACGTTCAGACAAATCATCCATATTATGGGTTAACGTTCCAGCATCAAAAGCATATGATAAAAGCATGGTATCATCAAAAGAGCTTGTAATAATGTCGTATTGCTTCATCACCAACCAATCATATTTTATATTCTGACCAATTTTTAACACCGATGAATCTTCTAATATTGGTTTTAAAAGTGCTAAAGCTTTTCGGGTCTCAATCTGCGAGGTAATGCGCCCGCCCCTCAAAAGATCCTCTTCTCCTTCATCAAAATGTTCAAGAGGTATATAAGCTGCTTTTTCTGGCTGTAATGCGAGTGAAAAACCAACAAGCTTTGCTTGCATCGGATCAAGAGATGTTGTTTCAGTATTAAAAGCGAAAAAACCCTGCTCTTGTGCTTGTGATAACCAATATTTTAAAATTTCCTCATCAAGAATTGTTGTATAAGCATCTCTTGTAATTTTTTGAGTCAGCGCTTGATCTTTACGTTTTTGTGCAAAAACTTGTGGAGAATTTTCAGAAAAATTATGAAGAGATGCGCGCTCAGTATTCTTGATATCGGAATCATGCCCGTGGCTCAGTTTTTCCCATTCAACATCTATATCAAGTGCATCAATAACAGTTGCATCGCATGTCGTTGCCTCTGCCACGCGACGCGTTAATGTTGAAAATTCCATCGCTTTCAAAAAAGCAATTAAACGTGGACCATCTTGTGGCTCCAAAATAAAATCATCTAAATCATTATCTATAGGAACATCTGTTTTAAGCCTAACAAGTTCACGAGAAATTTTAACTTGTTCTCTATAAGCTTGAATGTTTTCACGTCGTTTTGTTTGTTTAATTTCTGTTACATTTTGCAACAAAAGATCAAGAGAATCAAACTGATCTAACAACTGAGCTGCAGTTTTTGGACCAATGCCTGGAATACCTGGTACATTATCCGTTGAATCTCCAATTAATGCTTGTAAATCAATCATTTTTTCAGGTGCAACACCCCATTTTTCTACAACTTCTGAGATACCTATATGCTTGTCTTTCATTCCATCATACAAAGATACATGCGTATTTACGAGTTGCATAAGATCCTTATCAGAAGAGATAATGGTTGTTTTTGCCCCAACCTTTGTTGCCAATTTTGCATAGGTAGCAATCAAATCATCCGCTTCAAAGCCTTCCTTTTCAATACAAGGCAAATTAAAAGCCTTCGTTGCTTGGCGTATTAGCGCAAATTGAGGAATTAGATCTTCAGGAGGTTCAGCGCGATTCGCTTTATATTCAGGATAAATTTGTTTCCGAAAAGTATCAGATGAATAATCAAAAATAACAGCAAAATGTGTTGGAACAATACCAGTCGCTGTATTACGAGCATCACAAAGTAATTTCCATAACATATTGCAAAAACCAGCTACTGCTCCTACAGGAAGTCCATCCTTTTTACGTTTTAAAGGCGGCAAAGCATAATAAGCACGAAAAACATAGCCTGATCCGTCAACCAAAAAAAGATGATCTGTTGCTTTCATGACAATTTTATTTCTCCATTTCAGCTAAAAACGCAAATTACCCTTATATATTTTTTTCACTTTTATTTTATTTTTTTCACTTTGCCTCTAAAAAGCCATTTTTTCTTTTCATAAGACATGAAGTCGTTACACTTTATATTAAGTACCTAGAGCTTTTCTTTGCTGTTACAGGATTAATAGCTTTCATTTTGCTCCTCCTATGATAGCTGAGGTACGATGTAGCGACAGGGTCGTTGTGGTGTTCCCCTCCCCACAACGACCGTTTTTTTTGACATCTATATTCTTTAATTTAAATAGTGACTTTTTTAGAGAAAAGATGATGTTATTCATGAATTTTGAAGTTATTCCACAGAGCTTTTTCACCCATCATGTTGATAAAATCGGCATGCAACCTTTTTTCTTGCGTACTCAATCTTGAAGGTAAAGCCTGTGGGCGAATTTTAACTGCATAAGATGTATCTTTATCATTCTGGATATGTTCATCAACACCCCTTCTATTACCAAAACCCAATACACCTTGTTTTCCACCGATCAGTTCAATATAAACATCGGCTAGAATTTCTGCATCAAGCAAAGCACCATGAAGAACACGATGGCTGTTATCAATTCCAAAACGTTTACATAAAATATCAAGAGAATTAGGACCCATAGGGAATTTACGCCGTGCCATAGCCAGTGTATCAAGAATATTATCAACACTGATGAGCGGTTTGTTGACGCGTTTTAATTCTGCATTAATAAAACCAATATCAAAACTCGCATTATGCGCAATCATTGTAGCGCCTTTAATAAATTCCAAAAATTCATCAACAATATCACTAAAACTTTTCTCGTTTTTTAGGCGTTCATTGGTTAATCCGTGAATTGCTACAACTTCATCAGGAATAATAACGCCTTCAGGGTTTAAATAAACATGAAATTGGCGCCCCGTAAGATAACGATCAACCATTTCTACACAACCAATTTCGATTATGCGATCTTTTTCTTTATCTAAACCTGTTGTTTCTGTATCAAAAATAATTTCCCGCATGACTTCAATTCTTTAGTTTTTTTATCACATCAAAAACCTGTTGACGTGTATTCTCTAAATCTTTCCCTGTATAAATAATAAAATCAGCAAGTTCTCGTTTTTTTTCATCCGGCATTTGTTGAGCATTGATAAAGGCAAATTTTTTCTCATTCATACCTTCGCGAATCATTACACGTTCTTTTTGTATTTCTGGTGGGGCAGAAACAACAATAACGCTATCCACACGACTTTCACCATTTTTTTCAAATAGAAGTGGAATATCAAGAATAACTAATTTTTTCCCCTGTTCACGCGCTATATTAATAAATTCCCTTTCTTTTTCTTGCACCAAAGGATGAATTATTTTTTCTAATGTTTGTAATTTTTCCTTATCATCAATCAAAATTTCAGAAAGTTTCAAACGGTTAACTTCACCGTTTTCAACAACACCTGGAAAAATACGCTCTATGAATGACAAAGCTGGCTCACTTTTATAAAGCTGTTGTACTGCTTCATCAGCACTAAAAACAGAAATACCCGCTTGCTTGAAAAAATCAGCAACTGTTGATTTTCCCATAGCAATTGATCCTGTTAATCCTATGATCTTCATTATCTTTTTTCACTCATATCCTCTAAAATGGCTGTCCGTAAAGCTTTTGTTACCTGTGGTCTTATTCCAAACCACTGTTCAAACCCTATAACAGCCTGATGTAGAAGCATCCCAAGCCCATCAACCGTCTTGAGATTACAAGCCTTTGCCTGTTGTAAAAAAGGAGTTATCAATGGTGTATAAATAATATCTGTTACTAACGCCGTTTTTTTTGCTTTATGAAAATCACAAAAAAAAGAATCACTTTTTTCTTCTGGATTTTTTATACCAATAGAGGTTGTATTAACAATCAAATCAGCTTGATGGAGTATTTCATGGATTTTATGCCAATCGTAAACTTTAATGGTTTTTCCAAAATGCTGAGCTAAATTATCGGCGCGTTGTTTTGTACGGTTAACCAAATAAATCTGTTCAAATCCGCGTTTTTTTAAGGCATATATGATAGCGCGTGCGGCACCACCTGCTCCAAAAACAAGAGCTGTTTCCCCTCCCCAATCAGATGCAAAATCATCAAGATTAGCGCTAAAACCATAGGCATCGCTATTAGTGGCACAAAGCTTATTTCCTTCATACCAAAGTGTATTAACAGCACCAATCATTGTTGCTCTCTCATCTTTATAATCTGCTAAACGAAAAGCTTCCTGTTTGTAAGGTAAAGTAACATTTCCTCCACAAAAGCCTATTTTTTGTAAAGACGCAATAAAATGACTGAATTCTTCAGATGTTACTTCTTGTGCAAGATATTCTCCTTGTAAACCATATTGTTTAAGCCAAAAATTGTGAATTTTAGGCGATTTTGAATGATGAATTGGAGAACCAACAACAAAAGCACGCGGATAATTTATTTTTTTTATTGTTAAGTCAACCATCAATAATTCCTAAATGACGCAGTTTTATGAGTAGAGGCAGCAAAGGTAAACCAACAATGGTAAAAAAATCTCCTTCAATTTTTTCAAAGAGATGAATCCCTTCCCCTTCAATTTGATATACTCCCACGCTATTTAGAACATCTTTTCCTACGCGTGCTAAATAATGTTCAATAAATTCTGACGAGAGCAAACGGACGGACATATGTGCACTAAAAGCTTCAACCCAAATTTTTTGACCATTTTTAAATAAAGCTACCGCACTATGAAGAGAATGGGTTTTTCCTGATAACTCACATAAACGTTGATGTGCTTCCTTAATATTTGTTGCTTTGTGAAAAACTTTACCTTCCAAATCAAGCACTTGATCACAACCAATAACGAAAGCATCAGGAAAACGATCTGAAACATTTTTTGCTTTTGCACCCGCAAGAAAACAGCTGAGTTCTTTAGGTGTTTTTTCTTTTGCTTTTTTTTCTACTTCTCTTTCATCAAAAGAAGCTCCTTCAATGAAAAAATTTAAACCTGCTTTTTTTAATAATTTTGCACGATAAAAACTAAGAGATGCTAATATTAACGTATCTGCGTTCATGAGAATTTTCTCTCATTTTCCTTCACGAAATCGTGATAAAAGTTCAAATATTGCAGCAGCAGTTTCTTCAATAGAGCGTCTTGTGACATCAATAATAGGCCAACCAAAACGTTCGCAAATGCGTTTTGCATAGATTAATTCTTCAGCTATGTTGATACGATTTGTATAACTATCAAGAGCAAAACCTTCTCCCAAATCTCGATTTTGGCGAATATGTGAGATTCTTTCAGCTGAAGCAATTAAACCAATAATTAAAGAATTTTTTGCCTCTAAAAGGGATTCTGGCAAATCAATATTAGGAATAAGAGGAACATTAGCCGTTTTTATTCCGCGATTTGCTAAATAGATACTTGTTGGCGTTTTAGAGGTTCTTGAAATTCCAACAAGGATCACATCTGCTTCGGATAAGCTACTGGAAGACTGTCCATCATCATGCTCTATTGTAAAATCCAGTGCTTCAATACGGCGAAAATAATCTGCATTAAGATCATGTTGTGCGCTCGCACGTAAATGTGTTGGCATTCCAAGGTAAGACTGAAAAGCATTTAAAACAGGATGCAATATATCAATACAAGGAACTTTTATTTTTTTACAGCTTTTTTGAAGGAGAAGTTTAAATTCTTCATCAATCATTGTGTAAAGAACAATACCTGGCTCTTGTTGTATTTCATCAAGAGCTTTTTGTAACTGTATTTTATTACGAATCATAGGGTAGATATGCTCTGTTGCCTGACTCATTGTATACTGCGATGCCACAGCTCTTCCAACAGAGATTAATGTTTCTCCTGTTGCATCAGAAAGCATGTGTAAATGAAAGAATTTTTTTTCTTTTGTCACAGAAATTTTAACTCCTTGTTAAGATATGTGTATATATCCTTACCGTTTTTTATAAAACTAAAATTTAGGAAAAATTCTTCGTTTTTATACACAAATTAAATGCTTGTGATAATTTTATACCTCTTATAAAAAAGAGGGGATAATATCTTTAAGATAGTGTTATTTTTATTCTTTTTTTTAGTCCCTTTTGTGGATAAAATTGAGGATAAATAATAATCCACACTAAACACAGTTATAAATAAGAAGAATCCCTTCTTTAATATAAATTTATTAATATAAATTTCTGTAAAAAATACTTTTGAATAGCATTTAATTAATGCTATAACTCTAACTCATATTTTTGTTATAAAATAAATTAAACACTATTTGTATTTTTATATTTTTTCAAGTTTTTCATATAATTACTTAATATTACAGGGATAAATTTCATATAAATGGTACTTGCAGATTAAAAAAATTGAGTGTAAAATATTTTTCTTCTTAAGAATATTTCATTCATAAATTTCCATAAATTATTTAAGATAATCTTCTCCTTAATTACAAAGAGCATATTTCATGCAAAAAATGAAACTACAAGAACTTAAAAGCAAAAATCCCGTTGAACTTGTTTCTTTTGCTGAAACATTAGAAGTTGAGAATGCCTCTCTTATGCGCAAACAAGAATTAATGTTTGCTATTTTGAAAAAACTTGCTCTACAAGATGTAGAAATTATAGGAGAGGGTGTTGTTGAAGTTTTACAAGACGGATTTGGTTTTTTGAGATCTGCTGACGCTAATTATCTTCCTGGTCCTGATGATATTTATCTTTCACCAGCACAAATACAGTCATTTTCTTTAAAAACAGGCGATACCATTGAAGGCCCTATACGTAGTCCAAAAGAGGGAGAACGTTATTTTGCTCTCCTTAAAATTAATACAATTAATTTCGAAAAACCTGAAAAGATTCGTTATAAAATTCACTTTGATAATCTTACTCCTCTTTATTCAAATGAGCGTTTCCAAATGGAAATACAAGATCCTACAGAGAAAGATATGTCATCACGCGTGATTGATTTGATATCTCCATTGGGAAAAGGACAAAGAGGGTTAATTGTCGCTCCTCCTCGGACAGGAAAAACAGTTTTACTTCAAAATATTGCTCATTCTATTACCACTAATCATCCTGAATGTTATCTCATTGTTCTTTTAATTGATGAACGACCAGAAGAAGTTACAGATATGCAGCGTTCAGTAAAAGGAGAAGTGGTTTCTTCTACTTTTGATGAACCTGCAATACGTCACGTACAAGTAGCAGAAATGGTCATTGAAAAAGCCAAACGCCTCGTTGAATATGGACGCGATGTTGTTATTCTTCTTGATTCTATTACACGTCTTGGACGTGCATATAATACAGTTGTTCCTTCTTCGGGTAAAGTTTTAACAGGTGGTGTGGATGCAAATGCTCTCCAGCGTCCAAAACGTTTTTTTGGTGCAGCACGTAATATTGAAGAAGGTGGATCTTTAACCATTATTGCAACGGCTTTGATTGATACAGGAAGTCGTATGGATGAGGTTATTTTTGAAGAATTTAAAGGAACAGGTAATTCTGAAATTGTTCTTGATCGAAAAGTTGCTGATAAGCGTATTTTCCCTGCTATGGATATTTTAAAGTCAGGAACGCGTAAGGAAGAACTTCTGGTAGAACGACAAGATTTACACAAAATTTTTGTTCTTCGTCGTATTTTAGCATCTATGAATGTAACAGATGCAATTGAATTTCTGATTGATAAATTAAAGCAAACAAAAAACAATAGTGAATTTTTTGATTCAATGAATACGTAGAGTCATTAAAGTTTTTATTAGGATAAAACCTGTGGATACAATCTTTGCTGTTTCGAGTGGATTGTTACCTTCAGGGGTTGCAGTCATTCGGCTTTCTGGTCCTCATGTTGTGGATATAGTTAAAACGCTTTGTGGTCGTTTACCTAAAGCACGTTTTATGCATTATGGAAATCTTACTGCTCGTGATGGGAGCTTTTTAGATTCTGGTTTAACTGTTTTTTTTCCTGCTCCTTATAGTTTTACGGGGGAAGATTGTGCAGAATTCCATTTACATGGAGGAAAAGCCGTTGTTAGTCGTTTTCTCGATGAATTGTCGACATTTTCTGGATGCCGTATTGCAGAAGCAGGTGAATTTTCACGTCGTGCTTTTATGGAAGGAAAATTAGATCTTGTTCAAGCAGAAGGTCTTGCTGATTTAATAGAAGCAGAAACGGAAAGCCAACGGCGTTTAGCTGTTATGGGTACAAGTGGACATTTAACGACGCTTTATCGTGATTGGCGTCATAAGCTTATGAAGGCGCGTGCTTTTATTGAGGCAGAACTTGATTTTGTTGATGAAGCAGATATTCCCAACGCAATATCTGATAAAGTTTGGAAAGATGTTGAGGATCTTTGTACTTCTATTCGTGAATATATTACTGAAGGAGAGCGTGCTAGTATTTTACGTGATGGATTAAAAATTGTTATTGCTGGTGCTCCAAATTCTGGAAAATCAAGCATTATGAATCGTCTTTCAGGAAGATCTGTTGCTATTGTAACGGAAGAAGCAGGAACAACCCGTGATGCTTTAGAAATGAGAATTATTCTTGGTGGTTTACCTATTTTTTTAACGGATACTGCTGGTTTTAGAAAAACAGAAAATAAAATAGAACAAATGGGAATAGAAGTTGCTAAACAGCATGTTAGGGAAGCTGATTTAGTTATTTTGGTTTATGATATAGGAAATCCTGAGCAAGTTGATTTACCAGAAACATCGGCTGAAATATGGTGTGTTGGCAATAAGCTTGATCTTTATGAAAAAAATGATCAGCATTGGTCTATACAATTTTCCGCATTAACTGGTTTAAATTTTGATTATTTTATCAAAGAACTTGAATCATTTTGTCATCATCGTGCTTCTGAAATTGGAAATATTGTTCCGGCGCGTAAAAGACAACTTCAATTATTAAAGGAGGCTGTTAAAGAGATTGAATATTCTCTTAATTATAATTCTCTTGATCTCAGTTTACGTGCAGAACATCTCCGTTGTGCAAGTGATTTTCTTGGAAAAATTACAGGAGATATTGATGTTGAAGATTTGCTTGATATTATTTTTTCAGAGTTTTGTGTTGGTAAATAATGATTCACGTGAAACATTGATTATTTCATAGACAGATTATAAAGATTATGTAATTTATATTCTGTTTCACGTGAAACCTTAGAATATTTTCTACGGAATGAATAAAATGCAATCATATGATGTTGTTATTGTTGGTGGTGGTCATGCTGGCTGTGAAGCGGCTTCAGCTTCAGCGCGTGTAGGAGCCAAAACAGCGCTTGTTACACATAAAATATCAGCACTGGGAACAATGTCATGTAATCCTGCTATTGGTGGACTTGGAAAAGGGCATCTAGTTCGTGAAATAGATGCGTTAGATGGTCTCATGGGAAGAGCAGCAGATGCTGCTGGGATTCAGTTTAGACTACTTAATAGACGTAAAGGACCGGCAGTAAGAGGACCACGGACACAGGCGGATCGACAACTTTATAAAAAAGCAATTCAAAAATTATTAAAAGAACAAGAAAATCTTACTCTTATTGAGGATGAAGTTATTGATCTGGTTGTTAAAGATAATTGTGTATCAGGTGTTATTTTAAAAAAACAAGGAGCAATTTTATCTGGTGCTGTTGTTTTAACAACAGGAACATTTTTAAATGGCTTTATTCATATTGGTGATAAAACATGGGCTGCTGGACGTATGGGAGATCAGTCAAGTGTGCAACTTGCTAAACGTTTAAAAAATTATCATATAAAACTTGGTCGATTAAAAACAGGAACCCCTGCTCGTTTGAGTAAAAAAACAATTGCTTGGGATCATCTTCCAAAACAACAAGCAGATGAAAATCCCATTCCCTTTTCTCTTTTAACAGAGAAAATTGAACAACCACAAATTGAATGTGCAATAACACGTACAAATGAGAAAACACATCAAATTATTCGCGAGAATATTTATCGTTCTGCTTTATATTCTGGAAATATTGAAGGGTTAGGACCACGTTATTGTCCTTCTGTTGAAGATAAAATTGTGAAGTTTGGAGAACGTGATGGACATCAGATCTTTCTGGAACCAGAAGGATTAAATGATGATATTGTTTATCCAAATGGTCTTTCTACTTCTCTTCCTGAAGATGTACAAATTTCTCTATTGAAAACCATTGAAGGGTTGGAAAATGCTATAGTTTTGCAACCTGGTTATGCTATTGAATATGATTTTGTTAATCCACAACAATTAACGAGAAGCTTAGAATTACGTTCTTTACCGGGTTTGTTCTTAGCAGGCCAAATTAATGGTACAACAGGATATGAGGAAGCAGCAGCACAAGGACTTTTAGCTGGATTAAATGCGGCACGTAAAGTAGGTAAATTAGATGAAATACTTATAAGTCGTTCTACCGCTTATATTGGTGTTATGGTTGATGATTTGGTTTCACGTGGTGTTTGTGAACCTTATAGGATGTTTACATCACGTGCTGAATTTCGTTTATCTTTAAGATCTGATAATGCTGATACACGTTTAACACCTTTGGCACAAAAATGGGGTATTGTGAGTGAAATACGTTGGGAATGTTATCAGAAAAAACAAGAACGCCTTGATCAAGCACGATCAATATGTCAAAATCTTTTTTTAACACCCAATGAAGCTTCTGCTCATGGATTACACGTTAATCATGATGGAATTCGGCGTTCAGCTTATGATTTTCTTGCATATCCTCATATGACTTTAGAGCGTCTTTCGGATTTTTGGCCACAATTACAAAAAATTGATTCTAAAACAGCAGAATCTTTAGAAATTGAAGCACAATATGCGGTTTATTTAGATAAACAAGCACAAGATATTGCCTCTCTTCAAAGAGATGAGCGTTTAGAAATTCCTTCTTCTCTTGATATTCAGGCAATTTCAGGTCTTTCAAATGAACTTAAATCAAAAATTCAAGAAGTGTCGCCGCGTTCAATTGCTGATGCACAAAAAATTGATGGCATGACACCCGCCGCGTTATCGCTTATTATTACATATATTCAACGTCAACGACGTGAAAAGGCTAAAACAGCTTAATGGATTTTTCTACAGAAAAAAAATATCAACAATTATTAAATATTGTTCCTTCTGTTTCACGTGAAACGATGGAAAATTTAATTCAGTTTGAGTCTTTAATACTTCAATGGAATGCACATATTAATTTGATATCTGCTACAACGATACCAGATCTATGGACACGGCATATTCTAGATTCAGCACAAATTTTTCCTTTGTATGCTCATTCTTTACATTGGTGTGATTTAGGATCAGGAGGAGGTTTTCCTGCAATTGTGATTGCTATCTTTTTGAAAGAAAAAAAAGTAGGACATATTAATCTTGTTGAAAGTAATGGGAAAAAAGTTGCTTTTTTGCGAACAGTTATTGCTCAACTTAATCTTCCAGCAACGGTTTATCACGCTAGAATTGAAGATGTATATCAAAAAATTCCCATATCTGATATTATAACGGCACGGGGATTAGCGCCGCTCAATAGTCTTTTACAACTTATTTTTCCTTTATTAACAGAAAAAACAATCGCTCTTTTGCAAAAAGGTCGGGATTACGCTACAGAAATAAAAAATGCCTCTGCCAATTGGCACTTTGATCTGTTAAAACATAAAAGTAAAGTTGATGAAAATTCTGTTATTTTGGAAATTTCTCATATTCGATCATATAGAGGGTAGAGCAAAATGAGCGAAACACGAATTATCGCTATTGCAAACCAAAAGGGTGGAGTCGGAAAAACAACCACAGCAATTAATCTTGCAACAGCTTTAGCGGCTATTGGTGAAAATGTCCTTATTATGGATGTTGATCCACAAGGTAATGCTAGTACAGGTTTAGGGATTGATCGTAATAACCGTCCTTTATCTTCTTATGATGTTTTAGTTTCGGGAATTTCAATTGCACAAGCGGCTTTAAAAACAGCAGTACCTAATCTTTATATAGTTCCCTCTACACTTGATCTTTTAGGTGTGGAAATGGAAATTTCTTCATCACAAGATCGCATACAACGCTTACGTAAAGCTTTCTATGATGA
Organism: Bartonella sp. TT67HLJMS; assembly: GCF_042193375.1. Classification (NCBI taxonomy): domain Bacteria; kingdom Pseudomonadati; phylum Pseudomonadota; class Alphaproteobacteria; order Hyphomicrobiales; family Bartonellaceae; genus Bartonella; species Bartonella sp. TT67HLJMS. Next base: position 232,649 of record NZ_JBHILP010000001.1, read on the forward strand.
TCCGGAAATGGAAAAAAAATTCAATTATATTTTAATTGATTGTCCTCCCTCCCTTAATCTTTTAACACTTAATGCTATGGGGGCTGCGGATTCTGTTTTAGTGCCTATGCAGTGTGAATTTTTAGCACTTGAAGGTTTAAGTCAATTACTTGAAACAGTAAAACAAGTGCGATCCGTACTTAATCCATCTTTAGAAATCCAAGGTATCGTTCTAACAATGTATGATGGACGTAATAATCTTTCAAATCAAGTTGTTGAAGATGTACGTTCTTTTATGGGAGATAAGGTTTATCGTACTGTTATTCCACGAAATGTAAGAGTATCAGAAGCGCCCTCTTTTGGAAAACCTGTATTGCTTTATGATCTCAAATGTGCTGGGAGCCAAGCTTATTTGCGTCTAGCATCAGAAATGATTCAACGTGAAAAACAAGCACGTGCTGCTGCTTAAAAAAATCAACTAAAAATTTAAAGAGCAAAATTATGAATGATGATCAATCAAAAAAAAGACTGGGTCGTGGATTAGCGGCATTAATTGGGGATATCAGTTTAAACAGCGATCTTACACGTTCATCAAATACTGACAAATTTACAGAGTCCAATACAGCTTCTCCTGTTTCTGAACGATTTGTTCCACTTGAATCTATTTCGTGCAATCCACATAATCCGCGACGCCATTTTACCGATTCAGAACTTGATAATTTAGCACAATCAATTCGCCAGCACGGTGTTGTTCAACCTGTTATTGTAAGACCATCACGTGATCATCCTCATCGTTTTGAATTAATTGCTGGCGAACGGCGTTGGCGTGCTGCACAGCGAGCTAATTTAAATAAATTACCTGTTATTGTTCGCGATGTAGATGATAAAACGGCTTTGGAATTGGCAATTATTGAAAATGTTCAACGTGCCGATCTTAATCCTATAGAAGAAGCAATGGGATATGAAATTTTGCTGAATGAACATGGATATACGCAGGCAGATTTAGCGCAAGTTATTGGAAAAAGTCGCAGTCATGTTGCTAATACGCTTCGTTTGTTAAAACTTCCACAAAAAGTACAACAATTCTTAACCGACGGGCAACTCTCCGCTGGTCATGCACGCTGTCTTATCACTGTTGAGAATCCACAGGATTTAGCCGAAAAAATTATTCGCGAAGGACTTTCTGTGCGCCAAACAGAAATACTTGCGTATGAACAGGCAAATCCAAAAGTCAAAAAACGAACTGCTGTTGAGAAAGATACAGAAACAAAATCTTTAGAAAAATTACTTGCAGACGTGATCGGAATGAAAGTGACTATTCGGCATGGCAAAAAAGGTGGTGATTTAAAAATACGCTACTCTTCACTAGAACAATTGGATGATATTTGCCGGCGTTTGCAAAACTAATTAATTGTCTAAAATAGCACGAATTCTATCGATATATTTTTGACTTAAATTAAAATTATCTGAAGGTATAGTATTTTTGAAGAGAATTTTTTATCTTCAAAGGCTATTATTACAGCTAAAGTTGTTTAAAGGGCCATGAGACCAATAACATAATCTTTAGGTGAGAGATTATATTTTCTTAAAAGATCTGTTAGTTTTGATCTAGCAGAAATAGAAGAAATGAACCCTTCAATGCTGTTATCATTTCCGGTATTGGATGCCTCTGGCTCTGGAGGTAAATCCTCAATTTATTTGTTTTAGTTATTCTATTTTTGAGAGGAAATATTCTGTTAAAGGATAATTTATAATGATATTTTGATTGCTGCTAGGGAGAAAACAAATTGATTGTCTGTTTGCTTTTTCTTTGCCATTGTTAATTGAACATATGTAAAAAAGGGAAAGAAAAAGCAAACACAATGCCAATTAAAACATTGTTTGAAATTTTTCTTTCTTTTTCGAATTTCAGCAAAGAATTTTTCGTCTGCGAAGTCAATCGTCTGTTCAAAATAGAACGAATTCTATTTACAACGACTTTTTAAAATAGCAAGTATTCTATACATATATTTTTTACCAAACTCTAAATTGTTTGAAACTACAGTATTTTTTTCATCAAAAGAAATCCCATCTTCTTTAAGAAGTTCAAGAGGAGCTAAAACCGTTGTTAATGTTGCTTGAAGGGCGAGGGTTCCTATAGCAAAATCTTTAGGTGTTATATTATTTTTTCTTAAAATATTCATTAATTTTGGTTGATTAGAAATAGAAGCTACGAATCCTTCAATACTGTGGTCGTGTTCAATTTCAATATCAGATTCTTTTTCAGTATCGGATACTTTTGATTCTGATGGTGAGCTTTCACACACTTCTTTATTAATTTGTTCCATTTTTAAAAGCAAATCTTCTGTTAAGGTGTAATTTGCAATAATATGTGGGAATTCGAATTGTTTATCTGTTTCCTTTTCCTTTGCCATTGTTAGTTGAGTATATATTACGAAAAGAAAAAGGAGAGACAAACGTAACACTAACTTGAACATGTTTAAAATTTACCCTTGTTTGCTAAGTCAATTAATTTTTTAAGTTAACAGCCACAAGTTTTTTCTACAACAGTATATACTCTATACATATGTTTTTTACCAAATTCCAAATTGCTTAAAAATACGGTGCTTTTTTCATCAAATTCACCCCAGATAAGTGACATTAATGTTCCCGCAAGCGCATTGCAACCAAGAAAAAAATCTCTAGGCGTGATGTTATTATTTTTTAAAATATTCATTAATTTTGGTTGATCAGAAATGTAAGCGGTAAATTCTTTAATAGTATTGTTACATGGGATATTAGATGCTTTCAACTCTGGCAGTAAATTTTCATACTCTTTTCCAATTTGTTCCATTTTTAAGAGAAAATCTTCTGTTAAGGTGTAAGTTCTAATGGAATACAGGAAATCGGATTTTTTGTCTGTTTCCTTTTCCTCTGCCATTGTTAGTTGAGTATGTATCACGAAAAGAAAAAGGAGAAACAAACGTAATACGAACTTAAGCATGTTTAAAATTTATCCTTTCTTCTTCGAATTTCAGCAAAGATTTCTTCATCTGTTTCTTCTTCCATTGCGAGGTTCTTTCGCAACACACTATCATCCCAGCGGAGAAAGGGATTGGTGGCTTTTTCTCTCCCTAAGGTTACTGGTAAAGTCATAGCGTTTTTTGCACGTAGCAAAAAAACTTCTTCCACTCTTTGACGAAGTTTTTGATTATGTGGATCAAGTGTTAATGCGAAAAGAGCATTGGTTTTGGTATATTCATGACCACAATAAAGAAGTGTCTCATCGGGAAGTTGACGAAGCTTTTTTAAAGAGTTCAGCATTTGAGCAGGTGTTCCTTCGAAAAGGCGTCCACAACCGAGTGAGAAAAGTGTATCTCCAGCAAAGAGTAAACTTTTCTCAGGAAAATAATAAGATAATGCGCCCAAAGTGTGACCAGGTGTTGAAAGAGCCAAAAGTGGATGAGAACCAAAGAGAAGTTTTTCATCAGGTTGAAGTGTTTGATCAAGATGATGAATCTTTTCTTTTTCTGCTTCTGGTCCGATAACCATAGCGTTGTATACTTGTTTTAATTCTTCCAATGCTTCTACATGGTCGTGATGATGATGAGTTACAAAAATAGTCTGAAGCGTCCAGTTACGGCGTTTTAAGGCGTTATGAATCGCTTCACTTTCAGGTGCATCGATTGCAGCTGTATAGCCACTTTTTTCATCATGAATGAGTACACCAAAGTTATCTTTTCGACAAATAAACTGTTCAATCAACATGTTTTTCTCCTGAACAGTGTTTGGTGATGAATCTATAAAATAATATATAGTGGTGAATTTTTTTAAGAATCAGATTTGTCCTCTTCTGTGAAAAGTCCTTTTGAATGTTTCATAATGATAGGCATTTGGGTAAGCATGAAAAGGACTGTTATAGGCATAACACCAAATACTTTAAAGCTGGTCCAAAAATTATCGCTAAAATTGCGCCAAATGATTTCATTCAAAAGGGCAAGAAAAACGAAAAAGAATGCCCAACGATAGGTAAGTTTTTGCCAGCCTAAATCATCAAGTTTTAATGTAGAATCAAGAGCATAACGTAAAAGTGGTTTTTTAAAACACATACCACCAAAGAGGATGAGCGCAAATAAGCTATTAATAATTGTTGGTTTCATTTTGATGAAAGTATCGTTGTGAAGCCAAAGAGTTAAAAATCCAAAGACTAGAACAAAGATTCCTGAAATAAGGGGCATAATAGGAATTTGTCGTGCAAGAATCCATGATAAGCTTAGAGAAATAATAATAGCTATCATAAAAATAGCTGTTGCAGGGAAAATAGGTTTGCTAAAATTTTGAAAAAATCCAATGTTTTTTATCAACCATTCGCCCTTATAATTGGCCAGAAAAAAGACGACTAACGGCCCCATTTCCAAGAAAAATTTTATGGTTGGTGAGAGAGGGATTTTCTTATTGTTATTCATATTTTTTTCAGAATTATTGTGTGAATTAGAGTTAGATAAAGGCTGTTTCATGTATGTTTTCCTGCGATAGTTTCGGCAAAGTCAGAAGCAGAAAAAGGTTGAAGGTCTTCAATATTTTCTCCTATACCGATAAAATAAACGGGTAATTTATATTTTGCTGCTATAGCGACAAGAATCCCTCCTCGTGCGGTCCCATCCAGCTTTGTCATGACTAAACCATTAACACCAGCAATATCACGGAAAATTTCCACTTGGTTGAGTGCATTTTGTCCGGTAGTTGCATCAAGCGTTTGAAGGATTGTATGGGGTGCTTGGGGAGTGTGTTTTTTTAAAACACGAATAATTTTTGCCAACTCATCCATCAATTCAGATTTATTTTGTAAACGCCCTGCTGTATCAATAATTAATACATCGCTGTTTGCTTTTTTTGCTTTTTCATAAGCATCAAAGGCTAAGCTGGCGGCATCTGCACCCAATTTTGTCGAAATAACAGGAGAATCAGTACGTTTACCCCAAATATGCAATTGTTCAATAGCTGCGGCTCGGAAAGTATCACCAGCTGCAAGCATAACTTTTAATCCCCCTGCTGTTAATTTTGCTGCAAGTTTTCCGATTGTTGTCGTTTTTCCAGTTCCATTTACACCTACCAGCAAAATAACATGAGGTTTATAGCTGAGATCAAGCTCTAATGGAATTGCAACAGGTTCCAGAACTTTTTTGACCTCATCAGCTACAATAGTATGAATATCGTCTGGGGAAAGATCTTTTCCGTAACGACTGGAAGCTAAAGTATTTGTGATGCGTGTCGCCGTTTCTACTCCAAGATCAGCTTGGATAAGGATATCTTCGAGCTCTTGCAATGTATCTTCATCAAGTTTTCTTTTAACAAAGAGGTCGCCAATTGATCCGCTTAGGCGTTGTGAAGAAAGAGATAGACTTTTTTTAAGGCGCCCAAACCACGCTATCTTTTTTTGTTCAACAGAAGGTTCAGATAAAATTTCTTCATTCTTTTTTTCACGGATGTTGTCTGTGACAATAATTTTACCAGAAAGAGGAATTTTATCAGAATGGGATTCTAGAAATGGAGATTTTTCATCATATTTTGTAAGTGTTGACTCTCGATTTTTTGTTTGTTCTTCTTTTTCTGTGTCTATAGAGATTTGGTTATTTTTTGTCCTTTCATTTTTGTCTTTATTTTCTTCCATTATATCGCTTTTATCAGGAATAGAAATCTGTTGTTCCATTTCCTGCTCTTGAGATTTATTAAAAGAGAATATTTTTTTTATAAAAGATTTCGTCATAAGAATTTTCCTGCTCAAGCAGCGTTTAATTTTGGAAGGACAGCAATCAATTTATCGCCATCATGATCAACGATAAGGGCTTGAACAATTGTTCCTACTTTTGCACCTTTAACTTGTACAAGAGTATAATCTTCTGTTCGTCCGATTTCATCTTTTTCAATGAGAACTGTTTGTAGACTGTTTTGCAAATGAGCAAGATGCTTTTGGTAAGCCTCCTCACCTGCTTTACGTAATTTTTCAGCACGCATCTTAACTATTTTACGGTTGATTTGTGGCATACGTGCGGCAGGTGTTCCTTCTCTTGGACTAAAGGGGAAGACATGGAGATGGGTTAAATTACAATCTTTGATTAAAACAAGACTGTTTTGAAACATCTCTTCTGTTTCTGTAGGAAAACCAGCAATTAAGTCGGCACCATAAACCATTGTAGGACGTTTGGCACGCAATTCTTGGCAAAATTGAATGGCATGTTCGCGTAAGTGTCGCCGTTTCATCCGTTTTAAAATCATATTATCACCTGCTTGCAAAGATAAATGCAAATGGGGCATGATCCTTGTTTCATAAGCTAAAAGATTGATGAGTTCTTCGTCTGCTTCAATAGAGTCAATAGATGAGAGGCGTAATCGCGCTAAGTCAGGGACATGATGCAAAATTGCTGAAGTTAATTTTCCTAGAGTAGCTTTTCCAGGAAGATCGTGGCCATAACTTGTAAGGTCAACACCTGTAAGGACAACTTCTTGAATACCCTCACCTATCAGCTTTTTAATTTGTTCTATGACAGCACCCATGGGAACTGAGCGAGATGGTCCTCGTCCATAAGGAATAATGCAAAATGTACAGCGATGATCACATCCGTTTTGTACCTGTACAAAAGCGCGGGTGCGCTCTTGCATTGCACTGACCATATGTGGAGCAATTTTTTGTACTTCCATAATGTCATTGATACGCACCTTTTCGGAATGGTTAATACCAAAATCAGGAAGTTGACGATAAGAATGGGCGTGAAGTTTATCTTCGTTTCCTAAAACGAGATCCACTTCTGTCATTGAGGCAAAATTTTGTGCTTCTGTTTGAGCGGCACACCCTGTTACAATGATACGTGCGTGAGGATTTTCACGTCGTGCTTTGCGGATAGCTTGTTTTGCTTGTCGCACAGCTTCGGCAGTGACAGCACAGGTATTAAAGATAATAGCACCATCTTTAAGCTGATCTAGCCCTGAAGAAGTACTTTCTTTGCGAATGATTTCCGATTCGTAGCTATTAAGTCGACAACCAAAAGTTACAATTTCTATTGCCATCAGGAGTGATCCTTTTTGTAGCACCCTGTTAAAGGGCTTAAAAAACCACTAAATTGATATTTTATTGGTCCTGTCATAATAACATGATCGTCTTCTCGGTAAAAAATATTAAGTGTTCCCTTTGGTAAGTTTACATCAATATGGCGTTGTGTAAGACCACGACGATAAGCAGCCACTGCACTTGCACAGGCAGCACTTCCACATGCTTGTGTTAATCCTACTCCTCGCTCCCATGTCCGTAAATTTAGACTTTTCTTTGACGTTATGCAAGCAATGGAAATATTGCACTGTTCGGGAAATAGGGGATCATGTTCAAGTTTTGGTCCATATTTTTCTAATGGAATATGTTGAATATCATTTTCAACAAAAAAGATAGCATGGAGATTGCCAATGGATATGAGACAAGCATCTTTTAGAGGACCAGCCGTAATTTCTACGTGATTAGTATCAACTATTTCACGTGAAACAGGCATCTCTTTTGCATTGAAATTTGGGCATCCCATATCAACAGAAATGAGATTATCGGTTTGATATGTCCCTTCAATAATTCCAGCGGGAGTTTCTAAACGAAATTTTTCACCAAAATTGTGATCTTTAAGCCATGCAACGACACAGCGGGTACCATTGCCACAAGCTTTAGCCATTGATCCGTCGGCATTCCATATTTCTATGCGGAAGTCGGCTTTTTTCTGGGTTGGTGTGTGGATAGCCATGATTTGATCAAAGTGTATTTCGGGATCTGCTGACAAAGCAAGGATTGCTTGTGGTGTAAGAGCATGAGTGCTTTCACGCATATCAATAACAATAATTTGATTTCCAAGACCGTCCATTTTGCTAAATGGCGTTTTCATGAAACTTCTCTATTTCTAATGATTATTTATAAAGAGATATATGACTGAAAATCTTATAAATTTCTAGTCTTTAATAAAGATAAAATTGGGTACATAAATTATTTCGTTTAAAAATAAGTGATTTTAACCTGTTTTTTTTAATTTGTTAATTTATCTTTGTAAATATAACAAATATTCACTTAATTTTTTTGTGAACTTATTTATTGTCGTGGGAGAGAGTACAGATATGTCGTTTTCAAAAATTTCGTTTTTCGTTGCACTATCAACTGTAATGCTTTTAGGGGGATGTTCAACAACACGGTTTGACAGTAATGACGGTAGTAACGCATTAGAAGTTTTTTATCCATCTCAACAAATGACAACATTGGAAGTGTCTGATCTGTCATCTACTTCTTCGTCGATATCTGAGGCAGCAAACGCTTCGATGTATGAAAAAGGAGATTCTCAGAGTGATGGACGAATGGCTAGTCTCGAGTTGCCAAGTAATGCTACTGATTTATTTCCTGCAAGTGTTGCTGGTGTATGGAATCTTTCTATAGGGGGTAAAGTTTGCCGGATCGCAACGCCGCAAACAAAGTTTGGACAAGGGTACCGTGCTGGTCCTTTACACTGTCCAGGAATTGCTTCCCAAGTGAGATCGTGGGCTGTTAAAGGAAAAAGATTATATTTTTATAATAACTCTGGACGTGTTATCCTTGCTCTCTACTCTTCAAATGTTGATCGTTTTGAGGGACGTACACTTGATGATCATCCCGTTGTTTTAAGTCGTTAAATCATTTTTGATCGTTTATGAAAAACTAAGCTAGACGGGCAGATTCGTGAAAAGTATTTGTATTTTTCATTGAGAACGGTTTGAAAAGGTTATTTGGATGATTCTCGTTTCAACACGTTATAAAGAGCTTGTCTCTAAAGGGGAGGTTTGTTTTGATCCCGCTCAATTAGCTATAACAGAATATTTTGATCATTTATTAAAAAAAATTGCGGAACAAAACATCTCTCGTCCTTGGACTTGGATATTTTGCTCTTTCTTTAATAGAATATTTAAGAGGAAAAAACAAAATATCTCTTGTGTTGTAAAACAAGGGGATGAAAAAGGTTCTTTTCAGGGATTGTATGTTTTTGGTGAAGTAGGAAGGGGCAAAACCATGCTGATGGATTTGTTCTTTTCTTGTTTGCCTAAAGGTCATAAAAAGCGTGCTCATTTTAATGATTTTATGACTGATGTGCATGAGCGTATTAATTTTTATCGTCAAGCATCTGGGGGTGAAAAGTTTAAACAAGATAATCCTATTTTAGCTGTTGCTGAAGATCTTGCACGAGAAGCAAAGGTACTTTGTTTTGATGAGTTTAGTGTAACAGATATTGCTGATGCTATGGTATTGGGGCGGCTTATTTCTGCTTTGTTTGATAAAGGAATTTTCTTTATTGCGACTTCAAATGTGGCGCCGGATAACCTTTATTATAACGGTTTAAATCGTGAACTCTTTTTGCCTTTTATTCAAGTTTTGAAAGCATATGTTCGTGTTGTTAATCTTGATGCAAAAACAGATTATCGTCTTGAAAAATCAAATCTACAGCCTGTGTATGTAGCACCTTTAGGGAAAAAAGCAGATGAATGCATGGATCAAGCATGGGCACTTGTATTGCAAGGACATAAGGAGATATCTGAAGAGCTTTCTATAAAAGGGCGCCTTATTCCTATTCCGCGTGTTGGTGCAGGATGTGCACGCTTTGATTATAGAGATTTATGTGCAAAGCCTTTGGCAGCGGCTGAGTATTTGGTATTAGGGGAGCGTTATCATACGATTTTTATTGATAATGTACCGGTCATGGATGATACATGTCGCAATGAAACAAAACGGTTTATTTTGCTTATTGATATTCTTTATGAGCGCCACATACGGTTGTTTATGTCGGCTGCGGCAGAGGTGGGGGATTTGTATAAAGGGCATGCGCAGATTACGGAAACATTTGAATTTCAAAGAACACAGTCACGTCTTTTTGAAATGCAAAGCCACGATTATTTAAAACTTTGGGAAGAACATTTTCTTTTGAAGAAGAAGCATTGATTATACTTTTACCTTTACGTAAACTGTAAAAACAATAACTCTTTGAAATTAAAGAAATGTAATAATTCTGTTGTATTTTTTTAAAATTCACTTTATCGATACATCGTGATAATTTTCTAATAGTTGTTTCAGCGGAGGGTTGTTGTTTCTGTAAGGAGAAAAATTTGTAAATTTCATTTCTTTACTCCTTTTTATGATATTGTTTGAATATGGTTGAAGTCAAAAATATTCAGTATACGGACGCTGATGGGTGTGCGCTGAATTATCTAAAAGTTAGGAAAAAATAAAATGGCACGAAAAAAAATAGCTCTCATTGGTTCAGGTATGATTGGTGGTACTTTAGCACATATTATTGGGCTTAAAGAACTTGGTGATGTTGTTTTATTTGATATTGCGGAAGGTGTGCCACAAGGTAAGGCTCTAGATATCGCCGAATCTTCTCCCGTTGACGGTTTTGATATCAGTCTAAAAGGTGCTAATGCTTATGAAGCAATTGAAGGATCTGATGTTGTTATTGTAACAGCAGGCGTTGCGCGAAAACCTGGTATGAGCCGAGATGATCTTTTGGGAATTAATTTAAAGGTGATGGAACAAGTTGGAGCTGGAATTAAAAAATACGCGCCCTCAGCATTTGTTATTTGTATTACCAATCCCCTTGATGCGATGGTGTGGGCATTGCAGAAATTTTCAGGTCTCCCTACACATAAAGTGGTTGGTATGGCTGGTGTTCTTGATTCAGCACGTTTTCGTCATTTCTTATCTGAGGAATTTAAGGTCTCTGTTAAAGATGTGACGGCGTTTGTTTTAGGTGGGCACGGTGATTCAATGGTTCCTCTCGTGCGTTATTCAACGGTTGGTGGTATTTCTTTGCCTGATCTTGTAAAGATGGGCTGGACAACACAGGAAAGAATTGATCAAATTATCCAGCGTACCCGTAATGGCGGTGCAGAAATTGTTGGTTTGTTAAAAACAGGTTCTGCTTATTATGCACCAGCAGCTTCTGCTGTTTCTATGGCTGAGGCCTATTTAAAGGATACTAAGCGTGTTGTGCCTGTTGCAGCTTATCTTTCAGGAGAATATGGGGTTAATGATACCTACGTTGGTGTTCCTGTTGTAATTGGTGCAGGTGGTGTTGAACGAGTCATTGAAATTGATCTTGATAAAGAAGAAAGAGATGCTTTTGATCATTCAGTAAATGCAGTTAAAAAGCTTTGTGAAGCTTGTATTGCTCTTGTGCCTAGTCTCAAGTAAATTGAACAAGATTTAATTCATTAAAACTAAGTATTTAGAATATTAAAACTTTAGGATTAATAATGATCCATAAAAGAAAAGGACAAATGCATGAATATCCATGAGTATCAGGCCAAACGTCTGCTTCATGAATATGGAGCACCAATTGCAAATGGTGTTGCTGTTTATTCTGTTGAGCAAGCTGAAAAATGGGCGGAAAAATTGCCCGGACCTCTCTATGTGGTTAAAAGTCAGATACACGCTGGTGGTCGTGGTAAGGGTAAGTTTAAAGAACTTGGTCCTGATGCAAAGGGTGGTGTTCGGCTTGCAAAATCTGTTGAAGAAGTTATTGCAAATGTTCAAGAAATGCTTGGTAAAACTTTGGTAACCAAACAAACGGGTCCAGAGGGTAAGCAGGTCAATCGTCTTTACATTGAGGATGGTGCTGATATTGAAAGGGAGCTTTATCTTTCACTTTTGGTTGATCGTAGCGTTGGTCGAATTGCTTTTGTTGTTTCAACAGAAGGTGGAATGGATATTGAAACGGTTGCTGAAGAGACACCAGAAAAAATATTCACGCTTCCCATTGATGCTGTAGAGGGTGTTACTTCGGTTGATTGTGCAAGACTTTGTGATGCATTGAAGCTACAAAGTAGTGCGCGAGAAGATGGTGAAAAGCTTTTTCCGATTCTCTATAAGGCATTTTGTGAAAAAGATATGAGCCTTTTAGAAATCAATCCGCTTATTGTGATGAAAGATGGTCGTTTACGTGTTCTTGATGCAAAAGTTTCTTTTGATAATAATGCTCTGTTTCGTCATCCAGATATTTTAGAATTACGCGATCTTTCAGAAGAGGATCCAAAAGAAATTGAAGCATCAAAGCATGATCTTGCTTATGTTGCTCTTGAGGGTACAATTGGCTGTATGGTTAATGGTGCGGGTCTTGCTATGGCAACAATGGATATTATCAAACTCTATGGAGCTGAGCCTGCAAATTTTCTTGACGTTGGTGGTGGAGCGTCAAAAGAAAAGGTGACAGCTGCTTTTAAAATTATTACGGCCGATCCAAATGTTAAGGGCATTTTGGTTAACATTTTTGGTGGTATTATGCGTTGTGATGTCATTGCTGAAGGTGTGGTTGCTGCTGTTCGTGAGGTTGGTTTGAAGGTTCCCTTAGTTGTTCGTCTTGAAGGCACTAATGTTGAGCAGGGTAAAGCAATTATCAATGAAAGTGGTTTGAATGTTATTCCTGCTGATGATTTAGATGATGCTGCCCAAAAAATTGTTGCAGCTGTGAAGGGAGCTTAAGCTATGTCGATTCTTGTGAATAAAGAGACAAAAGTTCTAGTTCAAGGGCTTACAGGAAAAACAGGAACATTTCATACAGAACAGGCGCTTGCTTATCATGGTACGCAAATGGTTGGGGGTGTTAATCCTAAAAAGGGTGGAGAAACATGGGAAGGTTCAAAAGGCGAAACTCTTCCTATCTTTGCTAATGTTGCAGAAGCAAAGGAAAAAACAGGCGCGGATGCTTCTGTTATTTATGTTCCTCCTGCAGGGGCTGCGGCAGCTATTATAGAGGCTATTGAAGCTGAAGTTCGTTTAATTATCTGTATTACGGAAGGTATTCCCGTTATGGATATGGTTAAAGTGAAGGCGCGATTAGAAAACTCAAAGTCTCGTCTTATTGGTCCTAATTGTCCTGGTATTCTTACACCAAATGAATGTAAAATTGGTATTATGCCTGGTTCTATTTTTAGAAAAGGTTCTGTTGGGGTTGTTTCGAGGTCGGGAACTTTAACTTATGAAGCCGTTTTTCAAACGAGTCAGGAAGGTCTCGGGCAAACAACTGCGATAGGGATTGGTGGCGACCCTGTTAAGGGCACTGAATTTATTGATGTGTTGGAAATGTTTTTAGCGGATGATGAAACTCAGTCTATTGTTATGATTGGGGAGATTGGTGGTTCTGCTGAAGAAGAAGCAGCACAGTTTCTGCAAGATGAAGCAAAAAAAGGTCGTAAAAAACCAGTTGTTGGCTTTATTGCTGGCCGTACAGCTCCTCCAGGACGTACAATGGGACATGCTGGTGCTGTTATTTCTGGTGGTAAAGGTGGAGCAGAAGATAAAATTGCGGCAATGGAATCAGCAGGGATTCGAGTGTCTCCTTCACCATCACAGATAGGTAAGACTTTGATGTCAGTTTTGAAGGGCTAAAAGAAAATTTCACCTGAATAAGAAAAAGTTCTTAGATTCAGGTGAAAAAACTTGAGTATAAAAAGGTAAAACTTTTTTGAATGTTTGAATCATTGCTTGTTTTGTAAGCATTTAAAGGTCGAAAAGAGATATAAGGAGACGGAATAGATGTTCCGGAGAGGTATATGGCAAGGCAGGACGAAATAAATAGCCTTTTTGCACAGACATCATTTCTTTATGGTGGCAATGCGGATTATATAGATCAACTTTATGCTCAATATGAAAAAGATCCTACCAGTGTTGATTCACAGTGGCGTGCTTTTTTTGAAGGACTTCATGATAATAAAGAAGATGTTCTCAGAAATGCTGAAGGGGCAACATGGCAAAGTGATCATTGGCCAGTAAAGGCAAATGGAGAATTGGTTTCTGCTCTTGATGGTGATTGGTCTTCTCTTGAAAAATATCTTGGTGATAAATTAAAGGAAAAAGCAATAACAGGTGCTGCACAAAAGGGAAAAACTTCCAGTGAGCAAGATGTTATTCGTGCAACACGTGATTCCGTTCATGCAATTATGATGATTCGTGCTTTTCGAGCACGGGGGCATCTTCGTGCGCGGCTTGACCCTCTTCAATTGGCCGAAAAACAAGAAGATTATAAGGAACTTTCTCCAGAAGCTTATGGTTTTACTCCAGCTGATTATGAGCGTCCCATTTTTATTGATAATGTTTTAGGCTTGGAATATGCAACTATTCCACAAATGCTTGAAATTCTCAACCGTACTTATTGTTCAACAATCGGTGTGGAATATATGCATGTTTCTGATCCGGTTCAGAAAGCATGGCTTCAAGAACGCATTGAAGGGCGAGATGAAAAAATTTCTTTCACACAACAAGACAAGAAAGCTATCCTTAATAAGCTTATTCAGGCGGAAGGTTTTGAACAGTTTTTAGACACTAAATATAAAGGTACAAAGCGTTTTGGACTCGATGGTGGTGAAGCGCTGATTCCCGCTCTTGAACAGATTATCAAATGTGGTAGTGCTTTAGGGGTGCAGGAAGTTATTTTAGGAATGGCACATCGTGGTCGTTTAAATGTTCTTTCACAAGTTCTTGCCAAGCCGCATAGGGCTATCTTTCATGAATTCAAAGGGGGATCTTATAAGCCTGATGATGTGGAGGGATCTGGTGATGTCAAATATCATTTGGGAACTTCAGCTGATCTTGAATTTGATGGTAAAAAAGTTCATTTATCGCTGTTGGCCAATCCATCTCATCTTGAGATTGTTGATCCGGTTGTTATAGGAAAAGCACGTGCTAAACAAGATCAACTTATGGGACCTGCACATACTGATTTACTCTCATTAAGTGAGCGTTCAAAAGTAATGCCACTGCTTATTCATGGTGATGCTGCTTTTGCAGGACAAGGCGTTATCCAAGAAACTTTTGGTCTTTCAGGTCTTAAAGGTTATCGTGTTGCAGGCTCACTTCATGTTATTATCAATAATCAGATTGGTTTTACAACATCTCCGCGTTTTTCACGTTCTTCGCCTTATCCATCAGATGTTGCAAAAATGATTGATGCACCAATTTTCCATGTGAATGGTGATGATCCTGAGGCAGTTGTTTTTGTTGCCAAAATAGCAACAGAGTTTCGCCAAATTTTCCATAAACCAGTGGTTATTGATATGTTTTGTTATCGCCGTTATGGGCATAATGAAGGTGATGAGCCTTCCTTTACGCAGCCGCTTATGTATAAGGCAATTCGTAATCATAAAACAACACTTCAGCTTTATAGTGACCAATTGGTAGCAGAAGGGGTGATTTCTTTAGAAGAGATTGAGCAACAAAAAAAATTATGGCGCGATAAGCTTGAAGGTGAATTTGAAGCAAGTGCTTCTTATAAGCCTAATAAGGCTGATTGGCTTGATGGAAGCTGGACAGGACTCAAAGCTTTTAGTAGTTCTGATGAACAACATTCTAGAACAACCGGTGTTGAATTAAAAATTTTAAAGGAAATTGGTCAGAAAATTGTCGAAATTCCGGCAGATTTTCACGTTCACAAAACCATTCAACGTTTTTTAAATAATCGTGCTAAAATTTTTGAAACCGGTGAGGGTGTTGACTGGGCAACCGCTGAAGCTCTAGCTTTTGGTTCACTTTGTTTGGATGGAGCACCAGTTCGTCTTTCCGGTGAGGATGTTGAACGGGGAACTTTTTCACAACGTCATTCAGTTCTTTATGACCAAGAAAATGAGGCGCGTTATATTCCTTTGAATCATTTACAAAAAGGGCAAGCGCTTTATGAAGTTGTTAATTCTATGCTTTCTGAAGAAGCTGTTCTTGGTTTTGAATATGGATATTCTCTTGCTGAACCACGAGGATTAACACTTTGGGAAGCACAATTTGGTGATTTCTCTAATGGTGCACAGGTCATTTTTGATCAATTTATTTCATCCGCGGAGCGTAAGTGGCTTCGTATGTCTGGTCTTGTGTGTTTATTGCCTCATGGTTTTGAAGGGCAAGGGCCGGAGCATTCTTCTGCACGTTTAGAACGGTTTCTTCAACTTTGTGCGGAAGATAATATGCAGGTTGCTAATTGTACAACCCCTGCAAATTATTTTCATATTTTGCGTCGACAAATTAAGCGTGATTTCCGTAAGCCATTGATTTTGATGACACCGAAATCACTTTTGCGTCATAAGCGAGCTGTTTCTCTTCTCAATGAAATGGGGCCGGAAACAAGTTTCTGTCGTGTGTTGCTTGATGATGCAGAATGTCTCAAAGATTCTGTCATTAAATTGCAGAAAGATAATAAAATTCGCCGTGTCGTTCTTTGTACTGGTAAGGTTTATTACGACCTTTATGAAGAACGTGAAAAAAAGGGTATTGATGATGTTTACCTCCTTCGTGTTGAACAACTTTATCCTTTCCCTGCTAAAGTTTTGGTGAATGTGTTGTCGCGCTTTTTGCAGGCGGAAGTTTTTTGGTGCCAAGAAGAACCAAAAAACATGGGGGCTTGGTCATTTATTGAGCCTTATTTGGAATGGGTTTTGACGCATATTAATGCGCAATATTCACGTGCTCGTTATGCAGGACGTCCTGCGAGTGCGTCACCGGCCTCTGGGTTAATGGTGAAACACCTTGAACAACTGGCTGCGTTTCTTAAAGACGCGTTAGGTTCTTAATTTATTACTACTCTGATGTATGGAAAAATATTATGACTACTGAAATTCGTGTTCCTACTTTGGGCGAATCGGTTACCGAAGCAACGATTGGCAAATGGTTTAAAAAACTTGGCGAAGCTGTCGCTATGGATGAGCCTTTGGTTGAATTAGAAACTGATAAGGTGACCGTTGAAGTTCCTTCTCCTGTTGCGGGAAAATTATCTGAAATCATTGCAAAAGAAGGCGATACGGTTGAAGTAAATGCTCTTTTAGGAGTGGTGGAAGCTGGAGAAGCTGGTGTCTCCCAATCATCTTCACCTTCTGCTACACTTGTTCCAGCGGCTTCATCTGAATCAGAGAAGCCTGCTTCGAGCAGTACAATGCCTCCTTCTCCTTCAGCAGCAAAATTGATGGCTGAAAATAATGTTTCAAAAAGCGATATTTCAGGTTCTGGAAAACGTGGACAAATTCTTAAAGAAGATGTTCTTGGTGGATTAAAACAAAGTACAAATGCCTCTACACCCTCTTCTTCTGCGACGAGTTCTTCGGCAGCTCCTGTCCAAGAAACACGTGAAGAGCGGGTTCGTATGACGAAATTGCGTCAAACAATTGCTCGCCGTCTTAAAGATGCACAAAATGTAGCAGCAATGTTAACCACATTTAATGAGGTTGATATGTCAGCGGTGATGGATTTGCGCAAGCGTTATAAGGACCTTTTTGAAAAGAAACATGGTGTTAAACTTGGTTTTATGGGCTTTTTTACCAAAGCTGTTTGTCATGCATTAAAAGAACTTCCTGCTGTTAATGCCGAGATTGATGGGACAGATATTGTTTACAAAAACTATGTCAATGTTGGAATTGCTGTTGGAACGGATAAAGGGCTTGTTGTTCCAGTAGTGCGAGATGCAGATCAAATGTCATTGGCAGAGATTGAAAAAGAGATTGGTCGTTTGGGGCGTCTTGCGCGTGATGGAAAATTAGCCGTTTCTGATATGCAAGGCGGAACTTTTACCATTACCAATGGTGGTGTGTATGGATCGTTGATGTCAACACCGATTTTGAATGCACCACAGTCTGGTATTTTGGGAATGCATGCGATTAAAGAGCGAGCAATGGTTGTTGAGGGCCAAGTTGTGATCCGCCCCATGATGTATTTAGCGCTTTCTTATGATCACCGTATTGTGGATGGGCAAGAAGCTGTAACTTTCCTTGTGCGTGTTAAGGAAAGCTTAGAAGATCCGGAACGCCTTGTTCTTGATTTGTAAAATACAGTTTTCAGGATGAAAGGAGAAACGGATGTCTTATGATGTGGCTGTGATCGGAGCAGGTCCAGGAGGTTATGTAGCAGCAATAAAGGCTGCACAACTGGGGCTTAAAGTAGCGATTATTGAAAAGCGTACAACATTAGGAGGAACATGTCTCAATGTTGGTTGTATTCCTTCTAAAGCATTGTTGCATGCTTCAGAAGTGTTTTCTGAAACCCAGCATGGTTTTGAAACGCTTGGTATTTCTATTGGTAAATCTAAGCTTAATCTTGAACAAATGATGGTTCATAAGAAAGCTGTGGTGACAGCCAATACAAGTGGCGTTTCTTTTTTGATGAAAAAAAATAAAGTTGATACTTTTTTAGGAACAGCCAAAATTTTGAGTGCGGGTCATGTGGAAGTTGTTGCCAGAGATGGTAATAAACAAACAATTGAAACAAAAAATATTATTATTGCTACGGGTTCAGAGAGTTCAGGCATTCCAGGGGTGAATGTTGAAATTGATGAAAAGACTATCGTTTCTTCTACGGGAGCCCTTTCACTTGAAAAAGTACCAGAGCATATGATTGTAGTGGGTGCTGGTGTTATTGGTTCAGAACTTGGATCAGTTTGGAGCCGTTTAGGTGCTAAAGTTACCATTATTGAGTATCTTAATAAAGTTTTGGGCTCAATGGATGGTGAAGTTTCACGGCAATTTCAGAAATTAATGGAAAAACAAGGGATAGAGTATAAGACGGGAACAAAAGTAACGGCTGTTACACAATCTGGCTCAACTGCTCAGGTGACTTTTGAAGCCGTCAAAGGTGGTGCAGCTGAAACTTTAGAGGCTGATGTTGTGCTTATTGCTACTGGACGTTCTCCGTATACGGAGGGGCTTGGCTTACAAGAGGCTGGTGTTCAGTTAGATGAACGCGGATTTATTGCAATTGATGCCCATTGGCAGACGAATGTTCCAGGAATTTATGCGATTGGTGATGTCGTAAAAGGGCCAATGTTAGCGCATAAAGCAGAGGAAGAAGGCGTTGCTGTGGCAGAAATTTTGGCAGGTCAAAAAGGGCATGTTAATTTTGATGTCATTCCTAGTGTTGTTTATACGCAGCCGGAAATTGCGAGTGTAGGAAAGACAGAAGAAGAGCTAAAAACTGCTGGTATTGAATATAATGTTGGCAAATTTCCTTTTATGGCTAATGGTCGTGCTCGTGCAATGCAAAAGAGTGATGGGTTCGTTAAAATCCTTTCTGATAAAAAAACAGATCGGGTATTAGGGGGGCATATTCTTGGATTTGGTGCTGGTGAAATGATCCATGAAATTGCAGTTTTAATGGAATTTGGTGGTTCATCAGAAGATCTGGGGCGTTGTTGCCACGCACATCCTACCTTATCAGAAGCCGTGCGTGAGGCAGCTTTGGCAACATTTGCTAAACCACTTCATATTTAAAAATCTTTTAAAAAGTACATTTTAAAAGGCATAGGAGGCAGAAAATATTTGTGAAGCATACAACAACATTTTAAAACTTTAAAAAGGAATACAACCAATTGTATTGAAATATTCCGTTTGTTGTATGCTTTTCGATAATTACTGTTTTAAAATTCAGTTGTGTAGTTTTTATTGATTATCCTGTTGTGCATTATCGTTTAGAGCGGTGGTGTTTGGTTGGTTTATGTAAAGTTTTACATATGGGGTGGTTTTTATACTATTATAAAATATTTAGGATAGGGTTTTGAGCCTATTTGCGTGCTTTGTTTTAAGAACACATCTCTCAAAATGCGCAAACCTACTTCACGATGGTGCTCGTGAATGGTATGGCTGTAAAGTTCCTCTTGAAATATATAAAATTCATTCAAATTGTTATAAGACCTATTTGTGCATCATCATCTTTATGTTTAGTTAAACGTATACGCTGACATTATAATGCACTTTTTCAGTTCTCAATATTGCTAAAGCTCTTTATTATTTGAGAGTTTTTATAAGAGAAATTTTTATTCTTTTCTTATTTTTACTCACACGCTTGCTCTGTTTGTGATGTGCAGACAAAAGATATTAATTGATTCAATGTGAGAGAGTTTGTGATAAGAGAATATTACAGTTTTCAGCGTTATGAATCAAGTTGAAAATGATATTTATTGTTATAAATCAATGTTTTATATATGAAAATGAATCATGTGAAGAGGGAAGCCAAGAAGAATTCGCTCAAAGAAATTTAATTGTTTAATGATTGGAGTGGGTTAAGGATCTTTGTCATTTAAGATAAAGAGGGGAGGGATTGAATACTCTACAAAATACCACTCTTTTTTAAAAGAGCGGTATTTTTATATCTTTTCTTTATCACACTATCTTTTTGATGATAATGACAAGTTATACAGTGTGATTAAATTAGTTTTTGCTTCTCTGTTTTTCTTGATCATTGCTTGTTATGTCTTAGAAAGATGATATGTCTCTTCTTTAAGGTTGTTAAGAAATCGTAATGTTGCCAAAATATAACGAATAGCTAAAATTTTTTTGAAAACCATAATTACATGAGAATATTAAGTTTGTTTTCATTGGGCAGTTTTCTGATAACTTAAAAAATCAAGCATATGCTTTCTATAGGTATAAATTTAAAATTCTAATTTTTTATCCTCTTGTTGTTCTCTTATAAAAGTGGGAAGCCCCATACGATCAAGATATTTAAGGAAAGGGTGGGGTGGTAATTCCTCTACATTGACCATAGTCTTAACATCCCATTCGCCTGTAGCAATGAGAAGGGCTGTAGCAGCAGCTGGTACGCCAGCGGTATAGGAAATGCCTTGTGCTCCAGTTTCATGAAAAGCTTGTTTGTGATCGGCTATATTATAGATAAAAATTTCTCTTGGGTTTCCATCTTTTTCGCCTTTAATAAGATCTCCAATACAGGTTTTTCCTGTGTAGTCTGGGGCGAGAGAGGAAGGGTCGGGTAAGACGGCTTTCACGACTTTCAAGGGCACGACTTCTTGACCTTCTGCCGTTTTAATCGGTTGTTCGGATAAGAGTCCGAGGTTTTTTAGAACCGTAAAAACAGTGATATAACGTTCACCAAATCCCATCCAGAAACGGACATTCTCCACATCGAGATTTTTCGATAATGAATGAATTTCATCATGTCCTGTCATATAGGCTTTTTGTTTTCCAACAACGGGAAGATCCCATTCATGGCTGACTTCAAACATTTTATTGGAAGTCCATTTTTTATTTTGCCATGACCATACTTGTCCTGTAAACTCACGGAAGTTAATTTCTGGATCAAAATTTGTAGCAAACCAACGCCCATGATTTCCGGCATTAATATCAATAATATCAATATCTGTGATTTTATCAAAATAATTATCATGCGCTAATGCTGCGTAAGCATTCACTACACCTGGGTCAAAACCTGCTCCTAAAATAGCGGTTATACCAGCTTTTTCACATTCTTGACGCCGAGGCCATTCATAATTGCCATACCAAGGAGGTGTTTCACAGATTTTCAAGGGGTCTTCATGAATCGCTGTGTCGATATAAGCGCATTTGGTTTCAATACAAGCTGAAAGAACAGACATATTAAGAAAGGCAGAACCAACATTAATGACAATTTCGCATTTGGTCTTTTGGATGAGCTTTATAGTTTCTTCTACATTCATGGCATTGAGCGAATGGCTTTTGAGAACACCCTGTTCTTTCATTGTGTTTTTTTCTTTAATAGAAGCAATGATGGCTTCACATTTTTTGAGTGTTCGTGAAGCAATATGAATTTCACCAAGAATATCGTTGTTTTGAGCACATTTGTGTGCAACAACTTGTGCAACACCTCCAGCACCAATAATGAGAACATTTTTTTTCATTGTAGGTTCATCTCCTTTTTAATACTGTTGTATGACGTTTTTATGGTTGATCTTTATGAAAGGCTTTTCTGATAGTCGTTATAGCTGAATTGGCGTTGAAGTGTTAGTGTACCATCGCATTCTTTGAGAACAATAGCAGGCATTGTAACGCCATTAAACCAGTTTTTCTTGACCATTGTATAACCTGCTGCATCCTGAAAAGACAGCCGATCGCCTATTTTAAGAGGTTGTTGAAATTGAAATGTTCCAAAAATATCACCAGCAAGACAAGATTTTCCACAAACCATGATTTCATGGGGACCTTGATTGGGTTCTAATTTGGCATTTTCACGATAAATGAGAAGATCAAGCATATGTGCTTCAATTGAGCTGTCAACGATGGCAAGATTCTTTTCATTATACAATGTGTCAAGAACACTGACTTCTAATGTGGTGCTTTTGGTGATAGCAGCTTCTCCTGGTTCTAGAAAAAGAGTAACACCATGGGTTTTAGAAAATTGTTTTAAACGTTTTGCGAAAGATTCTAAAGGATAATTTTCAGCGGTAAAATGGATTCCGCCACCAAGGCTTATCCAGTCAACAGCAGAAAAAAGTTCTGCAAATTTTTCTTCCATGTGATTCAGCATTTGGTTAAAAAGATTAAAATCAGCATTTTCGCAATTGTTGTGGATCATTAGGCCATTGATGAGGGGTAGAACTTCTTTTATAGCGCTTTGATTGGTTTCGCCTAAGCGGCTAAAAGGGCGGGAGGGATTGGCAAGATCAAAATTGGATGCGCTGATTCCTGGATTTAACCTCAAACCCCGTTGGATGGTTTTGCTAGCTTTAGAAAAACGTTGAAGCTGTTGAATGGAATTAAAGATAATTTTGTCTGCATAGCTACAGGCTTCATCAATTTCATGATCGGCCCAAGCAACCGAATAAGCATGTGTTTCTTTGCCAAATTTTTCTCTTCCTAAACGCAGCTCATAAAGGGATGATGATGTGGTTCCATCCATGAACTCAGACATTAAATCAAAAACACTCCATGTGGCAAAACATTTCAAAGCAAGTAAAATTTTAGCTCCAGACATTTCCCGTAAACGAGAAATTGTTTGCATGTTTTTGATGAGTTTCGATTTGTCTATAAGATAGTAGGGGGTTTTTATCATCATTTATTCATTCTTTTTTGAAGGATCTTATTACCAAGATCAACGTTTAGTACAAAGAGTAACAGAATGTCTCAAGAAAAAAGAGTCTTAAGAAAAGAATCTGTTTCTGTCTAGCAAGAGAAAGGCTTTCTGTAATTACTGTTGTTTATTATTTTGAGTTTTGCGTTATGAGTATGAAAAAAAAATTATATTATGCTTTAGCTTTTGTATTGGTTAGCAGTTTTTTCATTATAACAACTACTCTTGTTAATTGGGGGCAAAATAGGAGTTATGCTAAAGCCAAACTGGTTACTCAGACTTCTGTCCAAGATAGTTCGGTGCCTTTGATTTTTACGGGGCGTAGAGAACTTAATGGTTTTAAAGGTTATCGTCATTATCGGCGTGGTTATCGTAAATATAGTGATAATTGGTGGTATCCTGAAGTGGCATTTGTTACGTCACCGCACTTAAGCACAAAAGGCGCATCATTAAAAGTTGTACCAGATGCTAAAAAAGTGTTTTTAACGTCTTCTTCGGAAAAATTAGAAAAAAAAGAGCCATGGATGCTTAAACAACATATTGAATCTTGTCGTGCGCGTTATCGCTCTTATAATAAAAATGATAATAGTTTTCAGCCTTTTCACGGGGGGCGTAAACAGTGTTTATCACGCTTTTTTAAAGGATAGAAATTATTAAATAAATTTTTAATTGCTTCTTGTCGTGGGCGTTATTGTTCTTACAATAAAGAGAAAACTTGCGTGGTGCGCAGCATTTTCATGCAAGCGTTTTTTTTGAAAAATTTAAATACTTTTAAGTTTTATTAAATCTTATTATCATTAAGTGTGGAATGGGGGGTGAGGATATAAGTTTTTGTTTTGTCGATGACAAAATATTAAGGACAGGATGGAGTTGAAAGAATGACAACACGGGAAGCAATGTTGATATTGCTCGTTTTGCTTCCCTTTTGTGGAAGTGCTATCATTGGCTTTTTTCGCTCGACAGCAAAAAATAATGAAGCGTGGTTTGCTGGGATTGTTGCACTTTTCTGTCTTATTTTTACAATAATGCTTTATCCGGAAGTTCGCGGAAACCACGTAGTGCGGTTAGATATTTCTTGGCTTCCAGAATGGGGGAGCGATTTGATTCTCCGTATAGATGGTTTGTCGTGGCTTTTTTGCTTGCTCATTACAGGAATTGGGCTGCTTGTTGTCATTTATTCACGTTATTACATGGATCCAGCAGATTCTGTACCGCGATTTTTTTCCTTTTTTTTGGCCTTTATGGGATCAATGACGGGAATAGTCTTATCAGGCAATCTCGTCTTTTTGGTTATTTTTTGGGAACTCACCAGCATTTTTTCTTTTTTGTTGATCGGCTATTGGTACCATAATGCAAGTGCGCGTGAGGGTGCGCGTATGGCTCTAACGATCACAGGTTTTGGCGGTTTTGCTCTTTTTATTGGGGTTTTATTGATTGGGTATATTGTTGGCAGTTTTGATTTGGATAAGGTGCTGCAGTCTGGAGATATGATCCGATCAAGTTCTCTTTATAGTCCTGTCCTTATTTGTATTTTATTGGGGGGATTAACAAAAAGTGCGCAGTTTCCCTTTCATTTTTGGCTGCCTAATGCGATGGCTGCTCCAACCCCCGTATCGGCTTATTTGCATTCAGCAACCATGGTAAAAGCGGGATTGTTTTTACTTGTTCGTTTATGGCCTGTGCTTTCTGGGACAGAATCTTGGTTTTGGCTAGTTGGCTTTTCAGGACTCTCGACATTGCTTCTTGGTGCTTATTTTTCCATGTTTCAGCAAGACTTGAAGGGGCTTCTTGCTTACTCGACTATTAGTCATCTTGGATTGATTACCACGCTTTTAAGCCTTGGTAGTCCACTTGCTTGTGTTGCAGCGATCTTCCATATGGCTAATCATGCTACTTTTAAAGCTTCTTTATTTATGGCTGCTGGTATTATTGATCACGAGACGGGAACACGTGATATGCGTAAATTGTCAGGGCTTTATCGCTTTATGCCTATTACAGCAACTCTCGCTTTAGTTGCGAGTGCAGCGATGGCTGGAGTTCCCTTGTTGAATGGTTTTTTATCGAAAGAGATGTTTTTTGCTGAAGCTGTTGAAACGCATATGGAATCATGGCTCGATTGGATTGCACCTTATGTAGCAACGCTGGCTAGTTTGTTTAGTGTAACCTATTCTATACGCTTTATTCATGGCGTTTTTTTAGGACCAAAACCTGTCAATTTACCCAAAATTCCCCATGAACCACCGCATTTCATGCGTTTACCAATGGAGCTTTTGGTGTTTATTTGTTTAGCAGTTGGTATTTTTCCTAATTTAACAATAGGACCTATTTTAGATAACGCGGTCGTGTCTGTTTTAGGATCAATGACAATCCCTTATAGTTTAGCCGTTTGGCATGGGTTCAATACTCCATTAGTAATGAGTTTTGTTGCGTTATTAGGAGGCGGATTGCTCTACGCTGTCGGGCACCGTTATTTTTTATCCTGTGATGATGGAGCACCTTTTTTTCGTCACTTAAATGGACCGCGTATTTTTGAACGCATTCTCGTGATTATTTCTTGGAAATGGGCTCGTGCGGTGGAATCTATTTTATCAACACGCCGTTTGCAGATACAGTTGCACTGGATTTTTTGGGTGTGTTTTGCATTTGTTGGTCTTTTACTTTGGTGCGATGGTTTCATTTCAGCGGGGGCGTTACCGCTTTTTCCAGTTGATATTCCTTTTCTTGCTCTTTGGTTAGTCGGCGGATTATGTGCGCTTTTAGTTGCTTGGCAAGCAAAGTTTCATCGTCTTGCATCACTCATGTTGTCGGGGGGAGCTGGTTTGATGACTTGTGCAACCTTTTTATGGCTTTCTGCTCCTGATTTAGCAATAACACAATTAGTTGTTGAGGTTGTTACAGTCGTCTTATTATTGCTTGGTTTACGGTGGTTGCCTAAACGTTTGCATAATCCTACACCAACGCCTGTTCGTTTTTTCGTGCGCTTGCGTCGTATCCGTGATTTTATCATAGCCCTTGTGGGAGGTGCTGGTGTAGCATGGCTCTCTTTTGCAGTGATGACACGTCCTCAAGGTACGACGATTTCTGATTTTTTTCTCACCAAGGCTTACTCTGATGCTGGTGGTCGCAATGTTGTGAATGTGTTGTTGGTTGATTTCCGTGGTTTTGATACTATGGGAGAAATTGTCGTTTTGGGTGTTGTATCACTCACTGTTTTTGCCCTTTTACGGCGGTTTCGTCCTGCCCCTGAAAGTATTGATGCACCTTTTCAGCAACGTGTCCAGAAAGCCTTTGATATGGCACAGCCTAATCGAAATGTGGGAGATACAGTGTTGAATTATTTAGCTGTTCCTGCTGTTATTATGGGTTGGCTCTTTCCGATTATTATCGCTTTTGCTATTTATTTATTCATGCGAGGGCATGATCTGCCAGGAGGTGGATTTGTCGGTGGTATTACTTTGGCGATAGGATTTATTTTACAATATCTTGCACGCGATATTCGGTGGGTGGAAACGCATTTGAGAGTTTTACCTTTGCGTTGGATGGGCTTTGGCTTATTGTTGTCAGTCGTAACGGGGATGGGCTCTTGGTTTTTTGGATATCCTTTTTTAACATCCTTTTTTCGATATATTCATTTTCCGTTAATTGGAAAAGTTCCCATGGCATCTGCTTTTTTGTTTGATTTTGGTGTGCTTTCTCTTGTGTTAGGAGCAACTGTTCTCATTTTAATTGCACTTGCACACCAGTCAATTCGGAGTTACCGAATCGGTAAGAAACCTGTTTTGAAAGAGAAGGAAAATTAATGGAAATTGTTCTTTCTTTAGGTATTGGTATTCTTGTTGGATCAGGAATTTGGCTTATTTTACGTCCACGCACTTTTCAAGTCATTCTTGGTTTGTCTTTGATTTCCTATGGTGTCAATCTTTTTATGTTTTCAATGAGTAGACCGCGTAGTAATGCCGCGCCAATTGTTGATCCTACTACTGTTATTAATCCAGCTAATTATGTCGATCCTCTTCCTCAAGCCTTGGTTTTAACTGCGATTGTGATTGGTTTTGCAACGACAGCTTTATTTTTAGTTATTCTCTTGGTTTCACGCGGTTTAACGGGTTCAGATCACGTTGATGGACGTGAGGTGCAGTGATGGAAGTAGGGGTGCATCATCTCCTTATTTTGCCTATTCTTTTGCCGTTAATCACTGGAGCTGCTCTGCTTTTCTATGATGAACGGCGTTCGAAATTTAAATCATTGATTAGTCTTTTTTCGGCGGGATTGTCGGTCGTTATTGCTGTTTTATTAATTATACGTACTCTTGAAATAGCGCCGGCTTGTGATGTTTATCGGCTTGGCAATTGGCCCTCTTCCTTCGGAATTGTTTTGGTCCTTGATCGTTTAAGCGCCATGATGCTTTTACTTTCAAGCTTGTTGGTGACTAGCGTACTGGTTTTTGCGCGGGCTCATTGGTACAAAGCGGGTTCTCATTTTCAGTCACTGATGCAATTTTTTATGGTGGGGATAAATGGCGCTTTTTTGACCGGTGATTTATTTAATTTATTTGTATTTTTTGAAGTTATGTTAACAGCTTCCTATGGGCTTGCTTTGCATGGTTCTGGTCAGGCACGCGTGCGCGCAGGGTTGCATTATGTCGTGGTTAATCTTGTTGCTTCATTACTTTTTTTAGTTGGTACAGCACTTATTTATGGAGTTGCTGGTACTCTTAATATGGCCGATTTGGCTGTTAAAATAAAATATATATCTTCTACAGATATTGTTTTGTTCGAAGTAGGTGTTGCACTTCTAGGTATTGCTTTTTTGCTTAAGGCTGGTATGTGGCCGCTTAATTTTTGGTTGGTGCCAACTTACAGCGCAGCAGTAGCGCCTGTTGGAGCTTCTTTTGCGCTTTTGAGCAAGGTGGGTATTTATATTATTTTACGTTTAACGCTGCTGTGGTTTGGTCCTGAAAGTGAATATTTTAACCATTTTGGTCATACCGTTTTGTTTTATGGTGGGCTTGCCACTTTGATTTTTGGTTTTATTGGGATATTAGCGAGCCAAGTTTTGGTGCGTTTGGCAGCTTATAGTGTTCTTGTCTCTTCTGGTACATTGTTGGCAGCAATAGGGATTGGCAATGCAGCACTGACAGCAGGTGCACTTTTTTATATTGTTTCTTCAACTTTAGCACTGGGAGCTTTTTTTCTTTTGGTAGAGTTGGTTGAACGCTGTCAAGATGTGGCTGCTAATGTTCTGGCTGTCACAATGGAGGTTTATGGTGACGATGAAGAGGAGGAAGAAGATGAAGTTGGCACATATCTCCCTGTAACCTTGGCAATTCTTGGGGCTTGTTTTGGTATCTGTGCCATTTTGATTATTGGATTGCCACCTTTTTCTGGTTTTGTTGCTAAACTTATGATGTTCATGGCAGTTTTAAACCATAGTAGAGAGGATTTTTTTGCTTCTCTTCCGGTTTATCATGATTGGCTTTTTGTGGTTTTTGTCACCCTCTCAGGTTTTGCAGCTTTGATTGCACTGACACGAACGGGGATTCGAACTTTTTGGGTTTCTCTTGAAGGTCGCGTTCCCCGTGTGCAGGTGATAGAATTTGCGCCTATTGCTGTTCTTCTTGCCTTGTGTTTTCTTATAACAATTGTAGCCGGTCCTGTTAGTCATTATATGTCTGAAACTGCTAAGACTTTGTATGAACCTCAGAATTATATTGGGAGCGTTTTAACGGATTTTTCTCTCGAAAAGAGGGAGATGAATAAATGAGTCGTTTTTGTCCTTCTCCTTTTTTCAGTGGTGTCATTGTCCTTATGTGGCTTATTTTAAATGGTTTTAGTTTAGGGCAATTGCTTTTAGCCATTATAACCGCTTTGTTTTGTGGTTGGATGATACGGCTCCTTGAGCCGGAGAAGGTTGCTATTAAAAGCTGGAGTGCGGTTTTTCGTCTTATTTTTCGAGTCTTAATAGATTCTATATCCTCAAATATCTCGGTGGCTTGGTTTGTTTTAACAAAAAGGTCTCGAAAACAGCGATCTGGCTTTATTGTAGTGCCTCTTCTGCTTCATAATCGCACTGCTTTAGCTATTTTAGCGTGCATCCTTTCGGCAACTCCTGGAACGGCTTGGGTTGCCTATAATAGTAAAAAGGGTGAGCTTTTGCTCCATGTCTTAAATTTAAAAAAAGGATATAATTATCAACGATTGATAAAACAACGGTATGAGCAATTACTTTTGGAGATTTTCTTATGAGTATGGTGATCCTTTATTGGGGGCTTTTCTTTTCACAGTTTTTTTTAAGTTTGGCGGTGATCTTCGCATTGTTTCGGTTGATTCGTGGTCCACGGGCACAGGATAGAATTGTTGGTTTGGATGCTCTTTATATAACCACTGTTCTTTTGTTTCTTACATTCGATATACGTTCAGGAACAACCATTTATTTTGTTGCTGCTCTCATTATTGGGTTGTTGGGGTCTGTCTCAAGCATCGCTTTAGCGAAGTTTCTTATGCGGGGGGAGATTATTGAATGAAAGATGACGTATCGCTTGTGGTGGCTATTGCTATCACGGTTTTCTTAATATTAGGGTCTGGATTGACACTGATCGCAACGATAGGTTTGGTGCGTTTTTCCAGTTTTTATGAGCGTTTGCATATGCTTTCAGTATGTACGAGTTGGGGCGTTGGTAGCATTCTTATTTCTTCATTTCTTTATTCAATATTTGTGGACCATTATTTTGTTTTTCATGAAGTGTTGCTGATGTTTTTTTTATTTTTAACAGCACCGGTAGCTTCTATGTTGCTCTCACATACAGCAGCTTATCGACATCATTCAGAAGAACAGTCAGAAAAACCGCTGGCTCTTTTATTAAACCAGACGGAGGAAAAGTTACCTACGTCAGAAGGAACATCAAGCGATGAGAGCCAGCGCGGTTCTTGAAATGTAAGAACCTTCCTTATTCTGTGCTTTTTTCTTCTACACAGTGGATGGGCTTTTCTTCTTTTGGATCATTAATAAGATCGTAAAATATGGCTTCATTTTTAGTTATCCACCAAATGTATTGACCACCTACATATTTTCCTCCAGAAGCGGCAATTACATTAGAACCAATGATGCGCTTACCGTTCCATTTTAAATCAACAAGCGCAATATTGCCAGCATTATGATAAGTTGTCTCAACATGCTCTTTGCTTGTTCCCATATCGCATTGATAGGAGACGGTCTCTGTTGTTGGTTCTGGATCATCTGGTACTTCAATGACTAAAGAACTTGCTAATGCATTAATTGAACCTAGGAGGAACACGCTTAAAGTAATGAAAAATTGTTTAGTAAAAGAAATTTTTTTCATAATATTTCCCGTGTTATTTAAAATAATAATGTTGACTCATCTTTACAGAGGATAGGTTTTTTTTCTTCTGGATCCTGAGCAAGGTCATAAAGCATGACTTCTTTGTTCTTCTCCCACCAGATATACTGAGCTCCTGCAAATTTTGCTCCTGACGCCGCGATGACATTAGCAGCAATGACACGATCACCGTTCCATTTGAAATCAACCAACGAAATATTGTCAGCACTAAGATAGACTGCCTCAACGCGCTCTTTACTTGTTCCAGTATCGCACTGGTAGGTAATGGTCTCAGTTTTTGGCTCTGGATTGTCTGGTACCTCAATGATAAAAGAACCAGCTAAGCTATTGTTTGAGCTGAAGATTGATAAACTTAAAGCGGTGAAAAATCCTAAAATATGTAAAGTTTTTTTCATGATGCTTCCCTATATTCCTATATTGCGCACAAAGAATAATTTGATTGATACGATGGTGTCTACGGCAGGATTCGAACCTGCGACCCCAGGATTCATACCACTTCGATTTTCACCGCCAGCCTTATAGGCTGTTTGTGGTCTGGACTGTCTCTTCACCTTGAAGCTTTTGCTCTTTAGGTGCTGCCCGTTCAGTCTCTACACCTTTCTCTCATTTGAAGAGAGACTTGGCTCGGGATTGGCATATAGTCTCCCATGAAGCTTTCCCCGAATTTGAGCAGATTCACTTTGAGGATTTCTCCTCAAAATGCCCAATTTCTTTAGGAATCCTGTGCTCTATCCTACTGAGCTACGCAGACATCATCATACTTATTCCTTTAATAGAAGTATAAAAACGAATCAATTATATTCAATATGAATTAACGAATTTCTGCTAATTTTTGTTCCAGAAAAGTCAAAACTGCTTCCGGAGAGACATTTTTTGCAATAAATGATTGACCAAGTCCGCGTGTTAAGATGAAGGTCAAATTGTTTTGCGAAACTTTTTTATCTTGGGCAATGAGAGTCATTAAAGTTTCAGCATCTGGTAAGTTCCCTGGGATATCCTTTAATTGTGTAGGCAACCCTATAGATTTAAAGTGTGCTTCAATGCGTTGTGTAAGTGTGGGGCTTATCAAATTTAGTTGAGCAGAAAATTGATGCGCTAGAATCATTCCAATTGCTACAGCTTCACCGTGAATTAAACGCTTTGATTCATAAGCCGTTGCTGTTTCAAGCATGTGTCCAAATGTATGTCCGAGATTTAAGAGCGCGCGCTCTCCTGTTTCTTGTTCGTCACGTGCTACAATGGCAGCTTTAAATTGGCATGAGCGGACAATGGCTTCTGTTCGCATAGGGCCATTAGAAAAGACTTCTTGTCCATTTTTTTCAAGCCATTCAAAGAAATTAGGCTGGTTAATGAGTCCATATTTGACCATTTCTGCGTAACCAGCACGAAATTCGCGCGGTGGTAGGGTATCAAGAAGACATGTGTCAGCAATAACGCATTGCGGTTGATAAAAAGTACCAATAAGATTTTTACCATATTGGCTATTGATTCCAGTTTTTCCACCAACGGAGGAATCAATTTGTGCAAGAAGCGTTGTGGGCATTTGAATGAAGTTCATACCACGGCGGATTATACTTGCCGCAAATCCTGCTAGATCGCCAATGACACCACCGCCAAAAGCAATAACACAGTCGCCTCTTTCTAAACGCGCAGCAAGAATTTGATCGATGACAACTTGCAGGGTTGAAAATGATTTTGATTGTTCTCCCGCTTCTACAATAATAGGGACAGTATGAATTTTATTTTTTGTTAACTCTGCTTGTAATATCTCCAAATGAAGAGAAGCAACATTTGTATCTGTAACAAGTGCCAAGCGCGTTGGATGAGGATCTTTTTTGTTAAGAGCATGTTTAATCTGTGAAGCAGCTTGGGCAATCAGACTCGGACCAATGATGATATCGTAACAGTGTTTGTCCAGTTTAACAGTGACGGTCTTTGTTTGCATGCTGGTTTTCCCTATTGTTAATTTCTGTGTATAGGTAGTGCTGTACAGATCGTATAACATTTTGTGCTACGGTATGACGGCTTTCTTTATGACTGTTAATTGTTAAGTTTGCCTTTGCATAGATAGGATAACGCTGTTCCATGAGTTTTTGCATGGTTTCTTTAGGATTGGCTGTTTGAAGCAGGGGGCGTGTTGGGTGCTTTGAGACACGTTGCATGAGGATATCAAGATCGACTTTTAGCCATATGGATATACCATTTTGGTGAATGGCTTTTCGGATATTTTCATTTATGTAGGCACCACCACCTGTTGCTAAAACAAGGGGACTTTTTTTTATGAGGTTTAGAATAACACGCTGTTCAAGAGCACGAAATTCTGATTCACCATAAATTTCAAAGAGTTCAGTGATTGTCATTTGCGCAGCTTTTTCAATTTCTTGGTCAGAATCATAAAAGGGTAAACGGAGCATGGTGGCGACGCGTTTTCCGATCACTGATTTGCCTGCTCCCATAAGACCAACAAGGACAAGTGCTTTTTTATCAAGGGACGATAAGAGCTGATTCTTTATTTGTGTTATGGGGACGCGTTTTGGTCGATTGCTTTTCATAACTTTATTTCGGCATTTATCCATCTTAAAGTCAATTCCTGTTAATCTTTGTGAGGCATAATACGAGATAGAATATTTTTGGGTAGGTTATTATCTTATGCCAACATTGACCAGATTTTTGATGATTCTTTTCATTTTGCTTTCTGTTCTTTTCATTATAATGGGTGCTCTTGTGGTTTGGGTTGAACCAGTAACTGTGGATATGTACATCGATGTTCCCTTGGATTCATGGAATCTTTCTACGGAAGCGAATCAATGAAATGAAAAGTGGTGCTGTGATAGATCATTTTCTTGAGATGATGAGCGCGGAGAGAGGGGCTTCACCTCATACGCTTGCGGCTTATCAGCATGATTTGCAGTGGGCACAAGACGAATTGTCTTCACACTCTGTTTCGCTTTTTTCAGCACAAAAAGAAGATTTAATTGCTCTTTTGTCGCTTATGCATACTTTTGGTTTTGCGGCATCGTCGCAAGCGCGCCGTTTATCGACTTTGCGTCAGTTTTATCAATTCCTTTATGCTGAAGGGTTGAGAGCAGATGATCCCTCTCATGATATTGATGCACCTCGTCAGGGGCGTCCTTTGCCCAAAATCATGAGTGAAGATGCAGTGATAAAATTGCTTGATTTAGCACAGTTAGAAGTCAATCAAGCAGATTATGGGTCTAAGGATTATCTGCGTGCATTGCGTCTTCAGCTATTGAGTGAAATGCTTTATGCAACAGGATTGCGTATTAGTGAATTGGTGAGTTTGCCTGTGCAGGCTGTTCGGGGGAAAGCATACAGCATTTTGGTTCGTGGTAAGGGCAAAAAAGAACGAATGGTGCTGTTATCAAAAAAAGCATATCAAGTTCTTTTGCAGTGGTTAAATTTACGTGATCAGGGAAAGGATGCCGCAAGTCCTTATCTTTTTCCTGCGAATTCCGAGACAGGATATATTGCGCGTCAAGTTGTTGCACGGGAGTTGAAAAATCTCGCTAGAAGGGTAGGAATAGAAAGTGATAGCTTTTCTCCCCATGTTTTGCGCCATGCTTTTGCTAGTCATCTTTTGCAAAATGGTGCTGATTTGCGTGCAGTTCAACATTTGTTAGGTCACTCTGATATTGCTACCACTCAGATTTATACGCATGTGTTGGAAGAGGGACTTTATCGTTTAGTTAATGAGCATCATCCACTTGCCGATGAGCAAAAGGCTCGTTAAAGAAAAGGTGATGTTTTTGAAAAAGACTTTATAAAGCAAAATATAAGTGTATAAGTGACACTGAATGAGTTGGTACAAATGTATAATTATCTTGATTTTGAAAAACCAGTTGCTGATCTTGATGGGAAAATTCTTGAATTAAAAAAAATTTCTCAGGAAAAAGGCAGTCTTGATATGAGCGATGAGATTGTTCGTCTTGAAGCGCGATCTCAAACAGCGTTGCGCGATATTTATAAAAAATTATCGCCGTGGCAAAAAACACAAGTGGCTCGTCATCCTGATCGTCCCCATTTTATGGACTATTCTAAACGCCTATTGAGTGATGTTACACCTTTGGCAGGAGATCGCAAGTTTGCTGAAGATGAGGCTATTCAAGCTGGGTTTGCACGCTTTAGGGGAGAAGCAGTTGCTTATATCGGTCAAGAGAAAGGTCACGATACGCAAACACGTTTGCGCTATAATTTTGGTTCTGCGCGCCCAGAAGGATATCGTAAAGCTGTACGTATTATGGAAATGGCTGACCGCTTTGGTTTGCCACTCCTCACTTTTATTGATACAGCAGGTGCTTATCCTGGGGTAAGCGCTGAAGAACGTGGGCAAGCGGAAGCAATTGCTCAATCAACAGCTGCAACTTTGCGTTTGAAAGTTCCTGTAGTTTCGGTTGTTATTGGAGAAGGCGGTTCAGGGGGAGCGATAGCAATTGCGGCTGCCAACAAAGTTTATATGTTGGAGCACGCAATTTACTCTGTTATTTCACCAGAAGGAGCAGCTTCTATCTTATGGCGTGATCCAGCTCGTGCAAAAGATGCTGCAATGAATATGCGTATTACCGCTCAAGATTTGTATCGCTTAAAGATTATTGATGGCATTATTTCGGAACCTTTAGGGGGAGCGCATCGTGGCAAAGAGATTGTCATTGATGCAACGGGTGATGTTATTTCAGAGGCTTTAAAAGCTATGGTTGGAAAAGATGGTGAAGTTCTTAAACAAGAACGAAGGGAAAAATACCTTCAAATTGGTCGATCTCTAACATAGGTTATTTTTTGTGAGGGGATTGATTGGAGTTTTATTCGATGACATTTAGCAGATTCTTCGCTGTGTGTGTGTTGTTTGTAGTGGGAATATTGACGGCATGTGGAGGAAGATTGCCAGCTTCTATTCGTGCCAAAGTTGAGCAGCCGTTGCCACAAGAAATCCAGAACAGAATGGCTTTATACGATATTGATCCTTATGCACCAATTGTAATGCGATTTTTCAAGGAAGAAAATCTTGCTGAAGTTTGGAAGCAATCTCGTTCAGGGCCTTTTATCTTGGTTGCTCGCTATGGCATTTGTAAATGGTCGGGGCAGCTTGGACCTAAATATAAGGAAGGGGACCTTCAGACACCAGAAGGTTTTTATACTATTAGTGCAAACCAAATGAATCCGTATTCAAAATATTATCTTTCCTTTAATATAGGTTTTCCTAACCTTTATGATCAGGAAAATGGTCGTACAGGAAGCAATCTTATGGTGCATGGTTCTTGCTTTTCCGCAGGTTGTTATTCTATGAGTGATAAGAATATGGCTCAGATTTATGCGTTTGCACGGGATGCTTTTAAAGGAGGACAAAGAGAGTTTCAGTTGCAGGCTTTTCCTTTCCGCATGACCGAGGATAATATGTTACGTCATAGCAATGATCCTCATTATCAATTCTGGGTTATGCTTAAGAAAGGTTATGATTTTTTTGAAAAAAATCGTCAGCCTCCAACTGTTGAAGTTTATGGAAAACGTTACGTTTTTAATCGCGATATTGATAAAACTTCAGTTTCTCTAATACAGTGAGTGTTATTGTATCCTGCTGCACCGTAGACACTATCACTTATAAATGGCGATACAGGATATGCAAAAACTTTACGCATACGGTGTTTAAGTGAGTAGTCAATCTTTTAAAGCCTAGAATTTTTTCATAGAGTCTTATGTAAGTAAATTAGATGAAGTGGGAAGCCAAGAGGAATTTTCTCAAAGAAGTTGGATTGTTTGCACATCGGTACTGGTATCAATCTTCATTTTTAGTGAAGAGTAAGTTAATATAAAATGTACTTCTCTTTTTATTTCTTTCATGCTGTAAAATATTATCTCGTCGTGCTACTATATAAGATATATTCATACATTTTAAAATGCGATATTGCCTCTGTATGATTTTGTTTTTTTCTTAACAGGGATTTTGATTTCACTTAGCTGGAGTAAATATAGAGTTGAACAGAACATTTTAGAACCAAGAATTTATCCAATCGATTTGTGAAATGAGTCACATGAAGTGGTTCGCAGATGAAGTGCATTTAGAGAGAAAACAATCTGATTACAGATTTATGGGTATTAAAATTTTTATCATAACAATTTGATTTACAATGACAGTTTATTATCTTCAGTTTGAATTGAGGGACTCAATATCATAAGATCCTTTTATCTTAAAATCTGTTTATAATGAATCAATCTAAACCATTTTTTGCACACCATAAAATTGGATTAGCATGTGAATAAAACTCTTAAAGAAAAGAGCACAGATAGTTTTCATGAGTACTCTAAAGTGCCAAGTTTTCTAAAACATTTTTAACTGGCAAGAGTATGAGGCTACCAGTTTGCATATTTATAGAGTAAAGATGGAGAATTTTGTATTATATTATTTATGGGTAGCGTCTTGAAATAGGAATGATGCGTATTGAGAGACGGTGTTTTTAAACGAGTGCGTGAATTCGCGATAAAATGATGTTCTATTTTGTGTGAGGGTGACTATTTTACAGATAAGGGTAATATGTTAGCGCTGGAGTGTTTTAATACGTAGTTATTTTGCGTCATGCGGTTTTGTAAGAGAGCTAAAAAGTTTCAATTGTGGTAGTCTATAGTGATTTTGCCGTTCAGTGAAAAGGTACGAATAATTTTATGGGAGGCATTATTGTTTAGAACGCATTGTTAAAAATGTGTATTTTCTTATTTTTTATTCCATTATGTGAATAAACTTGAATAGGAATGTTTATAGATTTATATCATATTGATTTATAAGGATATTTTTAGCATTATTCAACTTGAATTAGAATCTTGGATACCGTAAGATTCTCTCGTTTCAAAGTTTCTCCATGTTGAATCAATTAAAACCATTTGCTTGCGCATTACAAACGGGGATAGCCGCGGGGGTAAAGCTGTGCAAGAAAAGACTAAAACGCTTTTTATGAACTGTCTCAAGTGCCAAGAGCTGTTCGACATTGGGGATTAGCAAAGTGTGTGATGATGCTGGTTTGCTTCTTTAAAAGCATAAAGATGGTGGTGCCAATGAATTTAATGTTATATCATTGAAGGGGAGAAAAAATTAAAATTTTATTCCTGGAATGACTAGAGGATTTTCTAAGAGAGCTGTTTTGTCTGCAGTATCTATTGCTGGTTTATTAAAGAAAGCATTGAGGAGCTTTTGTATTGCTTCTTTTTCAACACCATCGGCAATGATGACAAAACGTGTTTGTTTTATTCCTTTTGGCCATGCTGGCAATCTTATGGGAGGATGAAAAAATGTTTGTACGCCATGTAATACAAGTGGGCGATAAGGGTCATCATGCAGTGCGATAATTGCTTTAATACGTAATAGTTTTGTACCATAACGCTCTTGTAGGAGATCTAAAAAAGCTTCAATTGTGGCGTAATCAACAGGACCCTCACAGTTGAGTGAAAAGGTACGAATGGTTTTATGGGGGGGATGATCATGTGGGGTAGTCGTAAGATTTTGTTTAAGTTTTGTATTTTCTACTTTTTCATCCCATAATGTGTTATTTATTAACAGATTTGAACAAAAATCTTCAGAATGGGCGTCAATGATTTGTGCTGTAGGATTGATCGTTTTAAGTGTGTTAAAAAGCGTATCTGAAAGCGTTTGTGGGTCTCTAAGATCTGTTTTGGTGAGAATAATTTTATCAGCAAATATTAATTGTTTATATATTTCAGGGTAGCGCTCACATATGGAAAGTGTGCTTAGTGTATCAAATGTTGCAAGAACAGCATTTATGGACAATGTTTGAATAAATAACGGGTGGCTTAAAAGTATTTGTAAAATAGGGGCGGGATCAGCCATCCCTGTGGTTTCAATGATAATATGATTGAGTTGTTTGATCTGTCCTGTTTGAACGCGATT
Source organism: Bartonella sp. TT67HLJMS (assembly GCF_042193375.1). Lineage (NCBI taxonomy): Bacteria > Pseudomonadati > Pseudomonadota > Alphaproteobacteria > Hyphomicrobiales > Bartonellaceae > Bartonella > Bartonella sp. TT67HLJMS. The sequence goes on from NZ_JBHILP010000001.1 coordinate 270,716, forward strand.
TATTAAATCAATTAATGTGTCGATGAGATCACTGCGTAAATTGCAGCATAAGCAACCATTGGCAAGCTCAATAATTCCTTCTGTCGTTTTTTCAACTAGAAGGTGGTCAATACTGATTTCGCCGAATTCATTGATGATAACAGCACATTCTGTTAAAAGAGGGTCTTGTAGCATACGGTTGAGCAAAGTTGTTTTGCCAGAGCCTAAAAAACCAGTAATAAGCGTGAGAGGGATGCGCTTTATTTTCATGTTAATCATCAACCGTGGTTTTGTTTTAAAAAAACATATTTCAGTACGTTTAACCAATTTATAATGGTGTCCGTGAGGGATATAATGGTTAACGCCCTATGAAATCCATTGTACCACTATCTTTACACTTATAAAGGTAGGTGTATGCGGGGTATATCATACACTTTTTTAGCGTCAATGTTATGATAATTCTTGGTTCTTGAAAGAACTTATAGGAGGAATTTTTATTCCTTGTTTTAATTATTTTATCTACATGTTCCTCTACCTTGTGACGTGCAAGAAACAGGTTTTTTATTGATTCAACAAATACAGATTTGAAATGGGAGAATCTTACAACATTTGTGGTTCTAACATAAGATACAAAATAATTAATTATCATTATAAATCAAAGTATTATAATTAATCGTAGATTATGATTTATGGCTTTTTTATAGAATGGTTTGCGCGTCTTTTATACGAACCATGGGGCTTTCTTAGTGGCTTTACTGTTATTTTAGGTGTTTTTGGCGTACGAATGAGGTGTACTGGTAAAGGATGAGAAAAAGGAGGTGGAGCAGTGATAAAAGGTGAGGTGAGAATAATATTTCCTTGATCATCATATGAATTTGCATGCATTTTTATGGCTTCAGGTGTGCATGTTTGTTGTCTCATATTGTTGGCTTGTGTTATATTTCTCCCATAAGGTTTTAATGTTGCTAGTGTTAATTGGGGTCTTCCTTGGTGCAAAAATCCTGTTTCAAGAAGTTGTGCAGCTTTTTCTTCTCTTTCAGTTATGTTGTTAGCACCTAGAATGACAGTAATAATTGTACGTTTATTGCGGGTGGCTGAGGCAACAAGATTAAAACCAGAGGCACAAATAAAGCCTGTTTTCATACCGTCTATTCCATAAAAACGGCCAATGAGGTTGTTTGAGTTATGCTGGATTTTTCGATTATGACCAAAATCAATGGCTGGAATAGAAAAATAATGAGCATATTGCGGAAATTCTCGACGTATTTGAACGGCTAAAAGAGCAATATCGCGCGCCGTGGAGTAGTTTTGAGGGTCTGGTAAACCACTTGCGTTCGCAAAATGCGTTCCAAACATGCCTAAACGTTTAGCTTCGCTATTCATTTTACGTACAAAATCTTTCTGTGAACCTGCAACAGCTTCACTCATGGCAATGGCTAAATCATTGGCAGATTTAACCATGGTGATACTTAAGGCTGTATCAAGTGTGAGTACAGAACCAGCTTTATAGCCTGAACGATATGAGGGAGCTTTTGCGGCGTATTCGCTGATGGTGATATGTTTGTTTGGTGAAATTTCCCCTCGGCTCATGGCACGAAAAATAACATAAGCGGTCATTAATTTTGTCAAGGAAGCAGGATACCAACGCTCAAAAGCTTGATTATGTTTTAAGATATGCCCCGTTGTAACATCAACAGAAATAAAAGGCTGCGCTAGAGCAACAGCGCTGAATAAACTCAAAATCACAGAAAAAAATAAATTATAGAAGAGACGTTGCATTAATTTAAATCTAGTTCCTTCTTATTCGTTATTTAGAATTGTTTTAATGTAGCACACAAAGCTTTTAAGTCTAGGTTAGGAAGGAAAGATGGTTAATTGCTGTATCCGTTGTATCTCGGAGATAAAAACCAATACTCATTTTTATTTTCCCCTTGAATTTGGTTTGATGACTTACAGTATCTCAAGAAATACTTTTTAAATAATGAAGATTGTACAAGATTTCAGGTTCTTGGGGGATTGATGTTTCTTAGGAAGGAACGAATCGGCATAATCATACATTTTTCTTGTCCTCCTGTTAGGACAGCCTTTGGCACTTGAGAGGGGTCGTAAAAAGCATTTTAATCTTTTCTTGTATCGTTTTATTCACACAGATATCCCTGCTTGTAATGTGCAAGCAAAAGATTCTAATTGATTCAAAATGGAATAGATTTGAAATGAGAGAATCTTACGGTATTCAGGGTTCTCATTCAAGTTGAATAACGATAAAATATCCTTATAAATCAATATGATTTATGTTATTTAAACGATTTTAAAGAGAAGAAGAATTCTTTCTCAAAAAAATTCACACATCAATCATTTCTTGTAATGTACATGTGTTTTATAATTTTGAATTAGAAAGTTTGAAGTATCTTTCTTATATTTTTGTTCCATATACTCTGCTCAATATACAAAGTGATGCATTATTCTGATCAATCAGTGCATTGTTTCATGATGATTTAGTTTTTGAAGCTTTTGAACAGCGTATGGTGGCATAGGAGGAGGGGTAGGATCTTGAGCTGCTAAGAGAAGCAGTTCATCACACGCTTTTTCAGTTTTTTGGACAAGTTGATCTAGAAAATCACGTTTGCTTAAACCAGCTTCTATCGGGGGAAGAATACGGACACGAATTGTTCCGGGATAGCGGCGAAAATTATTGCGTGGCCAATATAAACCCGCATTGTGTGCAATGGGCACAACTTGAAGCCCTAATTCATTATAGAGCGCGACAATTCCTGACTTATAATCTGGTTCTTGACCGGGTTGTCGGCGTGTTCCTTCGGGAAAAATCAAGATTTGGCGCCCTTGTTTTACTTTCTCTTTTGCTTTTTGTATAACCATTTTTAAGGCTTTGATGGGCGTTGTACGGTTAATGGGGATAATTTGTGTTTTTGCCATATACCAGCCAAACAATGGAATCCACATCAATTCACGTTTTAAAATGAGAGTGGGATCATCTAAATAGGGAACAAGACTGAAAGTTTCCCAAGCCGATTGATGCTTTGGAGCAATGATATAGGCTCCTTTGGGAAGATTTTCTAAACCTTCAATCTCATAACTTGTACCTGCGATGTATTTTTGCAAAAAGAGTGTAACGCGCGCCCATGTTTTAGGGACAATCCATGCCTTTTTGCGGGGCATTAAAAAATAAACGGGAGCGTAAAGAATCATTTGTATGAAAGTTGTTGTATAAAAAGCGAACGTAAAAAGAATAGAACGAAGGATAAGCACTACATTTTCCATTTTATATCTATAAGAAGACTTCGTATATAATATAATTCACATGAGAAAACATCTTCTTTATGTTTTTTCAAGCATCTATTTTTTCGGTAACTCATTTTCCGATATTTAAAAACAGAAGGAAAGAGGTTGATGGAATTACAAAAAGATAAACTTTTTATTCCACGGATTTTATCTATTGCGGGAACAGATCCTTCTGGTGGCGCTGGAATGCAGGCGGATTTAAAGGTTTTTTCAGCTATGAAAACTTATGGTATGAGTGTGGTTACAGCTGTTGTTGCACAAAATACTCAGGGTGTGCGTTCTTTTCAGGCATTAGATGCTTCTTTTGTTGCAGATCAAATTGATTCTGTTTTTGAGGATATACATGTTGATGCCGTTAAAATTGGTATGGTTGCAAATGCTCAGATTGCACAGGTTATTGCAGAACGTCTTGCTTATCATAAAGCGCGTTCCATTGTTTTTGATCCGGTTATGGTTGCAAAAAGTGGTGATGTTCTTTTAAAGTCTGATGCAATTGAAATTATGCGTGATGTTCTTGTGCCGATGTCAACTTTAATCACGCCAAATTTGCCTGAAGCTGCACTGTTATTGGGAGATGAAGTGCAATGGTCTTTAGAGACTATGTATCAATATGCTCCACGACTCTTGGCACTAGGGTGTCATGCAGTTTTGTTAAAAGGAGGACATTTGAATACGCTTACCAGAAATAGTACAGAAAATTATGATTGTTCTAGTCCAGATCTTTATTGTGATTGTGAAAACCTTGTTATACTTGAAGCTTCTCGTCTTTCAACCACTCATGATCATGGGACAGGGTGTACCATTTCTGCCGCCATTGCAGCTCTGTTACCTACCCAACCTCTGGATTGCGCTGTTAAACAAGCAAAAGATTATTTGCATGGCGCTTTAACTGCCTCAAATGCTTTAAAAGTAGGGAAAGGGCGAGGGCCGCTTCATCATTTTTATGCATTATGGAAAGATTAATACAATAATTGATTGTGAAAAATCTTCACTCTATGAATTTGTTTCATTATTATATGCTATTTTGAACTTATGACTGATAAGTGTTAGCGCATTGTATCTTAACAGTTATTTTGTATTAAGAAGGATGAGAAAAAAATGTTATAATTCATTTCTTTTATATATTTTTTACGATTAATCTATCCTGTTTCAGAGGCAATTTTGAGTATAAAAAAGAGAGCAAGGAATTGTAAAATCATGATTTTATAGCAAAAAGAGTAGAAGGAAAGACTTTTTACAAGACTATATTAAAGCTGGCTGATTCCACTATATTTGCTGTTTCTTACATTGGTGGCAAAACAGGATGAGCCAAAATCGTTATAAAAATTATTGAATATATCTAACATTTACAGAGTTTTTGTCGGCATGGGTAGGGTTTTCTAAATAGAAATTGATACGTCCTGATGGAGTTATCAATGATCTTTTAGGTGATGAAGTGAATTTTTTCGGATATTACAACGTCATTATCCTTTTTTTATGGAACTGCTTTATGGAATTATTGGCGTTTCAGATGAGCAGCCATGAGGAGTTTCAACATTTAATACAGCAAGATCTAGAAACTTTTACGGATTTAGAGTGGGATTTAAGGTTTTTATATTTATAGTGATTTAGTTCTAGCAAGAAGGTAGTCGATTGCACAATCGGAGCTTCAATAGATCTGTAGCGTGTAGTTTAATCTTTTCAAACTTGAATTTTTATTCTGTCATTTAATGGATTTCATCATTAAGTATTTAAACTGATCTGATTTTATTGTGCACTATGACTGTTCAACGCCTTATTTTACGTTGATTGAAGTTATGTTCCTCACGTAAAATAGTATGCTTCAAATAGAATGCACTTATATTGTTAATTAACATGTTTATTTTAAAGAGATTTCTCTCAAGGTGTGTCACATCCATTTTATAATAACGTTCGTGAATGGTCTAAAGCCTCTATGAAGTGTAAAGCTATTATGCTTCCCATTTTTACGTTTTTAAGGTGAAAGGGGTACCCCCTATACTATTTTTAGCTCCCAATGTTGCGATAAGCTTTAGTATTTTAGAGCGTTTATAAGAAGAACTTTTATTCCTTTCTTCAAGTGAATTTTATTGATACGTCAATTCCGCTTGTGATGTGTAAGCAGATGATTGTGAGTGATTTAATATATAGAGATTTGAAATGAGATAATCCTATGATATTTGAGACGATTGCTTAATATGAATAATGATAAATTACCTCTATGAATCAAATTATTGATTTATTTTTGTGTTGAAGATTATTCTGGATAAGAATTTGTTCAAGCAAGAGAATTATCAAAGGATGTTCACGCTGTTTGCACAAGTACAAGGGAAGATTTCTTTTGTCATTTCAAATGATGCTCCAGAAATCTCAAAAACTTAATTTATTCAAATAGTAGGTGAAAACAGTTTATTTCGTGTAAAAATAATACAATTAGCGTGAGAGATTTCTCATCATCAACTGTGATATAAAAAAAGAAACAATATACATAAAGGACCTTTAAAAGGGTTTTGATGCTCCTTTGATTATTGTATAAAGCGAAGATTTTTTCTATTAATTGACTAACAGACTAACCATCTAACAAACTATGATATAACTGTAGTTTTAAATATTTGCTTTTTCGAGTTTTTTATAATTATCAGTAACAGACAGTAAATTATCAATCATATCAAATAAAATTTTCACTTGTTCAACTTAGATCTGTGATAGATATCTTTTTTAAGACAATGATCCTGAAAATTATAAAAGTAAGAAAATTTGAGTGAGTCATTTGAAACAATTATATTTGTAATAACTTTTTAGCTTTTCACTATCAGTATTAAAGGAGATTGGCTAAACTTTCTTGGTTGTATAGATTGGTTTTCTGTATTTGAGTTTTGCTGAAAATAATAAGTTCGCTTATCGATGAAAAGAATTCATCGCTCAATGATCATGTGTTTATTGGAATAAACTTTAAATTCACCAAAGTTTATAAAACCCAATTTTTTATAAATGCCAATTCCCTCGTGAGATGCTTGCATATCAATAACATGACATTTCTTTCTTTTTAAATGCTCAATAGCAATTTTTGTCATGAATGTCCCAACACCTCTTTTCTGAAAATCTGGATTGGTGACAATATCATACACTCCACCAACTCCATCTGCTTTAATACAAAAACATATTGCTACAGGATTATTATTTATGTAACCAACGAACATCTCTACATCGGGATCTTTTTTATAACAACGGCCTATTGTTTCATAAAATATAACCGCTTCTTCATCAAAAGTCTCGAAGACTGATGCCATAACATTTCCGTAATCTCTAAAATCTTGAAGTGATTCAACTTCCTTGATTTTGAAATTATCTGGCGTAGAAGTAACATGTGAGTCTATATTTTGTGCTAAAGCTGCCATTCCTACCTCTGTTTCAACATGCTCTAAACCAATAGATAAGAGAACTTCATCAACTTTATAATGAGACGAATGAGGTCCAACCCACCAAGCTAAAGGTAGTTTTTGTGCATTAAAGGAATGGATTATGGATTTTGCTTGGTTTGTAGGTATAGTTTCTTGTAAATTTTTAGCAGAGACAGTATTGAATGTGTCTGAAGCAAATGTTGAATTAACAGAAGATACTCCATTTGGAAAATCAACAACCTTCATTTTAGGGCATGATTTTGGTAAAAAAACGTACCTTCGAGCAAAAATTATTCTCTAATGATAAGTCAATTTTTGATTTGTTTAACATTTGTTTTCTTTGTCATTATCCATCATTTTAAATTGATCTTTTAATACTGGGGCTGTAAAAAATTTGTCAATTCAAAAGTAATCCCAAATTCTTTTATATAAGCTTCTATAACCTGCTAAGGTCGTAAAAGATCTGCCGCCAATAGTGAAAAATTATTCTCGGGATGGCAAGAAATAAAGTTATTGTTGCCAAATAACGTCATGAACTAATGGGAATTGTTCATTTCGCTTTTCAAGCTTATTTTACACGGCTTTAACGACTTAACAGACAACAGCAACCTTCCAGAAAAAATCCGTCTAAGTTAAAAATTGTTATCTGATAATCTAAGCCCCCAAACCAATAGATGCTTCACAAGGAATTACGAATTTAAAAAAAACTTTGAAAAAATAAATTGGTGAAAAAAACCTAGCGGCAAGCTACAGCTCCGCGCAAGAACGAATAAATACAAAATTCAATGGAGCGGGCGATGGGATTCGAACCCACGACCCCAACCTTGGCAAGGTTGTGCTCTACCCCTGAGCTACACCCGCTGACCGATTCGATATATATCTTGCTTGTATGGCGTAGGCTTCTACGAATTGCAACAAAAAAATATCATTTTAGTTTGATTTATTTTGTCCATGTTTTAATAAATTGAAATAAAGATTGATTTTAGAAGATTCTTCAGTAATAGATTATTCCTTTTTTAATTTTGCATAGAGAGGGGTGGAGTATAATGTCGAAGAGAATAAATATATTAGGGATCATCATTGCAGCTGTTTTTATGATGAACAGTGTTGCAAAAGCGGATGACCAAGTTAAACAGGTTAAAGTTGCTCTCACACAAATTATGGTACATCCTGCTGCGGATGCCGTTCGTAAAGGTGTGGAAGATGTTCTTGCAGAAAATGGTTATAAGCAAGGTGAAAATTTTCAGCTCACCTTTTTATCAGCGCAAGGCAACATTTCAACAGCAACGCAAATTGCACGTAAATTTGTTGGTGATAAACCTGATGTTATTGTAGCGATTACCACGCCTTCAGCACAAACAATGCTTGCGGCAACAAAAACAATTCCTATCGTCTTTGCGGCGATTTCTGATCCTATCGGAGCTAAAATCGTTTCTTCGCTTACCAAACCTGGCGGTAATATGACGGGGAGTTCTGATCGTATAGATGTTGCAGAAAGTATTAAACTTTTACAAGAAGTAAAACCAGATTTGAAAAAAATTGGTTATCTTTATAATGCTTCTGAAGCAAACTCGGTTTCAACACTTAAGGTGTTAAAGGATGCGGCAAAAAAAGTTGGAATTGAAATCATTCCTTCATCAGCACCAAAGCCTTCAGATGTTCAGGCAGCAACACGGGCTTTAATCGGTAAGGTAGATATCATTTTTATTCCTGCTGATAATACGGTTCTTTCTGTTTTAGAGGGTGCAGTAAAGGTCACACAGGAGGCAAATGTTCCTATATTTACTGTTGATGCTAATTCTATTGGACGCGGTCCTTTTATGACGCAAGGTGTGAATTTCTATGATGTAGGGGTTGATGCTGGGAAGTTGGTTGTGCGTATTCTAAAGGGTGAAAAGCCTGGTGATATTGACGTTGTGCAGGCGGCTAATAATGACATTCGAATTGATATGAAAGCAGCAAAAAAAGCGGGGATTGTTATTCCGCAGGCAGTTATTGATCGTGCGACAAAAGTGATTCAATGACTTTCATTGATAGGATGTTGATACAATAAAATACGTTAAGTTTTCATGGGGATTGTCTTTACATGAATATATTTGCGTTTTCTGGCGCTGTGGAATTAGGTCTTATTTATGCGTTTGTGGCTATAGGGGTTTATCTCTCTTTTCGCGTTTTGGACTTTCCTGATTTAACAGTTGATGGCTCATTTCTTCTTGGGTCTTGTGTCTGTGGTGTTTTGATTCTTTTAGGTTTTAATGCATGGGCAGCTATGGCATGTGCTTTTTTTGCAGGCATGGTAGCTGGTTTATTAACAGCTATGTTGAATTTGCGTTTTGGTATTTTGAATCTTTTGGCTTCCATTTTAACAATGTCAGCGCTCTATACGGTTAATCTTCGTATTATGGGAATTATGGGAGGATCTAATGTTAATTTAGCGCTTGCTGATACGGCGTTAACGCCCTTTTATAATCTGTTTGGTTTGTCTGATATTTTTGTGCGGCCTCTTTTCATTGGTACTGTATTGCTGGTTGTGGCGTTTTTGATTTGGCGTTTTTTGGAAAGCGAAATAGGTCTTGCTATGCGTGCAATGGGAGCTAATCCACGGATGGCTACAGCTCAAGGGGTTCATACGTCGGCGTTAATTTATTTTGGTATGGGGCTTTCAAATGCTTGTGTTGCACTTGGCGGTTCTCTTTATATTCAAACTGCGATTGCAACGGATATTACCGGTGGAATTGGAACAATTGTTTTTGGGTTGGCAGCTGTGATTATTGGTGAAACTTTATTTCGTACGCGTAATATTTTTTGGATTATAATCAGCTGTATTGTGGGGTCTGTGCTTTATCGTGTGGCGGTGCAATTTGCATTTGAGGCAAATGGAATTGGTATTGATACGTCGACAGATCTTCAGTTGATTACTTCACTGTTGGTTATTTTAACCCTTATTGTGCCACGCTATTGGAGGAGGCGTAAACGTGATTGAGTTTTCTCATGTTGGGGTTACATTTAAACCGCAAACACCTTTGGAAAAACAGGCTTTAATTGATATTAACCTTAAAATTGATCAGGGTAGTTTTGTTACGGTTATCGGTTCAAATGGCGCTGGTAAATCAACCTTGCTCAGTGTTTTAGCGGGTGCAACGCTTCCCTCAACAGGGAAAGTGGTTATCAATGGGCAAAATGTTTCTAGGCAGTCAGTCAGTGAACGCGCTGGAAAGGTTGCTTGTGTTTTTCAAGATTCTTTGATAGGCAGTTGTGGTTCTTTAACAATTGAAGAAAATTTGGCTCTTGCTGCTCTTCGAGGAAGTCGTCGTGGTTTGCGCTCGGCTTTAAATCATGAGAAACGGCAATTTTTTCGAGAAAAAATTGCTCAATTAGGCATTGGTCTTGAAGCATATATTCATAATCCTATGGACAGTTTATCAGGTGGGCAACGCCAAGCTGTTTGCCTTGTGATGGCAACATTAGCTCATGCGGATGTTTTATTGCTTGATGAACATACCTCAGCGCTTGATCCTGGAATGGCTGATTTTGTGATGCGGTTGACTGAAAAAATCGTTAAAGATAAAAAGTTAACGACTATTATGGTGACTCATTCTATGCGTCAGGCTCTTGATTATGGTGATCGCACCTTGATGTTGCATGGTGGAAAAGTGATTTTGGATGTCTGTCATGAAGAGCGTAAGGGCTTGGATGTCAATGATTTGATTGGCATGTTTCAGAAAGTTCGCGGGGAAGTTCTTGATGATGATGAACTGTTAATGGATTAATAATGTGGCTCAGAAAAAAGCACATGAAGTTGATCAGTTTTTAACGCGTTTTTCACGTGCTTTTCCTATTGTTCTCATTTATGGGCCAGATCGTGGTCTTATTTGTGAGCGTGCACAATGTTTTGCAAAACTTACAAAGGTAGCAATAGAAGATCCATTTTCGACAATTCGTTTGGATGCTGCTGAAATTGATAAAGATCCTGCACGTTTGGAAAATGAAGCGCGTACGTTATCGCTTTTTGGGGGAGACCGTTTGATATGGATCTCTAATGCTGCTAACCAAAAAGGTTTTCTTGCTGCCTTGAAACTTTTAATTGAGAACCCACCAGAAGCCTGTTTTATTCTCATTGAGGCAGGGGATTTAAAAAAAGGAACAGGGTTGCGCAATGCTGTTGAAACCGCGTCAAAAGCAATGGCTCTGCCCTGTTTTGCAGATGATATGCGTTCTCTTGACGGTTTGATTGATGAGGTTTTAGGGCAATTTAAAAAGACTCTTTCTTTGGATGCACGTAGATGGTTGCATGAAAGTTTAGGGGCGGATCGCCTTGTATCACGAGGTGAATTAGAAAAGCTTTGTCTTTACGCTGCAAATGTTCATATTACTCTTGAAGATGTCAAAGCTGTTGTAAGCGATGTCAGTGCTCTTTCTCAAGATGAAGTCATTGATGCTCTTTTATTGGGCGATATATCAGGCTTTGAAGCGCATTTTAACCGACATGCAGCATTGCATGGGGCGCTTTTTTTCATTTTGAGTGCAGCACAAAGGCATTTTCAGCAATTACAGCTATTGCGTTATCAGGTAGAAGTTGAAGGAAAATCGCCTTTTACGGTGGTTTCTCAAGCACGGCCTCCCATTTTTTTTCAACGGAAAAAGACAGTTGAACAAGCTTTAAAATATTGGAAGTTAGAACAGATTTCCTATGCAATGGAAAGAATTCAGAGTGCTGTTTTAGACAGTCGTAAAAATCCACTTTTGGGTGAAGCTATCATTCGTCAAGTTTTGTTAGGGCTTACAATTATTGCACGACGCCAGATAGTAGCTTAACAGTTTAGAAATATGATGATTTTTTATTTTTTTAATATGGCAAAGAGGTATTTTCAGCAATTAAAACTATTGTGTTATCAAGTAGAGGTTAGTTGTGGTTTTGAGGATGCTCTTGAAGAGCTTGAAAGTTTTATAGAAATTTTTCTTCAGAAAAATTATTTATCTTCGAAAGGCAGTTTTTACACCGTTTTATTATCTTGTTGTGTCGTAAAACACTGTTGGTTCGTGATATAGAGCTCAGGTAAAATTTTACGCATTCGGTGTTTTTGTGTGAGTATGTGGTGAATCTTAGGCTGGTTCATAGTGCCTTAATGGGGTAACACCCTTCAGGCAAAACAGAGCATCTCAAACAACAGAAGACACGTTCATAGGCTTTCTTAGAAATATTTATCAATGCGCGTCATATCTATTTCGCGACGGCTTTTGTGAATGGTATAACGGTAAAGTGCTCCGTGAAGAATATAAAATCCACAGAGCATCTCTATCTTTACGCTTAATAAAAATGCAAGCCAGAGCATCATCATATATTTGTCTGGTCTCTAATTTGCTACAGTTTTTGGTATTAGAGAGCGTTTTGCATCATTTTTTTCTCACATGTCTTCTTGTGATGTGCAGACAAGAGATTTTAATTGGTAAGAGGATTTGTGATGGAAGAATTTTACCGTATTTGAAGTTATGATTCAAATTGAAAAACAATTATTATATTTATAAATCAATATATTACAGATTAATTGAATCACTTAAAATAGTGAATTAGTGGAATCTTTTAGACAAGAAAATGAATTGTTTGCAGATCGGTATGAACTAAGAATCTTCGTGGGATGAGGAGAAAGTCAAAATAGATTATGATGAAAACGACAGTACCTATGGGGAGATTTTTATTTTTGATACAGAGATGATTATCTTAGCAATGAATGTGTCTTATAAACAGAGCAAGCCATTGTTTATTATTATAACTCATCATTTTTTATATTGAGTCAATCAAAACGATGTCTTTTGCACGTCATAAGTGGAGGCGTGTGGATAAAAACTGTGCAAGAAAGCACTAAAAATGCCTCTTATGAATGCTCTCAAATTCCAAGGTTTTTTGCAACATTGGAGGTAGGCAAATATAATGATAGTGTTTTATTAAGTGTGAAGAGGGTCGTGCTTAATGGATTTATAGTTATAACATTTACAAACACTGTCGTGAGATAGGTTGGGGAGAGAGATGTCTTTTTAAAACAAACGCATGAATTTGTAATCCAAATCTATCCTGTTTAGGGCGCTTTGTTTTACGTGAGGAGTATGACTCCATTAAAGGGATATTCGGTGTTTTTGTTATCAAACTTTTTCTTTATTGAGAGGGCGTGTTTTTCTCATATTTGTTTGATTTACGGTATCAGGAGTCGGGAGAGGAAAATGTTTTTAATGGTATTTTTTGTATGGGTTATTTTATGGTGTTTTCAATATTCATAAAACTTGTGTTGATGTTGTAGGTGGAGGCGTAATACATTCTTATATAGGTCTGATGTACAAATTAATGAACGTATTGGGATAATTTGGAAAGAGTTGGTGTCTGCTTACGCTTTTGATGCGTTTTTTGTGAGTAAATTAGTAAGATAAAGTAAACTGATGAGATTTTATGTAGAGTCGTTGTTATCTTAATTGAGAGTGCATTTAATTTTTATGTATTTTCTAGGTAAAATGATCTGTTGTCAGCTTGCGCAGGTGATGATTGGTAAATTGCGTTATTCTTTATTTCCTAGTTGTCGTTTTTTAATGTTTTACGCATAACTCTTGAACAAACAGACAGGAAAATTATGATTTTACAATTGTTTTTATTGCCATTTGCAAAGAATCTTTGAAGGTGAAAGATGCCCCATATTCAATTTGAAAAAATAGCACTCATTGGAATCGGTCTGATTGGGTCTTCTTTAGCAAGAGTTATTAAAAAGAAAAATCTTGCGGCTCAGATTTCTATTGCAACACGTCGTTCAGAAACCTTGAAAAGAGCACGCGAATTGGAGCTTGGGGACTTTTATACGACAGATAATGCAAAAGCTGTTGAAGGAGCAGATTTGGTTATTCTTTCTGTTCCTGTTGGGGCTAGTGCAGAAGTAGCAAAAACCATTCGTGATCATTTAAAACCTGGAGCGATTGTGAGTGATGTTGGTTCTACGAAAGCGTTGGTTATTGCGGAAATGGCACCTTTATTGCCAAAAACAGTTCATTTTATTCCAGGGCATCCAATTGCTGGAACGGAATATTCAGGACCGGATGCTGGTTTTGCTGATTTATTTATGAATCGTTGGTGTATTTTAACGCCTTTTGCTGAGAGTGATGCTGCTGCTGTCGCACAATTAACAGCGTTTTGGGAAGCTTGTGGTGCGCGTGTCGAAAAGATGGATCCTAAACATCATGATCTTGTTTTGGCTATTGTTTCACATTTGCCGCATTTGATTGCTTATAATACTGTTGGGACAGCGAGTGATTTAGAAAAAGTAACAAATTCAGAAGTCATTGCTTATTCCGCTTCCGGTTTTCGTGATTTTACACGTTTAGCATCTTCTGATCCTGTTATGTGGCGCGATATTTGTTTGCATAATAAGGATGCTATTTTAGAAATGTTGAGCCGTTTTAGTGAGGGGCTTGCTTTTTTAGAGCAGGCAATTCGTTTAGGAGATGGTGAGACATTGTTTAACTTTTTTACACGTACGCGTGCTGTACGTCGCAATATTATTGATGCTGGACAGGAAATTGATGCTCCTGATTTTGGACGTCAGAGTGTTTCTAAAAAAGGGTGAATAAAAGCAAGGGTTTTTTGTTGAATTTCATTGGTTTTTTCTAGAAATCGATAAGAAGTTTTTTCTCTATTCAGTCATAGATTGCAATAAAAAAGAGTGGCGATTGCTTCGATACAGATAACCATGACTTCAAAAGGTTTTATGTGTGCAAGATTATCGTGCTTAACTCTCTATAGGGCATATGATGTACAGAAGAGGTTACTGATCTATAGAAGAGACAAAAAAATGAAGTCGTTGTAGAATTTCATATAGTGGGTTGTTGTTTTTGTTTTAGTATAAAGTTAGGCTTGACCGTATTGATTATTGCCATTTATATTGCAACATCGGAAAATGTTTGTTTGCAGAGTTTTGATGTTTTTTATAAAGCTTGAAATAGACAGAGGAAGAGTTTTACCAGAAAGTATAGAGATTTGTTAAGAAATATCTTTTGGTATAGCTATCGTATCCTTGTTGACGCAGTAAGCCATTATTGGCGTGATAATGGGAGTGCTTTTGCAAGCCATGTCGCGCTCTCTGGGCTTTTAGCATTTTTTCCTTTTTTTATTTTTGGAACTTCTCTTGCCAGTTTTCTTGGTGCTTTTACATATACACCGCAAAAAATCAAAGCTTTGGTGCAGTTATTACCAGATGTCATTGCAGAGCCTTTATCTCAGGAAATTATCAATGTTTTAACCATACAGCGGGGAGGAGTGTTGACAGTTTCTGTTATTGGGGCGGCTTATTTTGCCTCTAATGGGGTAGAGGCATTACGTACAGCTTTAAATAGAGCTTATCGTGTTGTTGATCGGCGTAGCTTGTTGTTTTGTCGTTTTCAAAGTTTGTTTTTTGTGATTCTTGGAGCTGTAGGTCTTATTGTGATCAGCGTTTTGTTGATTTTAACACCTCTGCTTATCAAGATTATGCAAAATCATCCTTTTTTCATTACAGAATATATCGGTGTCATTCGTCTATGGCGTTACATAATCGCAGCGGTTGTTCTCTTTGTAAGCCTTTTGATTGTTCATAAATGGCTACCAGCAGAGCGGCGGAAGTTTATAGATATTTTACCAGGAATTGTACTGACAATGTTTGTATGGTTTATGGCTTCAATTGCTTTTGCTCAATATTTAACAATGTTTGATTATATTTCTACCTATGCAGGGTTAGCATCTATTATGGTTGCTATTATTTTTCTTTACATATTGAGTGCAATTTTTATTTTGGGAGGAGAAATAAACGCGGCGATAATGTTTCATCGCAAGCATTTGCAACATTCAGATGAATATGAAAGAACTTAACTATTGCGTGAAAGCCAAGGTATGAATATCCCAATAAAGCCTGCTATCACTTTGTTGATTGATGCGGATGCTTGTCCTGTAAAAGATGAAGTTTATCGTGTGATGAATCGTTATCAGCTTAAGACATTTGTTGTAGCAAATCGTTTTTTGTCCCTTCCAGATGAAGCGTTCATTGAAAGAGTGGTCGTTGCTGGTGAATTCAATTGTGCTGATGATTGGATCGTAGAACATGTGCATGAGGCAAGTATCGTTATTACCAGTGATATTCCTTTAGCAGCACGGGTTGTGCAAGCTGGGGGTTTTTGTCTTTCGCCAACGGGGCGTATTTTTGATGTAAATTCAATTGGTCAAGCTCTGGCGATGCGCAATTTGATGGAAGATTTACGGGGACAGGGCAGTATAACAGGTGGTCCCCGTCCTTTTTGTCATAAAGACCGTTCTGCTTTTTTATCAGCACTGGATCTCGTTATACAACGTTTAAAAAGGCGCGGTTATTAGGTTATAGGGCTTCTTTTATAACAGCTTTTATAAGTGCTTTGGCATCGTCATTGGCCCATGGAGCTGCACCATTGAAGGAAGCAATGAGATATCCCTCTTTATCGATGAGAAATGTAATGGGGAGTCCTAAAGCAAGCCCCTGTTTTCTAACATTGTTGAAAATATCCATTGTTTCATCGCGATAGTAAAGCAAATTATCCGCATGAATATTCTGTAAAAATTGCTGAATTTTTTCAGGAGAAGCAGTTTTATCGATATTAATAGCTATGACATCAAAGTTTTCTCCACCTAATTCATGTTTTAATTGCGCAAGTTCGGGCATTTCTGTGCGGCAAGGTGCACACCAAATAGCCCATAGATTGACCAGCATCGGTTTTCCAGTAAATTCGCTGAGTGTGCGCTCTTTTCCTTGAATATCCTTGAAAGAGAGTTTCTTCATATCTGAGGGCGTATCAGCAAATCGTATGTGGCTAAAAAAGCCTTTTGCTGCTTTTCGGATCGCCATCATTTTTTCTGCTCGTGTTTTATCAGTGTTTATTTTTTCTGCTTTTGCTGCTGAAATGAAATTGAAAAGGAAAGACTCTCTTTTGTTATCGTAGTTTATGGTTGCGTATAAACTCAATGCAATGATAAAGAATGCAAGGGAGAATTGCCTTTTTTTATTGTTTTTTTCGCTGATGAAAATTTGAGAAATCATAATTTTGTCCTTTGTATGGGTGTTTTCAGAATATGACAGATGAGAAGTTAAAGAACCAAATGTGGGGTGGTCGGTTTGCGGCAGGTCCTTCTGCAATTATGGAAGAAATTAATGCCTCAATTGATTTTGATCAAAAACTTTATCGACAAGATATTGAAGGTTCCCTTTCTCATGCGGCTATGTTAGCGCAAACGAAAATCATTTCACAATCAGATTATGAAAAAATTGTTCATGGTTTGAAACTTATTCGCCAAGAAATTGAAGACGGTAAATTTGTTTTTTCACGAAAGCTTGAAGATATTCATATGAATATTGAAGCGCGGCTGAGCGAATTGATTGGTCCTGTCGCAGGGCGTTTGCACACGGCGCGTTCACGCAATGATCAAGTTGCTGTTGATTTTCGCTTGTGGGTGCGTGAAGCAACGCAAAAGATAGCACAAGCTTTAAAAGGATTGATAGAGCAATTACTTATTCGAGCAGAACAACATGTTGATACCTTTATGCCAGGCTTTACGCATTTACAATTGGCTCAACCGGTAACATTTGGCCATTATATGATGGCTTACGTTGAAATGTTTGGTCGAGATTTATCGCGGATGCGTGATGCTCTTGAGCGCATGAATGAATCGCCTTTAGGGGCGGCTGCTTTAGCGGGGACAGGCTTTCCAATTGATCGTTTTATGACAGCAAAAGCGCTAGGCTTTCGAGAACCCACACGCAATTCGATTGATAGTGTTTCTGATCGTGATTTTGCATTGGAATTTTTAAGCGCTGGCGCTCTTTGTGCAACACATCTTTCACGTTTAGCAGAAGAAATAATTCTTTGGTCAAGTGAACAGTTTTATTTTATTCGTTTATCAGATGCTTTTTCAACGGGTTCCTCTATTATGCCGCAAAAGCGAAATCCTGATGCTGCCGAACTTGTGCGGGCTAAAGTAGGACGGTTGAATGGTGCATTGATGGGGTTGTTAACGGTGATGAAAGGGTTACCCCTTGCTTATTCAAAGGATATGCAAGAAGATAAAGAATATGTCTTTGATGGGGCTATGAGTTTAGAATTATCCTTAGCGGCAATGACAGGGATTATTGGTGATTTACAAGTTAATAAAGAAGCTATGAAACAAGCCGCTGATTCTGGCTATGCAACAGCTACAGATTTTGCTGATTGGCTTGTACGCGAATCAGGGATTCCTTTTCGCGAAGCACATCATATTACAGGGTGTGCTGTGGCATTGGCAGAAAAAAAACAGTGTCGCCTTCAGGATTTATCATTAGATGAACTTCAAGCAATTTGTTCTAATATCAATGCGACACTTTTTGATGTTTTGACCGTTGAAAAATCTGTTGAAAGTCGCAAAAGCTTTGGGGGAACAGCACCTTCAGAGGTTCTTCGGCAAATTGCGTATTGGAAAAAGCGTCTTGTGAGCGCTTGAGTGATTGTATTTTAAAGGTAAAAAAGAGATCGAGATGAGGAAAGAGGACAGATGAAAATTATATTAAAGGGGTTGATGATTGTCCTTTTAGGAGGCGTTTGTGTCGCTGGGTGTGGGCGTAAAGGGTCATTGGAAATGCCTATTACAAGTGTGGAAAAGTCTGTGCAAGGAACATCTGTTACTCAAAGTGAAGATGATAAACCTTTTATTCTTGATCGTTTGATAAAGTAGGAGGAAAGTGTGGATTTTTTCTCTTACCATCAAGGTATGCTTCATGCTGAGGGTTGTTCACTTGCTGTTCTTGCGCAGGAGGTGGGGACTCCTTTTTATTGTTATTCCGCCAATGCATTGGTTACACGTTTTAAAGACTATAAAAAGGCATTTCAAGGGATGCCTAGTCTGCTTGCTTATGCGGTTAAAGCCAATTCTAATCAAGCAGTTTTACGGCTTTTAGCGAACAATGGAGCGGGAGCTGATGTGGTTTCAGAAGGGGAATTACGGCGCGCCCTTGCTGTTGGTATTCCGGCACATCGTATTGTTTATTCTGGTGTTGGTAAAACCATGAGAGAGATAGATTTTGCTCTTGCTCAGGATATTTATTGTTTTAACGTTGAATCAGAGCCGGAACTTGAACAGTTATCTCAACGTGCTGTTGCCCTTTCAAAGATAGCACGTGTTTCATTACGCATTAATCCAGATGTTGATGCAAAGACCCATAAGAAAATTACAACAGGAAAATCTGAAAATAAATTTGGTATTCCATTGTTGTTGGCAAGAGAGGCTTATAAAAAAGCGGACTCTTTACCTGGATTGCAGGTTTGCGGTATTGATATGCATATTGGCAGTCAGATTTGTGACTTAAAGCCATTTGAAGAGGCATTCTTTCTTATTGCAGATTGTGTGCGTCAATTGTGGAGCGATGGCTATGCAATAACGCATATAGATATCGGTGGTGGGCTTGGTATTGCCTATGGTTGTGAACAACATACTGTACCTTCTCCTTTTGATTATGCTGCGCTGGTAAAGAAATATATTGCTCCTTTAGGGATTAATATTGTTGTGGAGCCGGGGCGGAGCATTGTGGGTCAAGCTGGTGTACTGATGACATCTGTTCTCTATTTAAAAAGGGGACAAGGGCGGAATTTTGTTATTGTAGATGCGGCGATGAATGATCTGATGCGTCCAACGCTTTATGATGCTTGGCAAAATGTCGTCCTTGTGAAAAAAGCAGCAAAAGACGCTCCCCTTATTCGTGCAGATATTGTTGGTTCTGTTTGTGAGACTGGCGATTATTTAGCATTAGATCGTTACTTGCCGATTTTGGCACCTGGTGATCTTTTAGCAATTACGCAAGCTGGAGCTTATGGTGCTGTGATGGCGAGTACTTATAATAGCCGACTTTTGGTCCCAGAAGTTCTCGTTCAAGATACGTGTTATGCGGTTATTCGTCCACGTCTTGATTATGCTCAATTGATGGGATGTGATCATATTCCTGATTGGGTTGAGAATTCTTAAGTGTTTTTGGTCTTATTTTTACTAAACTTTGATGAAACAATTTATTTTCTAGAAATTGTCTTGTATGGGGTTTATGATCTTAATGCACCACGATAAAAGGGGATAAATGCTTGTTTATGAAAAATAAAAACATCAAAGGCTTTGCAATGAAGCTTTTGTGTGTGCGCATTTTGATGTGGGGAATCCTTTCATTTGAACGGATGTGGGTACGGTTGTTGCCATTTTTCCTCGTTGTTAGTCTCTTTTGTTCGTTTAGCTGGTTGGGACTTTTTGGCATTTTGGGCTATTGGTCACATTTGCTCTTACTTGGGGTTATACTTGTTTGTGCTGGGGCGAGTTTATTTTTTCTTGTTCGTTTTCGGTTTCCCACAATACGGGAAGTGAATTGCCGTCTTGAACGCGTCAATGATCTTAGACACCAGCCTTTGAATATTCAGACAGATCGTTTATGTTCTGAAAATGATGAAGATTTTAGTGCTGTTATTTGGCGTGAACATCAACGCCGAATGGCAAAGCAATTATACCATTTAAAAACTGGATTTATCTCTCTTAATAGTGCGGATTATGATCCTTTAGCTTTAAGGGCTTTGTGTGTTCTTCTTTTTGTTTGCGCTTTTAGTTTTTCTTTTGGTTCACAAGGGGGGCATTTGGCTGATGCCTTTGATTTTCGTCCTGTTGTTGATGAAAAATTCATGCGGATTGATGCTTGGGTAACACCACCGGCTTATACCGGTGTGGCACCGATTTATTTGACAAAAGATGAGAAAACACAACTAGAAATCCCTGAAGGGAGTAATGTTGTTGTGCGTGTTGTCAATGGGGCTGGCGTTACAGTAAAAGCAAAGTCTGTAGAAGATGGGAGGGAAGTTTCGTTTTCAGAGAAAAAGGAACAAACAGCTTTGAATGATCCAATCGCTCATTTTGAAACACATTTAAATCATTCAATGAATTTATTTGTATCATCACGTCGTAAAAAACAGCAGTGGCATTTGCAGATGATCAAGGATACGCTTCCGACAATTCATTGGCTGGAAAAACCAGGGCGGATTTTAACGGGATCGTTAGAGTTACGATATGTGGTGGATGATGATTATGGTGTGACAAAGGCTTTTGTTGAAATAGAGCCTTTTCTTTCTCAGAACAAAAGTGCTTCTTCTCTTTATAATGCTCCGGAAATAGAGCTTCTTCTTCCGCGTGGTGGAAAGGGGAAAATGCGGATGGTGCAAGATATATCAGCGCATCCATGGGCAGGTTCGCAAGCCAAAATTACTTTGGTGGCAGAAGATGGTGCTGGGCAGAAAGGGCGTAGCAAAACTTTTGTTATGACATTACCGCAACACGTTTTTTCAAATCCTGTCGCGCGTGCGGTGAGTGAATTGCGTCGTTTATTAGCGCTTGATGCTTCTGCGAGAGAGCGTGTATTGGATATGCTTTCTGCTTTGCTTGTGCGTCCAGAAAAAGGTTTGCAAAATGTAAAGCATTTTCTTGTTCTACAAAGTGCGTGGACAAGACTTTCTTTAGCACAAACAGAAGATGATTTGCGTGGTGTGGTGGATTATTTATGGCAAATTGCTTTGGGTATTGAAGATAATCAGCTTGAATCCGTGCAAAAAAATTTAAAACAAGCACAAGCTGCTTTACGTGATGCATTGCGTTACGGTGCTTCAGCGGCAGAAATTGAACGGCTTATGGCAGATTTACGTCAAGCTATGGATGAGTATATTCGTGCTTTGGCTGAAAAAGCACCAGATAGTCAAGTTTCTAAAAATTCTAAAAGCTCAAAAAGCTCCAATCTTTCTGAAGCTACATTACAAGAAAAGCTAAATTTAATTGAGGAAATGGCTAAAACGGGCTCTTCTTTAGCAGCTGAACAACTCTTGGCGGAAGTTGAACAGACGCTTGATCATTTGCATGTGCAAAAAGGCAATCAAAATGAGGGAGAAAAAAGCCAATCTGCACAAATGAAAGAAAAGATGGACCAGCTTGGAGATTTAATGCGTCGTCAGCAAGAAATTCTCAATGAAACACATCAGTTAGAGATGGAACAAAAACGCGGAGAAAATGTGCCGGAAACACAGAAAAAATCTTTAAAAAAACGTCAAGCTGAATTGCAGTCTGAATTATCAACATTAGAAAAAGAATTATCAGAACAAGGATTTGAAACAGGGGGCGCATTGAAAAGGGCAGAAGAAAAAATGAGTTCTGCGGAAAATGCTCTTGATAATGGAAATCATCAGGTATCTATACAAAATCAGTCTGACGCTTTGGAATCTTTGAGGCAAGGTGCACAAAATGTTTTGAAAAAAATGCGCGAAACACTTAAAGAAACGGGAAATGATCAAAATGCTGATTCTGGTCCTAAAGATCCGTTAGGACGTCCACTTTCTTCAAAAAAAGGTGAAGAACAAGAAGGTGAGGCACTACCACAAAAAAGTGATCAAATGCGTACGCGGCAGATTTTGGATGAAATTCGCAAGCGTCTTGGTAAAGAGCATATTCCAGAAGAAGAAAAAAACTATCTTGAAAGATTGCTTCATTTTAATTAACCAGTGTTGGCTTTTTTCTTAATTGATGTCAGAAACAGTGTATGAAGAACCTCTATGGGGTTCATCTCCAAGAAAATGATTAAAGCGCTTGTAATGCAATAATCATCCTTTTGTACTGATTTTTTAATCATTTAAGTTTAAAATATGAAATATTGAAATGTTCGCTGTTGCGGAAAAAGAGCAGAAGTCCATATAAGTTTGGTATATGAAAATCTGTAATGTTTGAAATTTGTTTCTACATGGTATGTTGAGTTGGATATCGTTACGCTGAAAGATTTTTATGCTTCTGCACTTGGGCTGCGTGTGCAAAAGACGCTGTGTGACCAATTGAATTTATGGTGGCCTGATCTTACAGATAAACGGATTATGGGGTTGGGTTATGCACTTCCTTATCTTTCTACATTGCGTGAACGTGCCCAACAATGTTTTGCTTTTATGCCAGCTTCCCAGGGTGCTTCGCCTTGGCCTTGTGCTGAGCAAGTTGCTACAGCGCTTGTTTTTGAAGAAGATTTGCCGCTTCCTGATGCGTCAGTTGATTGTATTTTATTGGTACATGCATTAGAATATACAGAAAATTCATTTGAAACGTTGAATGAAATATGGCGTGTTTTAGCACCCAATGGCCACTTGATCGTTATTGTACCTAATCGCTCTGGTTTTTGGGCGCGCAATATTACTACGCCCTTTGGTTATGGCGAGCCTTATAGTCGGCAACAAATTACTCGTTTGTTCGAAAAAACAAATTTTGTTTCTGGGTCAATACAAGAAATTGTACATTATATGCCCTCTACGGGTTATGTTTCGCGGTTGTTCTCATTTTTTTATGAGCCATTTGCACGCTATCTTTTGCCTTATTTTGGGGGACTCTTAATGTGTCAGGCACAAAAACGTGTTTATCAGGGTTTGCTGGTACAGCGTCGTCAATCGCGACGTGTTTTTATTCCTGCTTTATCTCCACAAGTGAGAAATATTTTAATTTATAAAGATAATTAATCATTTTGCCATTGGCATAAGAACCGCAAATATAGAAGGATTTTCTTATTTCAATTTTTGCACATTATATGTGAAGGTTTTTTTCATCTCGTTTTTGTTTTCATTTAAGATATTAAAATTATTTTTGAAACAGTAAATCTCGAATTAAAGATTTAAACGATAACCATTTTGATCTGTCATGAGAATTTGTGCATTGGAGGGATCTTTTTCGATTTTTTGTCGCAAACGATAGATATGGGTTTCTAAAGTATGGGTGACAATATTTTCATTATAACCCCAAACTTGTTCTAACAATGTTTCACGGCTGACAATTTTATCATTGGCATAATAGAGACATTTAAGAATTGCTGCTTCTTTTTCTGTGAGACAGATTTTATTGTTGCATTGATCAAGAAGAAGTCTTTGTTTCAGTTTAAAAGTATAGGGGCCAATATGAAAGGTTGTGTCTTCATTTTGTTCATATTGGCGCAACTGTGCTCGAATTCTCGCTAATAACACCGCAAAGCGAAAGGGTTTTGTCACATAATCATTGGCGCCTGTTTCAAGATCTAAAATATTATCGCTGTCTGTATCATGATTTGTTATCATAATAATGGGGGCACGAAATCCTTGGATGCGTAATTTTTTCACGGCTTTGAAACCATCAAGATCAGGAAATTTAAGTCCCAAAATAGCGAGATCAATATTTTCTTCTTGGATTATTTTCATTCCCTCTTCTGCTGTTTTTGCTTGGAAAATTTCAAACTCTTGATGCATTTGCAATTGTTCTACTAAAACGGGGCGTAGATCGTCGTCTTCAACAATTAAAAGAGTATAGTGGTTCATGTTTTTCCTTATAGGCATGTTGATGCACTGATTGGTAAAGAGTAGTTTCGTGAAAAATGAGATTTCATGCAAGAAAAATTAAAAGAGGAAAGTTAAAAAGAGCGTCTCTAAAATACACATTTATAATTTCTATGATTGCTTGCTGGAAAGAAGGTATTTCCGTCTGCAGAGTATTTGACGTATTGGTTGGAGGTGTTTTTTTATGCTTTAGAACGTGTTTTAGCTATTGAGTGTTATCATCTTTACGTTTATGGAGAAACAAAGCCGGCACTATTATACACTTTGCCAGTTCGTGGGTGTTGCGGACAGTTTTTGGCACTTGAGACTCTTCATAAGAGGAATTTTTAGTCCTTTCTTTCACGTTTTTTATCTATACGGGACTTTTTCTGCTTGTAATGTGCAAAAAAATAGATTTTGATTGATTCAATATAAATAGGTTGGGAATGAGAGAATCCTGCGGTATGAGGGGCTCCCATCCAACATGTAAAACAATGAACACTCAATATGATGCGTTGTTTAAGCCTGAAGAGAACTGTGCAACACCTAACACATATGCACTGTTTAGGAGAATTTCACGGTCATTTTTATTGTTTTTTATCCACGTTCAGTTTTGTTTTTTCGTTGCATTTGTGTGCGAGGGGTTTTTGTGTGTGATGTTCGTGGTGTTGCTTATTATAATCGTTGAGTAAGCTTTGCATTTAGCAATGCCGAAAAGATGCATCATAAAGAGATTTTTTGTGCAATGCTATGAAGCATTTTTTATATGAGTTAATGAATAAAAATTATTGTTTTAAGATACAAGCATTTCCCTCTTAAGGTTCCCCATCAAACAAACTTCTTTCCATTCATCTTCTGTCACGGGTTGTACTGATAAGCGGCTGGCTTTAACCAGTACCATATTTGCTAGTTTGGGATTGGCTTTAATTTGTTTTAATGAAACAGGTGTTGGCATGTCACAAAGTGCACGGATATCCACACATTCCCAGCGTGGATCAGAGCTTGTAGAATCAGGGTGTGCTTCAGCACATATTTCTACAATGCCTACAATTTCTAAACCTTTATTTGAGTGATAAAAAAAACCTTTATCGCCATATTTCATGGCGCGCATATTATTACGGGCTTGATAATTGCGTACACCATCCCATTGTTCGCCATCAGCTCCTTTTTTCTTTTGCATCTCCCATGACCACTTATGGGGTTCAGATTTAAAAAGCCAATAAGCCATGAGTTCTCCTTTTTCATAGACTGTTATGCATTCATCATGTGCATTTTTATAAGCATCTTTGTAACACCATCAACGATGATTTTTAAAATGGGGTAAAGAACGGGCATTATCTGTTTTTTCTTGTTTCAAAATAACGTGTAGCAGAGAAACGCGATCCATTGATATTTCATGTTGTATAAGGGTATTTTGCTCTTTGCTTATCTTTTCAGCTATGGTTTGAAATGCGGTCACTATAAGAGTTTGTTGGAGAAAATTAAGAAAATTGATTCTAAAAAGCTTCAAGATCACAATGGCAACGAAACGAATAGATGATCAAAGATGATGAGGTCAAAGAATGGCTTTCATATCTATACTTCGTGGGAGAGAGTAGATCTTATTATGCCGTAAAATACCGTCATTTGAAGTGTAATGATATAAGGCAGTTTTTTGAAACATGAAATTTTTTAGAATGTGTGGTGAATATTTAGGTTTGCTTGTCGAGCTTTGGGTTAAGTGAATTGTGTGAGTGGGAAGCAGGTGGATTCCGCTCGATAGGGAATTCGGACTATTTACAGACCGGATTGAGTAGAAATCTTCGTTCTTTAAGATGTGTGTGGGGGTGTCAGTTTTATTATGCTTTTGTTCCACGGCGTCCCATCCCGATCAAGGGCGTGGCTTTTTCATCTAATGGCCAGCGTGAGCGGGGTGCAATGTCAAGAGAGCTTGTTTCTCCTCGTGCGAGTTTTTGTGCACCGGCAAAAGCAATCATTGCAGCATTATCGGTACACAAGGAAAGAGGAGGAGCTATAAATTCAAAACCATGTTGATAGGCAAGTTCTTGCAACGTAGAACGAATGGCTTGGTTTGCAGCAACACCGCCTGCGACAACCAAAGCAGGAGAACGCTTTCCTTGATCATGAGAGAGAGGATATTGGTGGGTAAAGTGTTGTAGGGCTAGGTGAATACGATCATGTACTGTATCGGTCACGGCGGCTTGAAAACTTGCGGCAATGTCAGCAATATCATTTTCCGTAAGAGGAGCTATGGCTGTTGCGGCTTGTCGAACAGCAGTTTTGAGTCCTGAAAAAGAAAAATCTAACCGTTTTTCACCTTTTAAAGGGCGTGGAAGGGGGATGCGATTTTTATCACCAAATAAAGCTGCTTTTTCAAGTGCTGGTCCACCAGGATAAGGAAGACCTAAAAGTTTTGCAGTTTTATCAAAGGCCTCTCCTAATGCATCATCAATGGTGGTTCCTAAACGTTGGTAGTTGCCTACTCCATGAACAATGATTGTTTGTGTATGACCCCCTGAAACTAAAAGTAATAAATAAGGAAAGCTAACGTTGTGCGTTAACACAGCTGTTAAAGCATGTCCCTCTAAGTGATTTACCGCAATAAATGGTTTGCCAGTGGCAAGAGAGAGAGCTTTTGCGCTCATAACGCCTACCAACAATCCTCCTATCAAACCTGGTCCACTGGTGGCTGCAATGCCATCAATATCTTTTAATTTTGTGTTTGCTTCTGTTAGTGCTTGCAGAATTAAATGATCAAGAACTTCAACATGGGCACGAGCAGCAATTTCAGGAACAACACCGCCGTAAGGTGCATGGTGATCAATTTGGCTCCAAACAACATTGGAAAGAATTCGGCTGTTTGATTCATTGTTATATTCAATGACAGCCGCTGCCGTTTCATCACAACTTGTTTCTATTCCCAGCAGACGCATTTTAAACAAAACCTTATATTGAAGCTTCTTTCCTGCGTGCGTACCATGAACAGAAAAAGATGCAAAGTATTTCTCTTAGAATTGATTTTTCTATGAAAAAATATGTGTTTTGGCATTTTCTTTGAATTTCATGATATTGTTGATTAAAAAATAAAGCTGTATTTTTGAGTATAAAATGCAAATGTGTTTTTTAAAACTTGTCTATTAAAGTCTATAATTGTAAATATTATTGAGCAAAATGATATTTGGAAAATTTCTATAAAGTTATACTCTTTATAAAAAGAATGTAAAACAAACGAAGATATTTGAGAAAAGCTTCATTTTTAAAACTTTTTTCATTTTATTATTTTATCATTAAAAAAAGTGTGCACAAAAAGTGACAGAGATGGTCGATTCTTCAAAACCAAAAGTTAAACCACATTATGCTGGTACGCGCCGTAAGAAACCAGTTATTGAACATGAAGCTGTTCCCCATGATTCAGAGGAAAAAATCCACGATTCTGTAGAGTCTCATGCGCGAGAAAAACAGAATATGCAAGGTCAGGATAAAAGTAGCTCTAGTACAACTTGGCTTTTCTTGTCCCTTTCTGGAATTTTGGGGGGATTCATTGCTTTGGGAATTTTTATGGGGCTTCAATGGGCTGGTCTTTTTCCTTCTCCTTTTGTGGCAAATTCTGTTGGGGGGGAAAAAGCTTTGCAGATTGCTGAAGCCGCAAAAAGTCAAGGTGAAGACACAAAGGAACAATTGAGGCGGGTACTTCAAGAAATCGATGCGTTAAAAACAGAGTTTTCTTCTTTCTCAGCACAACAGTTTAAAACAACGAAAAACGATGAACTATCGAAAGAAGAAAGCAAAAAAGCTTTTGCGATTTTAGAGGAAAAAGTAAAAGCTCTTGAAGAAACTGTACAAACTTTTGTTAGAGACTCGAAAGAGATAGAGACGGCTTTGTCTGTTGGGCAGAGCAATGCAAATGATCTTGCTGCGTTAAAACAACAGTTAGAAGCTATACAGGAAGAAACTGCTGTTAAAAATAGTGAGAAAAGAGAAATAGATACCGCACTCTTTACAGCAATTAGTTCATTAAAAAATGCTATAGAGCGTGGGGGATCTTATAATAATGAATTAAAGCTGTTACAGCAATTATCGCCTTCAATTGATGGACTTGATGTGTTGCAAAAAACAGCTACTGTGGGTCTTCCAAGTTCAGCACAACTTTCTGTTGATTTTTCTCATGTTGCCGATGCAATTGTTGGTACGCAAAATATTGTTGCGTCAGATGCTGGTTTTTTCGACCGAATTTTAGCGTGGATAAAAGGGCTTATTGTTTCGCGACCGATTGGCAATGTTGAAGGGACAACGCTGGGGGCTATTGCGGCACGCATGGAAGTTGCTATTCAAGCTGGTGATTACGAAAAGGCTTTGAGCGAATGGCAATCATTGCCACAAAGTGCAAAAGATGTTTCAATGGATTTTGTTAAGCAGCTTGAAAGACATATTGCTATTCAACAGTTGTTGCAGCAATTGTTATTGTCTGTGCAACAAGGATCTTTTAAGGCAACAAAGATGTAAATAGGCCCAAGATGATACGTGTTTTTATTTATACTTTTGTTGTTTGTATCCTCGGTTTAGCTTTCGCGTGGGTTGCTAATCACAATGGTATTTTTGTTCTTACATTTTTGCATTTCAGATTTTCTGCTTCATTGCTTACAGTGTTAAGTGTGCTTATTTTGCTTTTTGTAACGCTGGTGCTTTTATGGTGGTTATTGTCTTTCTTTTTTTCCTTACCGAGTGCTCTTTCCAATTATTTGTATAAACGCCATAAAAAGCGCGGTTATGAAGCTCTTTCAAAGGGGATTCTTGCAACTTTTGCTGGTGATAGTATGGTTGCGCAAAAAATGGAAGCACAGGTTGCTAAATATCTTGCAGGAAAACAAGAGCCATTGGTAAAACTCTTACAAGCGCGAACCTTGTCTTTACAAAATAATTCTGTTCGCGCCATCGGTCTTTATGAGGAGATGAGAAAGGAAGATTCGACAAAATTGGTTGGACTTTATGGTTTGTTTCGTGAAGCGATGAAGAGTAAAGCTTATGAGGCAGCGCAACAATATGCCGAAGAGGCACTGACTTTATCGCCAGCACTTTTATGGGCGCATCAGGCGGTGCTTGATCGGTTAAGTACTGAGGGTAAATGGGATAAGGCACTTACTATTTTTGAAAGAGCGCAAAAAGCTCTCCCGCGTTCTGTTCGCGCGACTCCAGAGCGGCAGCATATACAGGTTTTACTATTAAGTGGGCAGGCACTTTCTTTGTTTGATACACATCCTGTACAAGCACGTGAAGCCATTTTGAAAGCCCATAAATTGGCGCCTGATTTTGTTCCAATAATAGTTATTGCTGCTGATATTCTTTATAAGTTAAATGAAACGCGTAAAGCGGATAAAATGATTATAGCGGCTTGGCAAAAGGATCCTCATCCTGATTTGGCGTCCCTTTATCTCGAAAGAGAAGAGGGAGCCATTGGGCGATTGAAAAGGGCTAAGACGCTTGCTTCTTATAATAAAGATGCATTTGAATCGGCTTTCCTTATTGCTAAAGCAGCTTTAGATGCTGGTGAAACAGCATTAGCGAGAGAGCAGGCAAAAAAAGCATTACAGTATCATCCACGGGAAAGTGTTTATTTATTGTTGGCAGATATTGAAGAGGCACAGGGAAACAATCAAGGTGCTGTGCGTCAATGGCTTTCTTTAGCACTTCGTGCTGAACGTGATCCAGTATGGATGTGTGATGGGTCAATTTTTTCTTCTTGGTCAGCGGTTTCTCCAATCAGTGGACGTTTGGGCGGTTTTGAATGGAAGGCGCCTCCCTGTATGCCTTCTCTCACATTAGAGGCGGACAATATTGTGTCGAAAAAGCAAGACAAAGAGTATGTTACGGGAAAAAGTGATGGTGTTGAAGATAAGAAGCTTGAAAAATTAACACCTATAGACGATTCTCTTTTGCATAATGTGCAGGTGGAGAAACAAGATATAAAAGAACAAGATGTAAAAATGTTCAGTCAAACTCACTTAAATGTTGATGATCCAGGGGTGAAAACAGAAGAAGAAACATCTTTATCGAGGAAAAAATTTCGTTTATTTTAAATTGCGCCAATGTGATATATGAGTGTTTTCTCAGAAGAAATAATTAACCTAGAAGAAAAAACATCGTTAGTCTTGTCCAATAAAATTATTCTCTTATGCTTTAAAAATGAAGTTTTGCTTGGTTGCAGAGGTGATTGGTTAAAAAATGTTTTTAAATCAGAGATGTCTTGATAAAAAACAAAAAAATAACAAACCAAGGATTGCTGTTGTTATTCATCGGCGGTCTACCTATACTGGTCGTTTAGGAAAATTTTTACAACAAAATGGTTTTGTTCTTGATATTTATCGTCCTATTTTTGGACAAAAACTCCCTGATACATTAGAGCATTATGCCGGTGTTGTTATTTTAGGGGGGCCGATGAGTGTGAATGACAGCGAAGCCTATATTGGTGAGGAAATTGATTGGATTTCGTTATCACTAAAGGAAAATAAGCCTTTTTTGGGTATTTGTCTTGGAGCACAAATGTTAGCGCGAAATCTAGGGGGGCGCGTTGGTACAAGAAGTGATGGGACTGTTGAAGTCGGTTGGTATCCACTAGAAGCAACCCCTCAAGGGAAGGAATTGATGAATTGGCCAGAAATGGTCTACCATTTCCATGATGAAGGTATTTATGATTTACCGAAAGAGGCAATGCTTTTGGCAACAGGGCATACATATCCTACACAAGCTTTTCGTTATGGAAACAATGCATGGGGTTTGCAATTTCATGCTGAGTTTACACGTGCTATGATGCGGCGTTTGGTCGTGCGTTCGGCACATAAATTGACTGAAAAAGGTGCTCAACCTGCTTGTGCACATTTGAAAGGTCGTTTAATTTATGATCAAGCTTTAAGCCAATGGTTTGAAGGTGCATTACGACAGATTTTTTGTGTACCGACCGCATTTGTGTGAGTGTTAGAAACACTATTTATTATCGTTCTTGTTGTGCTGTAAAACAGTATCGTTTAAGGCAGAGATAGAAAACTCATGTAAAACTTTACACATGAGGTATTTTTTGTTAGAAAGTGTAATGGATTTTCTTAAAAAGATCTTGGTGGGTGGACTTATGAGATACTGTACTTTAGAACGATGTATAGGAACTCCTTGAAGTGATCAGTAGATAAAATCCGGTCGATTAA
Source organism: Bartonella sp. TT67HLJMS (assembly GCF_042193375.1). Lineage (NCBI taxonomy): Bacteria > Pseudomonadati > Pseudomonadota > Alphaproteobacteria > Hyphomicrobiales > Bartonellaceae > Bartonella > Bartonella sp. TT67HLJMS. The sequence continues at coordinate 301,968 of NZ_JBHILP010000001.1, forward strand.
GAAGTTGGATTGTTTATAAACTGACTGTGGTTAAGAATCTTTGTCCTTTTTAGGGTGGGGAGGAAGTTAAGAGATAAAGAAAGTTTTAATGTTGTCTAAATCCTTTCAAATACCGTCATCACAAAAGAGATTTTCTTTGAGCTATTTAATTTGTGGGCTCGTTTGTCTTGCTCTGATATTTATTTATAGCGCACTCTGGTTTTTTTTTCACGTAAAATAGAAGAGCAAGTTTCTGATATATTTGCAAAAGCGTCTTCCTATAACATGGCGGCGGTATGTGAGAATGTGCGCAAGGATGGTTATCCTTTACGTATCGGTGTTGTTTGCGACAATTTTCAATTTTCTTGGCCTTTACATGGGGTTTCTGTATCGACGGGGCGTTTGACAGCTGGTGCACCAATTTATGCACCTCATTTGGTCGAGTTTAATGTTCATTCTCCTGCATCAATTGTTTTTTCCGGACAAACTTCCATAGTATCGCGTTGGCGCAATTTGGTTATTGAAACAGAACCTTATTGGAAAACGGGTAAAACATTGAAGTTTATAGCTGAAGGGCTTGAAATTTCACCTCTTTCCTCTTCCCTTGAAGATCAAAAGCCTCAAGAAGCATTAGGAGCACAAACAACAGATAAAAAAACGACACAGGAAAATGTAGAAGATCAAGCATCTTTGCAAAATACGCATGACATGATTACTCAGTCGGTAGAGACAAAAGATACGCCTCAAAAAATAACGGCAGAATTTTTGCGCTTTGATCTGAAACATGAAAATAATGATTTATTGGGAAATATAACTTTTGACGGTTTTGATGTTTCTCTAGTTTTTACATCTTCTTTTGTTGATGTCCCAAAAATTGATGGTAACTTGAAAGTGATTTTAAATGACATCTCTTTTTTGTCTGAAGATGAAGGAAAAAATTGGCAACAGCGACTGTATGGAAAAAGTGGGCTTTTAAAGCAAGGTGAATTGACTTTTCATACAGGTGGTGGGTTACGTATTAGTGGACCTTTTTCTTTTGATGAAGAAGGATATTTGACAGCAGAATTCGAACTTGTCCATATTCAGCCCATGAAGCTTCTTAACACTTTGCAGCGCTTATTTCCCGCGCAGGACAATAATCTTCAAGCGTTATTTTTTATTTTGGGTGCACTGCCTAAAAATGCCGATGGCGCTCCCGTTCTCCCCTTGCTCATTAACAATGGGTGGGTAAAATTAGGTTTTTTAAAACTTGGTCGTCTCGCTCCACTTTAGGTTTTGTACCCAAGCCTTTTTTCATTTTTACCACCAAATTTCGATTTTTTCTGATTTTCACACTTTTTTGCAATTTTAGAGTGTCAAAATCTATTTTAACAAAATGCGTATTTAATGGTAAAAAATAGCTGTAAAAATAAAAAATTACCACTTACTCCTAACTAATCCCACCTCTTTTCACTTAGTACAAAATCTTATGTCAAACTACATATAGCAACAGTGTTTGTGTGGAAAAAGTGGCATTTTAAAGTATGCTGAATTGCCTTTTTATACAGGTAGTGTGCAGGTAGTGTGGTGCCGTGTTAGGAACCTTTTTTCTTTATGTATGGAGTTTTGAGCATATTGCATATGTCTGTTTAGAGTGACCTTTGAAATAGGTAAAACAGCCTAGTTGGATGAGAATATGAAGTTGTAAAGAGGAGAATGGACGTCCGTTTTTACTGTCATTTTTTATTCGATTTTACGCATTTGTTAAAAAAATATTTCTCAGTGTTTCCTATTTCACGATGTTGCCTATGAATGGTATAATGATAAAGCCATTAAGCACCACCATCTTTTCGTTTATGGAGTAAGAAGCTAAGGGGGGCGCCATCATATTTATATTTTCCCACTCCTAATGTTTCTACAGCTTTTGGCATTTGAGGTGGTTATGAGGGGCATTTAGTTCTTTCTTTAATGTTTTTTATCTATACGGTTTTCCCATTTGCAATATGCAAGGGGAAATACGTTTAATTGATTGAATATAAACAGATTTGAAATGAGACAAACTTAGAATATCAGCTTCTCCTTCAACATAAAAATAATAAAATTATGATTGTAAATCAATATATTATATTTTTATGTTGAAGGATGTTTGACAGTAAAATTTGAATTTATTTTTTATTTTAAGTGCTTTGTCTAAAAATGCGGGATAGCGCTTCCGTTCTTTCCTTACTGATTAGTCATGGATGGATAGAACGGGAGATTGAATGGGTCGTTTTGTATTTGCTTTAGGTTTGAAAGCCAGTATTTTGTAGTTGAGAAATCAATCCTGCTGCAAAAGTAAAACGAGAAATATTGAGATCATTTTCAATAAGGGCACTAATGTGGTTTGTAATTTTGTGAATATGATCTTCTTCTGTTTTTTTCCAAGTGTCAAAAGGATCTTTTTTCTTTCCATAATTTTTGAGGATTTTCATAACGATTTGCCGTAAGCTTTCAGAAACATTTTCTTTGGCTTGGCTTAAAGCCATACTATCATAATAATCTACTACAGGAATTATACGACTTGCTTCGTTAATGCGGTTTATACGAATGATTTGCGCAAGTGAAAAATAGATCTCTGCGGTTTTAATAAGATCACTGTTGCTTTTTTTTGCAATTAAAGAAATATCACAGATTGTTGAAGCAGCTTCTAAGAGAGCTAATTGTTTCGCTAATGCTTTTGGTGCTCCATCTTCGCTGTAGTGCAATGCTTTTTCTTCAATTTTTTGCTTAATATCGTTGTCGTGAGAATGCATAAGCTCTTTTTCAATAACGCTACGGGCTTGCTTTATTGTTTTTACAATTTCTTCTAATGGACGTGAGAGATCTATGTTGTGTAAACCCCAACTGGTTGTTTCAAAGAGCATTGGGGTCATTGCTGCGTAGAATTTGTTTTGGACAAGACCGGGTATTTTATTATCAAGCTTATCAATTTGCTCAGACAATTGAGGAATTTCAAAACCATCGCGAATGGCAATGAAAACGCGAATAATATTTTCAGCTTTTTGTTCTGTTGCATCGTGTAGTCTATTAACAAAAGTGGGGCCTCCACGATTTACAATATCGTTGGCAATCAGTGTTGCTATAATATTACGACGCAATTGATGGTTAATGACTTCCTTCTTAAAATTTTCTTGAATTTGTGTTGGAAAATAGTTCAGCAAGGTTGTATTGAAATAGTGATCATCAACAATGGGGCTATTAGCAATTTCTTCTTTTAAGGTTAATTTAGCATATGCAAAAATAACAGCGAGTTCTGGACGGAGAAGACCTTTGCCTTGGGTTGTTCTTTGTCGTAAAATTTGCTCATCAGGGAGTATTTCAACTCTACGATCTAGAAGCTTTTTTTGTTCCAAATCGTGCATAAAGCGTATTTGATAGGGCAAATCAGTAGTGCTTTGATTTTCCGCCAAAGAAAGAGCAAGGGGTTGTAGATAATTGTTGCGCAAGACGAGTTGCTCGACTTGAGGTGTCATTTTTTTCAAGAGCTTATTGCGTTCTTCGCGGGTTAATGTTTTGGCGCGTAGTGCTGATGCAAGAACAATTTTGAGATTGACCTCAATATCAGAACAATTCACACCAGCAGAATTGTCAATGGCATCCGTATTGCATCGACCACCATTTAAGACATATTCAATCCGTCCACGTTGTGTAACACCAAGATTAGCCCCTTCGCCAATAATTTTTGCACGCACTTGCTCTCCGGTAATGCGTATCGCATCATTTGCACGATCACCTACTTGGGCATCATTTTCTGTTGCAGCGCGGATATAAGTACCAATGCCGCCGAACCATAAAAGATCAACAGGGGCTTTGAGAAGAGCAGAGATAATTTCAAAGGGTGTTCCTGTTTGTTTTTCAAAACCAATGGCTTGTGCTGCTTCAGGTGAGAGAGTAATGGTTTTTTCTTTTCGTGAGAAGATACCACCGCCCTTTGATAATTTGCTTTGATCGTAATCTTGCCAGCTGGAGCGAGGAAGTTTAAAAAGGCGCATACGCTCTGCATAGCTTTCGTCTATGCTTGGATCTGGATCAATAAAGATATCGCGGTGATCAAAAGCGGCAATCAATTTTGTTTGTTTGGAAAGCAGCATTCCATTACCAAAGACATCGCCAGACATGTCTCCAACACCGACACAGGTGAAGGGCGTTGTTTGAATATCCTGATCAAATGTTTCTCTAAAATGTCTTTTGACAGCTTCCCATGCACCTTTGGCTGTAATACCAATGGCTTTGTGGTCGTAACCTGCTGAGCCTCCAGAGGCAAAAGCATCATCGAGCCAAAAGTGATTTGCTTGGCTGATGGCGTTGGCGGTATCAGAAAAAGTTGCTGTTCCTTTGTCTGCTGCGACAACAAAATAGGGGTCAGGGTCATCATGACAGATGACATTGGGGGGAGAACTGATTTTGCCGTTAATCAGATTGTCTGTGATTGAGAGCAAAGCTGTGATAAAGTCTGTATAAGCTTGTCGTGCTGCTTCTACGATGAGAGCACGGTCATTTGTTTGGGGAAGCCGATGGGGATAGAAACCACCTTTTGCACCTGCAGGAACGATAACCGCATTTTTAACTTGTTGGGCTTTGACTAAGCTGAGGACTTCGGTGCGATAATCTAATGCACGGTCAGACCAACGAATTCCGCCACGAGCGATAGGTCCAAAACGTAAATGCACCCCTTCAACTTCCGGTCCATAAACAAAAATTTCTCGGTAAGGGCGTGGTTCAGGCAAACCCTCAATTTGGCGCGGATTTAATTTGGTGGCTAAAATACGTCGAGGACTTCCATCGTCAAGAGGCGTAAAGGCATTCGTTCGTAAACTTGCATCGATAAGGTTGCAATAACGGCGTAAGATGAGATCATCATCTAAACCAGATACTTTCCGTAATTTTTCTCCAATACGCTTTTGAATAACCTGTTGGCTTTTTTCCCGTTCTTTTTCTGTATGGCTTTGGTGAAATTTTAAATGAAATAAAGCATAAAGATCTTGGGTAATGTCAGGATAAGCATTTAAAGTTTGGGCAACGCGATCTTGCGAATAAGGAATACCAGCTTGCTGGAGATAGCGCCCATAATGGCGCAAAATAACAATTTCATACCAATCAAGTTCAGCTGTTTGGGTGAGCGCGTTAAAAGCGTCATTATCAGCATTTTGTGCCCAAATGGCCTCAAAGGTTTCGGCGTGTTTTTGACCGTTTTTTTCAAAATTGATACAGAGCTGGAAAGTGCTTTCCAGCTGCATATCATGAAGATACACAGAGTGCCCATAGCCATCTGGTAATTCAAGGGTTTGTTCGGCAATAACGCGAAACCCCATGTTTTCAAGGAGTGGTACACGTTTGGAAAGGGCAAGAGCTTCATGGCGGTGAAAAAGCCGAAGAGAAATGGTACGTTTTTCTTTGTTTTGTGCGTGATAAAAGTTCACGAAAAGGGGCTTCTCATCATGAAGATTTAAAATATGTCCGGCATCGTTAATAGCGTCTTCAGCTGAAAATAAATCACGATAACTGTTGGGAAATTCGCTGGCTAGACGTGTTTGTTGCTCTGTTGTTTTCTGGGCAAGAGCGATGGCTTGAACGCTGTCTTCCCAACTTCGTGCAATCGAACGTACATGTTGTTCAAGTGTGGAGCGCTCGTGAAGGGGAACAGTTTCGTTTCCTTTGCGATGGATGATATAATAGACACGTATAAGGGTGCTTTCCAAAAATAGCGGATAAGATTCAAAAAAGTCGCCTTTATAGAGCTCAACAAAATGTTCGCCAACTTTTTCACGCAGGCTGCTGCTATATTGGTCACGCGGTACGTAGACAAGGATAGAAACAAAGCGCCCAAAAGAATCAGTGTGGGCAAGAACCCGTAAACGTGGGCGCTCATCTAATTGTAGAATAAGTTTAGTGTTTTCTGTCAATGTATCAACATCAGAGCGAAACATTTCATCTCTTGGATAGGTTTCTAAAGCACTGATGAGTGCTTTTCCTGAATAATCGGCGTGATTGTGTCCAAGACGTTGAATAATAGTTTGGGCTTTTTCTTTTAAGAAAGGAATTTGCAAAATAGAACGTGTATAAGCTGAGGAGGTAAAAAGCCCTACAATGCGTAATTCTCCACAGAGTTGTTTTTCTTTATCAAAGATTTTAAGACCAATATAATCGAGCCAGACAGAACGGTGAATTTTGGAGCGGCTGTTAGCTTTTGTCACGATAAACAGATTATCGCTTTCCATGAAGGATAAAACTTCTTGAGGAGGTTCTTTCATACTTTCATCGTCAACAATATGAATAGAAGCATCCGTGAGTATACCAAGTTCAATATTACTCGCTGTAAAGGATTTAAGGGGTTTTTGGTCTTTGATGAAGTTGTAGGTGCGCATACCAAGGAAAATGAAATTATCGTCCATTAGCCAGTGAAGAAATTCAATAGCTTTTTCGCCTTCTTGTTTGTAGTGCGGGGGAAGACTTATTTGGTAGGCATGAATATGCTTTTTAACTTCTTCAAGCATAGGCTTCCAGTCTTGTACAGCAGCATTAACCTGTTCAAGAACTAAGGTGAGTTCATTTTCAAGTTTTTGTATTTGCTGTTTGTTTAATGACTCGATGTGAATTTGCATCAGACTGATGCGTTTTCCAGAAGCACAATCAAGAATAGGGTGCGCAATCAAATAGATATGGTTTTTGTGTTGATTGAAAACATTTAAAATAGAATCGAGAAGGAAGGGTTTGTTATCATTGACAAGTGTGATAGCGGTTATAGGCTTGTTATTACGGGTCAAATTTTGTTCAAAGTAGATAGTATTTTTTCCCGTCTGATGGAGATTAAAAGCTTTTACTGCGACGGCTGCGGCTTTTTGAAGTTCTTTATTTTCGTAATAAACAATATCTTCTTCATCGGTTTGAGCAAAAAGGATTTGTTCTATTTTATCTTGGGTGTTTTTTGTCTCTGTTTTTTTTGGTTGCAACACATCCACTCTCCCTTTTTGCTCTTAGGGGCCTTCTCTTTTTTAAAGCAGACCATCATATTTTTGTATACTGTAACACCTTCTTCCTGAAGAAAACAGCTCTTTATTTGGAAAGAATGAGTTTGTTTTTGCTATTTTTTAGTAATAGTTTGTACTTTAAAGAAATATTTTGCGTCAGAGAAAGGGCATTTTTAGTATTTTTGTATGTTAATAGTTTGTTTTTTTAAATATACAAAATGTAAAGTAAAAAAAGAAGCAGAAGTAAAGAGAGAATGGCGCGTTTACCAGCAAGACTTTTAAGTGGTTACCAAAATTTTATAAACAATCATTTTTTATATAAAATAGCACATTATCAGCAATTGGCGATTGAAGGGCAGAAACCTGAAGTTTTGGTCATTGCTTGTTGTGATTCGCGTGCAGTGCCAGAAATGATTTTTGATGCTAAGCCAGGGGAAATCTTCACTTTGCGCAACGTGGCAAATGTGGTTCCTCCTTTTTCTCCTGATGATCAATATCACGCAACATCAGCAGCTCTTGAATATGCTGTGCAATTGCTCGAGGTGAAACATATTGTCGTTTTTGGTCATGCCCATTGTGGAGGCATTCGTACTGCTCTTAAAGAGACATGTAAATCTTTATCATCAAATGATTTTATTGGTCAATGGATAAGTCTCTTAGCACCAGCAGCAGAAATCGTTTTGAATAATAAGTCGCTGTCTTGGCCAGAAAAACAGACGGCATTAGAGCAGCTTTCTATTCGCCATTCGTTGAGAAATTTAGAGACGTTTCCGTGGATAAAGCTTCGCAAAGATCAAGGTTTTTTGACATTACACGGGGTTTGGTTTGATATCTCTAGCGGGAAATTATGGAGTATGGAACAGGAAACAGGTTGTTTTATGCGTGTTGAAGTTGAAAGTTTTGAAGTATAGTATTTGCTGTTTTTATTTCTTCGTATAAAAAGACATTTTATGATAAAACTTGACAAAGCTGGGGTTTTATTGTTTGAAGGAGCAAGCTTTCAGTGACAAAATTAACTTGGAGCCACCGACTGAGACCCCAGTTTAAGGGTATAAAGAGATCTCAGAGGTCAACATCCGACGGCGCGATGCGTTCTCGGATGCTATTTTGGTTTGTTTGTTATGCAACAATGAGGTAAATGATGTTTGAATCCTTGCAAGAGCGACTTGGTTCTATCCTGTCTCATTTGACGGGACGTGGCGCTTTATCGGATCAGGATGTTGTAGAGGCGCTGCGTGAAATTCGTCGCGCTTTATTGGAAGCTGATGTTGCTCTTGATGTTGTACGCTCTTTTACCGATAGGGTTCGGGAAAAAGCCGTTGGGGCCGAAATCGTTAAATCAATTAAACCAGGCCAGATGGTGGTTAAAATTGTTCATGATGAATTGGTTCATATTCTTGGAAATGAAAGCGTTCTGAGTGATTTAAATGCACCAGCTCCAGTTGTTATCATGATGATTGGTTTGCAAGGTTCCGGAAAAACAACTACAACAGCAAAGCTTGCGAAACGGTTCACTGATAAGCACAATAAAAAAGTTCTTATGGCGTCATTAGATACACGTCGTCCTGCTGCACAGGAGCAGTTGCGCCAATTGGGAGAACAGGCGAAACTTGCAAGCTTGCCTATTATTGCGGGACAGCTGCCCGTTGATATTGCATCACGTGCCGTGCAGGCTGCTAAATTGGGTGGTTATGACGTGCTTCTTCTTGACACAGCAGGACGTAATCATATTGATGAAGCTTTGATGCTCGAATTGGCTGAAATTAAAGCATGTTCCCTTCCTCATGAAATTATGTTGGTGGCTGATAGTTTGACAGGGCAAGATGCCGTTCATCTTGCTCGTTCTTTTGATGAGCGTGTAGGGATTACAGGGATTATTTTAACACGTATGGATAGTGATGGGCGTGGTGGTGCTGCTCTTTCTATGCGTGCGGTTACAGGTAAACCAATTAAAGCAATTGGAACTGGTGAAAAAATAGATGCTTTAGAAGAGTTTCATCCCAGCCGTATTGCTGATCGTATTCTCGGAATGGGGGATATTGTTTCTTTGGTTGAAAAAGCTGCTGAAACAATGGATCATGAGAAAGCTGCTGCTTTTGCAAAAAAAATGCAAGCCGGAAAATTTGATCTAAATGATCTTGCAGAACAGTTGCAGAAAATGAAAAAACTGGGTGGAATGGGCGGTATTATGGGCATGTTGCCAGGAATGGGGAAGGTCAAAGAGCAGATTGCGGCTGCGGGGCTTGATGATCGTTTGTTTGATCGTCAATTGGCCATTATTTCATCTATGACACCGCAAGAGCGGGCGAATCCAGAGCTTTTAAAACATAGCCGCAAACAACGAATTGCTAAGGGATCTGGTACAACGGCAGCTGATATTAATAAACTTTTGAAAATGTATCGCCAAATGGCTGATATGATGAAAGCTATGGGTGGTAAAGGAAAAAGTGGTTTTATGGGAAAAATGTTCGGAGGACTTGGTTCCAAAATGGGTTTTGGTGGTATGGGAAATTTTGGGGGGAATTCTCCAGCTATGCCTGATTTGTCGGGATTGGATCCAAAGCAATTCTCAACACTTCAAAAGCAAATTGAAAATGGTAATGGAGGGAAGCTCTTGCCCGGACTTCCCAAGCGTGGACCTACATTTCCTGGTCTTTCCAATGACATTGCTGATAGGGGAAAATTTCCTCAGCATCCTAAGAAAAAATAAGATGTAAAGAGGGAAAGGAATATGATGCAGGAAACAGTATTAAACGAATTGGCACATTTACGAGCATCTATTGATAATTTTGATGCAACTTTGATTCATATCTTAGCAGAGCGTTTTCGTTGTACGAAAGCTGTTGGGCGCTTAAAAGCGCGTTATGATTTGCCTAAAGTAGATCCTCTGCGTGAGCAATATCAGGTAGAGCGTTTGCGGCAATTGGCTATAGATAGTCATCTTGATCCTGATTTTGCTGAAAGATTTTTAAAATTTATTATTAAAGAAGTTGTGCGTCATCATGAAGTTATTGCTGAAGAGCAAAAAACAAAAAAAGTTAATTTAAACGAAAGCCAGAGCTGACAATAGGAGATAAAATATGGCATTGAAAATTCGTTTGTCCCGTGGAGGTTCAAAAAAACGTCCTTACTATCATATCGTCGTTGCAGATGTTCGTAGTCCGCGCGATGGGCGGTTTCTTGAACGTGTTGGTGCATGGGATCCAATGTTGCCTAAAGATGGACCGAGGGTAAAACTTAATGAAGAACGTATTCAATATTGGCTTGGGCAAGGGGCACAACCAACAGATCGCGTTTTACGGTTTTTAGATGCAGCTGGTTTGAAAAAGCGTCCAACCCGTAATAATCCACATAAAGGTGAACCGGGTAAAAAAGCACAAGAACGTATAGCAGCAGCAAAGCAAGCGGCAGAAGAAGCAGCGGCAGCGGCTGAAGCAGAATCTGCTTCAGCATGAGAAGCATGATTGTTTAATCAACGTGTCTTTAAAAGCTTTAGAAAAATAAATATTATCCGTTTTTGTCTATCAAAAACGGATTTTCTTTAAAAAGCTGCTTGTTTAAACAGCGCTGGTTTTTTAAAAATCAATGGTTTTAAAAGTCAATAGCGCGGCCTTTAATTTCCCAGTCTCCATAGCGGGAAGGGTCTTTTCCGCCGCGTCCGCCGTTTTCTAAAGGTTGTTCTTTTTTTGCTGCGCTTTTTCGCCTTTCTTCAGCTTCTTTAAGGGCGCGTTGTGCTGCGGGAGAAAGAGATTGCTGTTTAACGACAGTTGCATTTTTTTTGCTTGTATTCTCATCTTTTTTATTCATTTTACACCTATTCCATTGAAGAAGCAGAAAGAAAACACCATCATATAATATTGATTGACTTTTATCATGGAGTTTTTTGAGTAATGAATATAATGCGTACAGCCATGCTTTTGGCTTTTTTAACTGCTCTCTTTATGGGAGTTGGTTATCTTGTTGGAGGGGGCGGTGGCATGGTCATTGCTCTTTTGATGGCAAGTGGTTTAAACTTTTTTTCTTATTGGAATTCGGATAAAATCGTTTTACGCATGTACGGGGCGCGTGAAGTTGATCAGCATTCAGCACCAGTTTATTATAAGATTGTAAGCGATTTAGCGCAAAGGGCTTCTCTTCCTCAACCAAAGGTTTATGTTATTGAGAATGCACAGCCAAATGCTTTTGCGACGGGACGTAATCCGCAAAATGCTGCTGTTGCTGCAAGTACTGGATTGTTAGAGCGGTTGAGCTCAGAGGAAATTGCCGGCGTTATGGCGCATGAGCTCGCACACATTGAGCATCGTGATACCTTAACAATGACTCTAACAGCAACGATTGCAGGGGCAATTTCAATGCTTGGTAATTTTGCTTTCTTTATGGGAGGACCGCGTAACTCTTCAGAAGATTCTCATGGCGCTGGGGCAATTGGAGGATTTATTGCACTGCTTGTGGCACCTTTTGCAGCGATGCTGGTGCAAATGGCGATTAGTCGTACGCGTGAATATGCTGCGGATCGGAGAGGGGCTGAAATATGTGGTAATCCTTTATGGTTGGCTTCGGCATTGCGTAAGATTGCTGATGGGGGACGTGGAGTATATAATGAAGAAGCAGAGCATAATCCAGCAACTGCGCATCTGTTTATTATTAATCCTTTGAGTGGTGAGGGAGCGGATAGTCTTTTTTCTACACATCCAGCAACTGCAAATCGTATTGCTGCTCTTTATCAGCAAGCAGAAGAGATGAAAGGGGCTCTTGCCAAAAGTGTGGGATGGAATAAAGAAGACACTATACATGAAAAAAGCAACGGGATGAACTATGGAGATTTTCATAGTGGTCAGGCTCATGCATTAGGTGAGCAAGAAAACAGTTCTTTTCAGCGTGTTACAAAACGTCCTTCTTGGCTTCGTTATGAAAATTCAAAAAGATCTCGTTCATAGAGTTATTGAGGGAGTTTTTAAGGAAACAGTGATATAAAGGTGGTGTTTTGAAACACAAAAAAGCGGGGCATGTGTCTGAAAAAAATGTTCCAGGATTAGCTGTTCGGCAGGTGTGTGTGCGTCTTTTGGGGGCGGTAGTTGATAAGCACACGCCTTTGTCTGGTTTGACGGATAATGAACACGGACATCCACAATATTTAAAGCTTTCACAACGAGATCGTTTGTTATGTCGGGCTATTTTAACAGCTTCATTGCGTCATCGAGGGCAGATTACGGCAGCTCTCTCACGCCTTTTAGCGCGTCCTTTGCCTTCACAAGCACTTTCACTCCAGCATCTTTTGCATATCAGTGTTGCACAAATTCTTTATCTTGATATTCCAGATCATGCGGCTATTGATTTAGCTGTGCGTGTGGCGAAACTTGACCCTCGAATGCGCCGTTTTTCAGGGGTGGTGAATGCTCTTTTACGCAATATTGCACGTGAGGCGGTGTCTTTACGCCAACAAATTCCTTCCATTGAAGGTGTGCCAGCGTGGTTTAGACAGCTTTTAATGTCAGCTTATGGAACAGAAAAGGCGCATCAGATTATAGCAATTCAAAGTGTGGAACCCCCTTTTGATTTGACAGTGAAATCTGATAGTGTTGGATGGGCTGAAAGGCTTGGCGGTGTGGTGTTGCCCAATGGTTCTGTTCGATTGAATCGTCTGGAGTGTTCTGTTTCTGATTTACCAGGCTATAGTGAAGGAACTTGGTGGGTTCAAGATTTTGCTGCAGCGTTGCCTGCTTGTTTATTAGGAACACTTCGGGGTAAACGAGTTGCTGACCTTTGTGCGAGCCCTGGGGGAAAAACAGCACAATTGGCTTTACAAGGAGCGCAGGTGACAGCAATTGAGCTTTCTGCTAACCGCGTAAAGCGTTTAAAAGAAAATATGGAACGGCTTCATTTTTCAGTTCACATTTGGCAGGGCGATGTGAGAAATTTCCATCCCACACAGCTTTTTGATGCGGTTCTTCTCGATGCTCCTTGTTCTTCTACTGGAACGATCCGTCGTCATCCAGATATTTTATGGACGAAATCGAGGGATGATATTGTCAAGTTAGCGGCGTTGCAAAATGATTTACTTGTCGCAGCAATTTCCTTGGTAAAGGTGGGGGGACGGATTATTTTTTCCAATTGTTCATTGGCAAGAGAAGAAGGTGAAGATCTTATTGAAAAAATTTTATCGACACGCAATGACATTGTTTTAGAACCTATTTATCCAGAGGAAATGGGAGCACTGGCACATTTGCTTTGTGGGGGGATGTTACGTACAACGCCTGCGGATTTTTGTCATAAAAATTTTGATGCTGAGAAAACCGCATTTTTAGGAATGGATGGTTTTTTTGCTGCACGCTTACGAAAAATTGCTTAATTAACTCTTCATTTACAAAAATGGTCGAAATTGTATTTGAATCAGCATAAATGGAGATGAAATTTTGGCGGTTGCGGTAAAAGCTCCTCAGGTAAAAGTGGCAGCCTGTATCGATACGATACAGAATGTTATGCGGCGTTTATGGGTTGGACCATTGTTTCGTTGGCGGTTTTCAGGGTTTCGTCCTCATAAAATTTTAGCGCATCCCATGGATTTGCATGTGGCTGATCCTATGATGGCGCATGAATTTTATCATGGTCGTTTTGCTTTTGCTGGTCACATTGTTCATTCTGGTGCTGTTTCGCCATTTGCATTGGTTCCACCAACGCTAGAATGGGAAGCAGCTCTACATGATTTTCATTGGTTGCGCCATATGGAGGCAGCAGGAAGTGATTTAGCTTCTGCACACGCACGTTCTCTTTTAGAAGATTGGTTTGACCATGCTGGCAAGAAGGTAAAAGGGCTTGCTTGGAGTGGTCCTGTTGTGGCGCGGCGCTTGATTTCATGGATTTGTCACTCGAAAATGTTGTTAGAAGGAGCAAGTGAGCGGTTTGAAAAACGCTTTTTACGTGCGCTTGGTTTGCAATTTCGTTATTTGCGCGTAACAATTTGCAGTATGGAGCATGATGACCGACGTTTACAAGCAGCAGCGGCTTTGACGTTCGCATCTCTTGCTTTGCCTGTTTCTGTGGCAGTGAAAAAAAAGGTACAAACCACACTTATAAAAGAGCTTTCCCGTCAAATCCTAGTTGATGGTGGGCATATTTCTCGTAGTCCTGTTATTTTGCTGAATTTGTTATCGGATTTATTGTCGTTACGGCATCTTTTTATGCGTAGCAATGAAACAGCACCACGTATTTTGATTGATTCTGTTGAGCGTATGTTGCCAGCTTTACGATTCTTTATCCATGAGGATCAAACGTTGGCTCATTTTAATGGGGTTGGTCCCCTTGTGTCGGAACGGTTATCGTCCCTTTTGGAGCTTGATGAAACAGGAGGGCATCCTTTTAGTTATGCCCGTTATTCAGGATTTCAGCGCTTAAAAGCCAATCAAACAACAGTGCTTGCAGATACAGGAAAGTTTCCACCCCGCTTTGTAGCACAGCAGGCTTGTTCGGGATGTTTGTCTTTTGAAATGTCTTCACAAGGGCACCGTTTTATTATCAATACTGGTGTTAATCCTGATGGTCGGGAAGATTATCGACATTTAGGGCGTGTTACTGCAGCACATTCAACAGCTACGCTTAATGATTGTTCAGTGGGTGCTTTTTATCAGAAAAAGAAAAATGGCGCGCCATTTTTGTTTGATGGACCAACGGATGTTCAAGTGCGCCGTATAGAGGATTCAGAGAAGACGGGTTTTATTGCGAGTCATAATGGTTATGTGCGACCCTTTAATCTTATTCATGAGCGTGGTCTTATTTTGGCAACAAATGGAGATATGATCGAAGGTTTTGATCGCTTTTTTATGCCAAATAAAGGGGGAAAGAGACACAAGAGTGTGCAAAATGAACAAGATCATGTTGCTGTTCGGTTTCATCTTCATCCACAAGTTGAAGTTAACTATGATGGCAAACGTGTGTGTTTAGCTGTAAAGAACGAGAACGTGAAGAGCGAACAAGTATGGTATTTTATGTCGCCTGACGCAGATATTTGTCTTGAAGATTCGATTGATTTTGCAGAATTAACAGGTCCACAGCGGACACAACAGATTGTTTTATATTTTCGTCCTGCATTTCAGGAAAAAGTTCGTTGGCGTTTTATCCGTAAAGCGTTTGATAAAAAATCAGAACATTATTCCAACCCATAGTATATTGCGTTTTATCTTCGTGTCGCAAAACATCATCGTTTATTGTGGTAATATTCTCAAAATTTGAAGATCATATAAATTTTATACATGAAGCATTTTATTAGAGTATAGGTTGGATGTTTTTAGGCAAGGTTTGCTCATAGAATCTCATGAGGTGATGCTAAGAGGGATTGGCTCTCGAAAAAAGAGTTTTTAATAGACCATTGTTGACAGATGAGTACTGGTTAAGGATCTTCATTCTTTAAAGATGTGGAGAGAAAATAAAGCTGTTGCTTATCTTCTATAAGTTCTTAAGTGTGCTGTTGGGATTAATATTTATCTCTGAGAGAGTTGCATTAATAGGGTTACGTTCCTCACGAAAAACAGAGCGCTATTTATTGCATATTCACGGACTTATATTAAAGAAAAATCCCTTAATACTTCCAAGCCTATTTCGCGACGATGTCTGTGATGGGTATAACGGTAAATCCATGAAGCACCTCATCTTTACGCAAGGAGCAATTCAGCACCATCACACTATTTATTAGTGCCTAATGTTTTGAACAGCTCTTGGCACTAGAGATGATTCATAAGAGGCATTTTTAGCCTTTTCTTAATAGTTTTTATCCACACAGGATCCCTCGCTTGTAACGTGCAAGCGAATGGTTTTGGTTGATTCAACATACATAGATTTTGAATGGGAGAATCTTACGGTATTCGGGGTTCTAATTCAATATGAATAACGCTAAATTATCATTATAAATCAAAAGTTTTACATCATAGAAGCACTGAGAGTTCGAGAAACAATACATAGCAATGCCCGAGAAAGACAACCCTTCTACTCTTTGTTATTATACTAAAAATGAAGTCATAATAACAAACCACAAAATGCGTGCTTTTTCATAGCAAAGCACTCTCTCAAATGCTTCAAACAACTTTTATAAAGATTTACGCGAATAACGTCGTGCAATCGAATCAATATCACCGCGACAAATTCCAAGATCGCTGAGTTCATATGTTGAAAGACAACTTAATGCATTAACGGTTCGACGATAACGGCGCCAATTACTATAAAAACGTAGAATATTCATATCCTCTACTCAAACTTTTCATTTCACTCTTTGGTTTAAGAATAGAGCATATTACTAAAAAGAGTTGTGTTATAATATCATAACAGGTATGCATCTACATACAAGATAATACCCCTTTAACATTTTGCTCATGTGAAAGGGAAACCATTAAAAATATTAACAACGACAATATCCTATCCCTAAATAATGATTAAATTATGTGCATTTTCTGTGGTGATAAACTTCTTCACGAGTAGATTCTTTGGATTGAATAACTGCTTCCATTTCAACAGTTATCAATAGTCATACGATGATTATGAACAGTTCCTTGAAACATTTGTCTCATATAATAGAGAGAATCAGCAAAATTATTAATGGCGGAAGTGTCGTGTTCCTGTGAAAACCATCGCTAAACCCTGCGCATCAGCAGCCGTGATAACTTCTTCATCACGCATGGAGCCTCCTGGTTGAATAACTGCTGTTGCTCCTGCTTCAGCTGCTGCTAATAAACCATCTGCAAAAGGAAAAAATGCATCTGATGCAACAACCGATCCTTTTGTGAGAGTTTCTGTTAAGCCTGCTCTTTGCGCACTTTCTGCTGCTTTACTTGCGGCAATTTTTGCTGAATCGATGCGGCTCATTTGTCCGGCTCCAATTCCAACTGTTGCGCTATTTTTCGCGTATACAATAGCATTTGATTTAACGTGTTTTGCTACACGAAAAGCAAACTGAAGATCACGCATTTCATCTTGAGTTGGTGCCCGCTTTGTCACTACTTGCAATTTAAGATCATCAACCACCACGTTATCACGCGATTGCACTAAAATGCCTCCTGCAAGTGTTTTCGCAAGAAGTCCTCCACAGCGTGGATCAGGAACTCCACCTGTAATGAGCAAACGAAGATTTTTTTTCTTGGCAATAATTTCACGTGCCGCCATTGTGGCATCAGGAGCAATAATCACTTCTGTGAAAATTTTAACAATCTCTTCAGCACATTCCTCATCAAGGGTTTGATTTAAAGCAACAATTCCACCAAATGCCGATACATTATCACACATAAGAGCTTTCAAATAAGCTTCTTTCAAATTTTCTCCTTCCGCAACACCACAAGGATTGGCATGTTTAATAAGAGCGACAGCAGCGGTTTTTTGCGGATCAAATTCGGCCACAAGCTCAAAGGCTGCATCTGTATCATTCAGATTGTTATAAGAAAGCGCTTTGCCTTGTAAAAGTTTTGCTGTTGCAATACCAAAACGTTTTTCATTATTGCGATAAAATGCTGCCTGTTGATGTGGATTTTCCCCATAGCGCATAACACTCTCAAGATGACCAGAAAAACTCTGCCACGATGGAATTTCAATTTTTAAATCCCGTGCAAACCACGATGCTATTGCCGTATCATAAGCGGCGGTGTGTGCATAAGCGCGCATTGCTAGCTGATGACGCATAGATAAGCTTAAACATCCATTATGCTGCTTTAATTCAGCTAGAATCGAATCATAATCTTTTATCGTTGTTACAACACCAGTATAAGCATAATTTTTTGCCGCGGCGCGAATCATCGCTGGTCCACCGATATCAATATTTTCAAGAATCGTTTGCCCATCGGCTCCCGATAGGATCGTCTCTTCAAAAGGATAAAGATTCACCACCAAAAGATCAATTCCATGAATGCTGTTCTTTTCCATAGCTTCCCTATGGCTAGGATCTTCTCTTACCCCTAACAAAGCACCATGAATCAAAGGATGGAGTGTTTTTACACGCCCATCCATTATCTCAGGAAATCCGGTAACTTCAGCAACATCTTTTACCGGTAAACCAGCTGCTATGAGGGTTTTGGCTGTTCCCCCTGTTGAAATCAATTCAACATTGTAAGTAGTATGAAGGGCTTGTGCAAAAGCAACCACATCCGTTTTATCAGACACAGAAAAGAGAACACGACGAACCCGATGAAGATCAGGTATGGGAAAATTTTTGGCAATAACACCCATAACAGAAGCCTTAAAAATGAAAGAGTTAAAATTCTAGTAAAACAAGCTTATAGATTTATAGCATAAGCCTTTAGCAAAATACACTGAAAGGATAAACTGTCTTTTTAGAATATAGGGTGACTCACCTTTTTTTATTATCCTGTAAAAACACTCTCATTTGAGATGTGGTGATAGGTATAAAGTCTCATTGAGACATTAAATGTTTTTTTGTTGCTTATAACTCAACATCTCATCTTCATAGCAGTTTTGAAACAAAAAATGCATCCGTATGTTCTCTGCTATATTAGCTTTTATACTAGATGAAGGCGAAAGTATTGCGTATATCAATTGGAGTAATCTCTGAGATGGGAAACAATCTAATGAAGCAAGAATATAAAATTATAAAGGCAAAAATGAGTGCCTATCTTTCCTATCATTTTTAAATTTGGCTGTATGTTTTTCAAAAGCGTTTATGACAATGTTTTTTTAGAATGAATTTTTTTTAAGAGTGGAGATAATGCATTGTTTCACATTTTTGGGCATTACATTTTTAATGAATCATCCCTCGTTTTATGATGGTTTTTTGAAGAGTGTCGCGTAAATCTTTTGTGGATGGTATAAAGATTCATTGTATGCCTATGATCTTTATTTAACAAAGGCGCAAGTTAGTAGATTCTGTTCTCTTTATCAGTTTCCAAGATTCTAAAAATTTTTGTTACTTGAGATGGAAGAGGTCTTTTTTTAGTTTTTTTGCCGTAGCAGAAAAAGAAAAGCTCCTAACACACCAGCAGCTAAAATAAACCACGTGATTGCATAAACGAGATGATTATTTCGAAAATGGACAATCGTAAGACCAACGACGGGAAGGTTTGCTTGTGGAGATGTTTTTCTGGCATCAATGAAATAGGGGGCAACAGTGGACAGACCAAGTTTTTGTGCCATAGCAGGGAGATCGCGCGTATACCATAAATTCTTGTCCGGATTATTTTTACGCGGGAAAAATCCATTTTTTTCACTCATGCGTAATAAACCTATAATTGTTGTTTGTTCTGTGTCTGTGGTCGAATTTTGCTGAGATGAGGCATTTGTATGCGATTGCTCTGAGTTTTGAAAATTGTTACGTTCATCCATGGGGATAAAGCCACGGTTGATAAAGATCAGTGTATTATCAGCAGTTTGTAAAGGAGTCAAAACCCAATAGCCTGTAGTATTTTGAGCGGCAGCAGTGACTAAAATATTTTTATCTGTTAAAAATTTTCCTGTGGTAACAACAGGTTGATATTCGTTTTTTTCAAAAGTAACATCTGACCATTGATTTTTTGGGGGGGCTTTTATGGGGGGCAAATGAATGCGCTGATTGGCACTGGTGATGAGATTTGTTTTCCAGTTTAACCGTTGTACTTGCCATATACCTAATGCACTGAAGAGAAGAAAAAAACAAATACATAAAGTCCCAAACAAAAAAGAAGAAAAACGGCAAGAATCTTCCTGAAGCTTTGTCATGGGGGGCTCTTTTTTGCTCATGATTTATGCTTCCTTTCGGGACAATAAGTTTTTATTCTAACATGGTATGTATTTAAAAAAAACATTTTGTACGCTTTTTGGTGGAATTTGCACGCCTTATTGAGGAAAAAGATGAAGAATGAGCCAGTAAGATATGAAAAAGGTTTTATAAAAGACTTGACCTTTTGTTGTCGACCCCCTATTAGAAAGAGACTTCCCAATGATGCCCGTTCAAGGTTGCATTGTGCGTGTTTTACGTTCATTGTGTCCTTTGGGTATGGGGATTTGAAAGTTTCTTAGAGTTTAAGGGTGAAGTTTATGTCTCGTGCATGTGAATTGACAGGGAAGACGGTTCTGTATGGTAATAATGTTAGCCATGCGAATAATAAGACTCGGCGTCGTTTTTTACCAAATCTTTGCAATGTGACATTGATTTCAGAAGTGTTGCAGCAAAGTTATCGCTTGCGCATTTCAGCAAGTGCGTTGCGTTCTGTTGAGCATCGTGGTGGACTTGATGGTTTTTTAGTCAAAGCAGACGATAAAGAGTTGTCGCAACGTGCGCGTTTGCTAAAACGACAAATCATTAAGAAAAAAGCTGAGCAAGAAGGTGAGCAAAAGGCTGAACAAGCAGCGTAATTGTTAGCGCCATTCTTTTTGATTTATTGGCGCTTTTATTCCGGTTTTTTTGTTCTAGAAGTTAAGTTTTTTTCAGGTTGATCGTTTAATTTTATTGGTTCCGTATTATAGGTTAAAAAAATGCCCTCAAGCAGTCCTTTACGAGAACAGCAAAAGAAGAGGTATATTGTTTTTTCTATTTTAGCAATGTGCCTTGCTGTCACTGCTTCTAATATTTTTGTTCAATATCCTGTCTACTGGTTTGATTTAAATGAGCTGTTGACTTATGGGGCTTTTACCTATCCATTTGCTTTTCTGATTAATGATTTGACCAATCGTTTTTATGGTCCATCTGCTGCGCGGCGTGTGGTTTATGCTGGTTTTTTTGCGGGTATCTTTGTTTCTTGGATATTGGCGACACCACGGCTTGCACTTGCTTCTAGTTTTGCATTTTTATTTGGGCAACTCCTTGATATTGTTGTTTTTACTCCTTTGCGACGTAAAACATGGTGGAAAGCACCTTTAGCAGCAGCGTTGGTTGGTTCGGCTTTGGATACAGTGCTGTTTTTTGCTCTTGCTTTTTCTAGCTCTTTTGCTGTTCTTGATAAGATAACAGGCTATGCTGATAGTTCACTGGTGGAGAGTACTGTTTTGGGAGGGATAGGCATGCCAGTTTGGCTCTCGCTTGCTTTTGGTGATTTTTCGGTAAAAATTGTTATGAGCCTGTTTATGTTGATTCCCTATGGAACAATTCTTAATATTGTAAAGCTTCCTCTTTATCAAAGTCATTCAAAGGATGATTCTTCTTTTGTTTGTAACAAATAATGATCTTTGTCCTTTTGTTTTGCTAAAGCAGAGAAGGTTGTGCGTTATGTCTTCTAAGAACAGAATTTGAGTGGATTCAAAAAAGGGATTTTGCTTCTTTTCTCAAGTTGTATTTATCCATACATCATCTATGCTTATGATGTGTAAGGAGATAGTTTTGACTGATTCAGTATGAGATAAGAGCATCTTATCAGTATTAAAAACAGGTAATAAAGCTCTTATAAAGGCCAAAAAATGTCTTGTTAAGAATTGTGATGTCTTACTTATGATTATTTGAGCTATAAGAAACTTGGTTCTTATAAAGGAAAAAATATTTCGATATACATTTGGGTAGTATATAAATAGAAAAATAAATACCAATGGTATCAAGTCCTTTTTGACAGTTTTAAAATTTGGTTATACTGGTATTTATCATTATTTTAGTAACAAATGTTTGTGCAGATATGTTAATGAATTTACAATTTGTTATAATGCGATCTCTGTAGAATTTGGCAAACGCTTCGAGTATTTATTTTAGATAATTGTAGGTTAGAAAATGTGATACTTGGAGCTGATAATATGAACAAAATGATAAATCAAAGAGATCATATAAAGCTTTATTGGATAATTTGGTCTTAACTTCCTCGAAAAAACAGAGAGAGACTAGGGAGTTGCCTGTTGTAAAATTATCTCTTCGTTATCTGGGAGGGAAAAGTCGTGCTGTTCCTATGATTATTAATAACTATATAAGGAAGCAAAAAACTTTATGTTCTCCTTTTGTAGGAGGGGGATCAATTGAATTAACCTTAGCAAAAAGAGGAACAAAAGTTTATGCTTATGATACTTTTTAAGCCGCTTGTTGTTTTTTGGCAGATGCTTTAGAGGGATGCTTCAGCTCTTGCAGAAAAAGTGAGAGAATATGAAGATATGACTCCCGTAATGTTTTATAATCTCCACAAAACTTTTGGGAATATTAAAAATCAATTAGAAATTGCTGCCGTTTTTTCTTACTCTTAATTGCTCTTTTTTTCGGAACAACACTTTCTGGCGGTATGTCTTTAGGACATCCTCGATTCAATTATCATTCTATTGAACGACTTAAAGATTTTAAGATTGAAAATTTCACAGTGGAACACAGAGATTTTTCAAAAAGTACTCCTAAACACTTTAACGATTTTCTTTATTGTGATCCTCCATATCTTATTAATCAAAAACTTTACGGTCACAAAGGCGATAAACATAATTCTTTTGATCATCAAGCTCTTGCTGAACTTTTGAGAAAGCGTCAAGGATGGGTTTTATCTTATAATGATTGTGTGGAAGTTAGAGAACTTTATAAAGGACATACAATACTTAATCCTGAATGGACTTACGGTATGGGAAACAATAAAAAATCAAATGAACTCGTAATTTTGAGTAAGGATCTTTAGGAAATTGTATGAATCAGGTAGAAAATGGAAAAGCCTTTGAATATGCTTTGGCCATGGGGTTTAAAAAAGCAACAAAAGCTTCTGTAGAGTTTAACTCGTCCTTTCAAATAGCGGAGTCTTTTTATAATTTATTTAATGATACTGAAAAAAGGCTTTTAAATCTCGCTTCTATTGAAGCAGCTGTTTTCTTACAGTTACATGATAAAAATATTAGAAACACGAAAACTATTGTTCTTCAGGAAGATTTTGTTGGAATCAAAGGAGATGTCTGTGATATTATTTTAAAAGTTCCTGAAAATCCTATTGGTATTTCTGCAAAACATAATCATAGCGCTATCAAACATCCTCACCTTTTTGGTAAAATAGATTTTGGTAAAGAATGGGCAGGTTACCCCGTGTAGCAGCCTTTATTTCAATGAAGTTAGACCTATTTTTGATTATTTAGCAGAGCTCAGAGACAAGAAAATGTTCTTTAGAGATATAGAGGATAAAGACAGCAGAGTTTATCTTCCAATCCTAGAAGCTTTTTCTAAAGAACTTCAAAGGCTTTGTTTAGATTATCAAGATAAATTTGTAAAGCTATTGTTTCAGTATGTTATAGGTTCTTATGATTTTTATAAGATTATGATAGATACAAGATCTAAACAAAAACGGGTTATTATTCAGTCTTTTAATTTGAATGGCACTCTGGGATATGGTCGTAAATGGAAAATTCCAAGCAAAATTTTATCAGTTGCAATAAAACCAGAAAGTAAAAACAAACTCATTATAATTTTTGAAGATGGTTGGAGCATTTCTTTTAGAATTCATAATGCATCCAGTAAAGTAGAAGCTTCCTTAAAGTTCGATATTCAATTTGTGGGATTATCTTCTCAGGTTGTTAGTCATCAAATTCCAATGGTTTAATGATAGAGATAATTTTTTTAAGATGTAACTGTTGGCTGTTTCAAGGTAGGTTTATTTCTTATGAATATGAGGCATTTTATCACTAAAAAGTATTTCTAATTGTTTTGTTATGGCGTCAGCGAGTTCTTCAGCATTCATAATTGTTACAGCACGCTGATAATAACGTGTGACGTCATGACCAATTCCAATGGCAATGAGTTCAATGGGGGAATGTGTTTGGATTTCTTGAATCACTGCGCGTAAGTGTTTTTCTAAATAATTGCTGGCATTGACCGATAATGTTGAATCGTCAACAGGAGCACCATCAGAAATGACCATGAGGATGCGACGTTGTTCACGCCGTGATAAAAGGCGTTGATGAGCCCAAATTAAAGCTTCTCCGTCGATGTTTTCTTTTAATAATCCTTCTTGCATCATTAAACCTAAATTGCGTCGTGCGCGACGCCATGGGGTATCAGCACTTTTGTAGATGATATGGCATAAATCATTGAGGCGTCCAGGATTATGAAGTTTGTTTTGGGTAAGCCATTGTTCGCGCGATTTTCCTCCTTTCCAAGTTTTAGTGGTAAAACCTAAAATTTCAACTTTGACACCACAACGTTCAAGAGTTTGTGCCAAAATATCAGCACAACTTGCGGCAACGCTAATGGGGCGTCCGCGCATTGAGCCCGAATTATCAATGAGGAGTGAAACAACCGTGTCCCGAAATTGGGTGTTGCTTTCCATTTTAAAAGAAAGGGGTTGCATAGGATCAATAATTAGACGTGGAAGCCGTGCTGTATCAAGATATCCTTCTTCAAGGTCAAAGTTCCAGTTGCGATTTTGTTGCGCCATCAAGCGGCGCTGGAGACGGTTTGCTAAACGGCCAACGATGTTTTGAAGATGATTGATTTGCTTATCAAGATAACGGCGTAAGTGATCTAACTCGTTTTCAGAACAAAAATCTGTTGCTTCCAAAATTTCATCAAATTGACGAGTGAAGATTTTATAATCACCAAGTCTTTCCATTTGTTCCGAATCGGAAAAAAGGCGTTTGGGTCTGCTCGGCTTTTCTTGCCAAGGTCCATTTTTTTGCTCGCCGTCAGCTTGATCATTGTTGTTTGATTGTGTCGCTTGTGTTTTTCCGTCGTCTTGCACATCACTTTCTTGTTCAGTGCTGGTTTGTTCTTCACTTTGAGCGTGTTTTTTGTTTTTACTCTCTTCTTCTGCTTGGTCTTGAGGTTCACATTCGTTTTTTAATTTTTTATTGTTTTCACTGTCAGAAGCTTTAGCTTGTTGCACTGTCATTTTGAGTGTAGCAAGCATTTGGCGAACAATCTGTGCAAAAGCTTGTTGGTTGTAAATATGATGTGGGAGTTCATTGAGTTCTGCTGCTGCTTTTTGTTCGAGTTCTTGACGCCACAATTCTAAGACAGGACCTGCTTCTTTTGGAGCTGTGCGCTTTGTTATTTTTTCACGCAATAAAAGTGCAATCGCTTCTTGGATGGGGGCTTCACTTTGGTTGCTAATTTTATGATAATGGGCTCTTTTGTATTTATCGGCGAGCATGATATCAAGATTTTTTGCAAGTCCCTCCATGGCTAAAGTGCCAATTGCTTCAACACGTGTTTGTTCGAGGGCATCAAAGACAGCACGTGCTTCTGATTCTAGTGGAGCAAATTGCATGTGAATACGGTTATCATGCCATGCTTTGCGTAGAGCCATGGAATCACCTAATCCGCGGGTAATGGTGATGTCTTTATTCGTTGCGTATTGAGGTAATTCTGGTAAACGCGCACAACTTTCGCTTAAAGATGGTCGGTTATGACTAAAGGAAACTTCAAGGTTGTTTGTGCCTGCAATTGCACGCATACAGGTGGAAAGTGCTTTTTTAAAAGCTTCAGCATTAAGAGTGTTGTTGGAAGAGTCCTTTGCCAGATTTTTGTTGTCGCTAATGTCGGTAGCCATGAGTGACAGATTCCTTAAGGCGAAACACCATGAACGAGTGATTCGGGAAGTTCTTGTCCAAAGGCGCGTTGATAAAATTCTGCAACAGTGGCACGTTCGAGTTCATCACATTTATTGAGAAAGGTTAATCGGAAGGCAAAGCCGACATCTTGAAAAATTGTTGTATTTTCTGCCCAAGTAATGACGGTACGTGGACTCATGACAGTTGAAAGATCTCCATTGATAAAAGATTGGCGTACCATATCAGCAACATGAACCATTTGTGAAATTGTCTTTTTCCCCTCAGCCGTTTGAAAAGATTTGACCTTTGAACAAATGATATTAACCTCTTTATCATGGGGTAAATAATTGAGTATCGTAACAATAGACCAGCGGTCCATTTGAGCTTGATTGATCTGTTGGGTACCATGATAGAGACCGGTTGTATCACCAAGACCAATGGTGTTTGCTGTTGCAAAAAGACGAAAGGCTGGATGTGGAGAGATGACACGGCTTTGATCAAGTAAGCTTAGTTTTCCAGAGGTTTCAAGAACGCGTTGGATGACAAACATAACATCGGGACGCCCAGCGTCATATTCGTCGAAAACAAGAGCAATATTATTTTGATAAGCCCATGGTAAAATGCCTTCTTTAAATTCAGTGATTTGTAAGCCATCTTTTAAAACGATAGCGTCTTTTCCTACAAGATCAATACGACTTACATGACTATCGAGATTAATGCGAAGACAAGGCCAGTTGAGACGTGCAGCAACTTGTTCAATATGCGTTGATTTCCCTGTACCGTGATAGCCAGAAACCATTACACGACGGTTAAAGGTAAAACCTGCGAGAATCGCTAAAGTTGTTTGCTGATCAAAAAGATAATCAGGATCGATATCAGGAACATGGGAACTTTTTGTGCTAAAAGCAGGGATTTCCATATCTGTTTCAATATGAAATAGATCGCGAGCACAAAGTGTAATATCGGGTAAATTTTCAACGGTAAAATTTGTCATTGTGTTTTTGGAAGGGAGGGACGCTATTTATTCATCAGAAAACGATACAAGAGTTAGAGCATTTATGCAATGCTCTATAATGAGAGCCTTAGATGTGAAGGAAGATTTTTACGTATTCTATAATGTTTTGCAAAAAAAAGATAATATCTTGCGCAAATAATGATGGTCTAAATGAAAATGGGCTCATACAAGTACATGTTTTTAGCACAAACCAGACTTTTTTAGCAAATTATAAGCATGTAAAACATCACGAAAGCGCTCTTCCGAAGCACGATTACCACCATTGGAATCAGGATGGTGCTTTTTTACCAACTCTTTATATTTCATTTTGATGTCTTCTGCTGAAGCGTTTGCCTGTAGTCCCAGTGTATCAAAAGCTTTTGCTTCTAAGGGCTTTAATTTTCGTGAGAAATTATTGCTTGAATGCCGCTCAGTAAAAAGCGTGAAGGGATCGCGTATGCGATTTTGATAGGCAGCTGTTCCAGAGCGAATTTTTGCATAATTAGCGGCTGTTTTTTTCGATGTACCATTGCTCAGATCTGTAGGCCATGTCGGACGATGTCCTGTGAGAGCATCCTTTTGAAATTTTGCGATATCTTTATTGCTAAGACCAGAGAAGTAATTAAAATTTTTATTATAGGCGCGTACGTGTTCAATACAAAAATATAGATATTGTCCTTCGTGATTTCGACCTGCTGGTGCTTTATGGGACCCTGTTTTTTCACAACCTTCCCACTGACACTGCTGCGCTTCTGGCTCAGCTTTTTGTTTTTTATTTGAGCTTATGCGAATTGAATCGAATAATTTAGATGTTATTGTCATACTCTTGTGTTTATGCAAAATTGATTAATTTTACAAGAATTGACTTTTGAAAAATTTGTTTTCACACTTATTTTATTATGAAAAAGGTGTATTTTTGCACGTTCATTTTGTTTGAGGAATGAAAAATGTTTATAGAAACAATAATCAAGAGAAAGCTTCAGGATGCTTTTCATCCGCAAAAGCTTGAAGTGATTAACGAAAGTCATCTTCATGAGGGGCATCCTCATAATGAACATGCTTTTGATGGTAAAGGAGAAACACATTTTCGAGTGAAAATTTTATCTTCTTCTTTTTCTAATATGACACGCGTAGAAATACATCGCGCGATTTATAAAGTTTTACAAGAAGAGTTAGCTACTTGTGTCCATGCTTTGGCACTTGAGGTTGAAACTCTTTAATTTTTTTAATGAGGCGTTTTTTAGGAACGGGGATGGGCCTTTTGATAAATTTTTAACAAATGGTCTGTATCGACATGGGTATAGATTTGTGTGGTGGAAAGACTAGCGTGCCCAAGAAGTTCTTGAATTGTGCGCAAATCTCCCCCCCGTGATAAAAGATGGGTGGCAAAAGAATGACGCAGTGTGTGAGGCGTTGCAGTTTCTGGTAAACCAAGGCTTGCTCGTAAGTTGCGTACAGTTTTCTGAATAATGGCGGGTTGTAGGGGACCGCCTCGTGCTCCGCGAAATATGGGTTGGTTATTCACTAAAGGATATGGGCAACATTTGACATAATTTTGTACAGCTTCGTAAACAATTTTGATGAGAGGAACAAGGCGTGTTTTTCCGCCTTTTCCTGTTATAAATAAACTTGTTTTTTCAGGATCAGAAAATTGTTCTGGTGTGAGGCTTAAGGCTTCTGATATTCGCATTCCACAGCCATAGAGAAGCATGAGGACAGCCGCATTACGAGCACTAATCCAAGGTTCATTTTCTAGCTGGTTTTCTTGTTTGACTATGTGAAGTGCTGATTTGATCGCTAAAGGTTTTGGGAGTGATTTTGGGTGTTTGGGGCTTCGGATAAGTTGAGCCGCGGGAACATTGACGATTCCTTCACGTGATAGGTACTTGAAAAAAGAACGTATGCCTGCCACTCCGCGGCTTAAAGAGCGAGCACTTACATTGTTTGTACGCCGATAAGCAAGATAAGCACGCAAGTCACTGATGCGTAAATGAGCAAGATCTGTAAGGGTTGGTGTATGGCTTAAGTGTTGACAGAGAAAAGACAAAAATTGCCGCGTATCACGTTCATAGGCTTGCACTGTTTGTGCCGACATACGACGTGTTTGGACGAGACACTCTAACCAATTTTTCCTTGCGTTTAAAATTGCATGGTCTGCTGGAATGAGAGGAATATTTTCATCTTTTCTCTTGTCGTTTTTGATAGGCATTATCTAGTTGAGAGTTTCTTTCTTTTTAGATTTTTCATCGTTAGAATGACCATTCTTGTTTTGGGGTTGCTCTTCACGATTGATAAGTTGCTTTTCACCTTTGAGAGAGAGTATTTTTAAGAGATTGTGCGTTGACATCAAATGCGCAAAAATTAATCCTAAAAAGCCATTTTTATGAAGTTTGGCAAGTTGGCTTGCTGATAATTTATTCAATTTTTCTTCATCAACAACCCAAAAATGTTCCAATTGCGCTGAGAGTCCTTTATCGTTTTTCACATTGATGGATTTTTGGCTTAGAAGATCCATTTCCACAAGAGCATCAATAAACTCAGAGGTTTTCTCCATAGCGATTTTAAAACTTTCAAGAAAACGAATACGTTCTTCCATAAAAGGAGAAATAGAGCCGTCGGAATTAAAAAGTTCTGTTCCTGCAACTTCATTAAACATACCTGACTGTTGATCAAAGCAAACAGAAAGTTCTTTTTCATTGCTAATTTGTGCTAGAACAAAAGGATAGCGACGGACAAAAGCAGGGACATAAGTATTGGTTTTCCAACTTTTATCAGAAGCGATATAGTCATTTTCGTCATTAGAAAGACCGACAAGAGCCGCGGATGTGTAGTGCCGTTTTTTTTGTTCATCTTCGGCGCACATAAATAAAATAGGATAGTCTAGTGCTGCTTGAAAATATTCAGTACTTGCTAAAGGAACCCAGTGAGTATCCTTGGCAAAAGACATATCACTTGGAGGAGCAAATTTTAGATTTTTATGGGAAACTTTGTTGATTGGTGTGATATCTTTGTAAAATAGCATAATATTTGCCATAAGACTTTCTCCTTTATTAATTTGTTTTTTGTTACCAAGAAAGGTCTTTTAGAAGATTGTCTCATATGGCAACAAGATTGAATAGAAAACTATAAGATTGAAGGGTTCATTTTTGAGAGATAATATTTTCGCATGAAGTATAATAAAGAAAAGCTTAAAAATAAAGTCTATCTTGCCATTATTGGTATGCCTCATGGTATAAAAGGAGATGTTTTTGTTAAAATTCTAAGTGCTGAGCCACAGCGTTTCAAGTCCTACAGCACTCTTTATGATGATATGGGGCGTTCTTATGAAATTGTAACTCTTCGCATACAAAAAAATAAGGCGATTGTACGTTTTAAAGGGGTAGAAAATCGTAATGTTGCTGAGTCTTTAAAAGGTATTCGCCTTTATGTAATGCGTGATCAATTAATTGATGATCTGGATGAGGATGAGTTTTATCAAGTTGATTTAATAGGCTTGCGTGTTCAAGACTGTGGGGGAAAAGTCGTAGGGGAAGTGTGTGGTTTCTTTAATTTCGGGGCTGGTGATTTGCTTGAAATACGTTTGAATACAGGTAAAAGAGTTCTTATTCCCTTTAGTAAGGCGGTGGTACCAGAAATTTGTATGGATTCTGGTTTTCTTGTTGTTGATCCCATGGCAGCTGGTTTAAGTGATGGGGGAGACAATGATAAAAAGGAAATAGCTTGAATCTAAAAATAAAGATGAAGGTAAAAATAACTGATGAATTTCGTTAATAAAAAGTGGAGAGTGTGGAAATATTAAAAATGCACCTTTGAGCAGATATTGTAAGCACTTTATCTCGAGATAGTCTTGAATTTTTAGAGTCTTTTTTTAGTGCAAGTATTTAGAAGGATCGTATTAAATATGGCGCAGATCAAGGAGATTCAGACTAACGCTATAACGTTAAAAGTCTTGTTTGTGCTATTTTTGCTATTAAGAGTCTGTTTAAGAAAATAAGGATGAGAAATAAAATGAAATTTCAGGCGCGCGTTTTAACCCTTTATCCTGAAATGTTTCCTGGTTTTTTAGGGTATTCTTTAGCAGGGCAAGCTTTAGAGCGCGGAATTTGGTCACTGGAGACGGTGCAGATTAGGGATTTTGCTTTGGACAAACACCATAGCGTTGATGATACACCTGCTGGTGGGGGGGCTGGTATGGTAATGCGGGCGGATGTATTGGCGGCTGCTCTTGATTTTTGTCCACAGGATTCGCCAAGACTATTGATGAGTCCACGTGGGCGCCCTTTTGACCAAGCTTATGCGCATAGCTTGGCTCGTGATACGGGTGTAACGTTAGTTTGTGGACGTTTTGAAGGGGTTGATGAGCGAGTCATAGAAGCACGAGAATTAGAAGAAGTCTCTATTGGTGATTATATTCTTTCAGGGGGTGAAACAGCCGCATTGGTTATCTTAGATGCTGTTATACGTCTTCTGCCTGGAGTGATGGGGAATGCAGCTTCTGCGAAGAGTGAAAGTTTTGAAAATGGCTTACTGGAACATCCGCAATATACACGCCCTTCTCTTTTCGAAGGGCGGGGTATTCCGCCTGTGTTGCTCTCAGGTCATCACAAAGCGATCGCAGATTGGCGTCAAAGTCAAGCCGAATTGTTAACACGTCAACGTCGCCCTGATCTTTATGCGCGTTATGATAAAAATCATCAGAAAACTTGATTCATATGATAAGGTGGTGTATTGCATGGCTCTCTTTTTAGAGAGTTTTTTATAAAAGGTTTTCTGTAGTTCCAAAATTAAAATGAAGGAATGGTGTATTCGCTCCTGTGTAAGGCATAGCCTAAAGAGCTCCTTATTCTTAATAAAGGCTTTTTTGGTAAGAGTTGAGCGCTCTGACTGTTCGATAAAGAACATGAAGGATAAAAGAAATGAATATTATCGCACAACTTGAAGCTGAACAATGTGCAAAAATTGAAGAAAAGCGCCAATTTCCAGCCTTTCAGCCAGGAGATACAGTCCGTGTCATGGTGCGTGTGACGGAAGGTACGCGGACGCGTGTTCAGGCTTACGAAGGTGTTTGTATTGCGCGTTCAGGCGGTGGGTTGAATGAGACCTTTACAGTACGCAAGATTTCTTATGGTGAAGGGGTGGAACGGGTGTTTCCTGTTTATTCTCCGTTGGTTGAAGGTGTTGAGCTGGTGCGCCGTGGTAAAGTGCGCCGTGCAAAACTCTATTATCTTCGTGGTTTGAGAGGTAAAGCTGCACGTATCGCTGAAAAGAGAGATTATCGGAAAAAAGCTGAAAAGGTTGTTGCGAAAGTAGAAGCAGCAGCTGTAAGCACAGATGTTGAAAAGCAAGTTGCTGAGTAAAGATTATGTCGGCTAAACTTTATGCAAAAGCGGCTTTTATGCCGCTTTTTTGTATCTTTTGTGATTCGTTTTGTCTTTTAAAAGGCTTGGAGGGGACATAAAAATGTTTAATCTATCAATTTTTGCTTCTTTTTATTCTTAATAACGGGTGAATTTAGATATCATTGCATGTATCGTGGATAATCAAAAAGATAAGTTTAATCTGAAAAAATGCCTATTTATATCTGAGAAAAGATGTTAGACCTTTGACGTGAAGATAAAATTGTATTAGATTAAGGCGAGTTTTGCGGATTATATCCGTGGAGTAATCGGTTTTTTTTATGCGTGACCTTTAATCCGTTATTTGAGACAACCGACCTGTAATATTGGTATCTTGAGATGCCAAACAAGTAAAAACGAGATAATATATTTAGTCGTTTTATGCGGACTTTCTCGTTCATTGCGGTTGCAGTAAAAACCAGGTCAGGATATTTTATGACAGAGACAACTAGGATAAAAGAGCGCCCTCGTTCCCCTCATATAAGTATTTATCGTTGGACAATTACTATGGCTATGTCCATTGCGCATCGCGTTACGGGTATGGCACTTTATGTTGGAATGGTCTTTCTTGCTGTTTGGTTGATTGCTATTGCTTGTGGGGAGGAGACATTCAGAACGGTTCACGAGATTTATAGTTCTTGGTTTGGATTGTGTATCTTGTTTCTTTATACTTTGGCAGGGGTTCATCACATGGTTGGTGGTATTCGCCACATTGTTTGGGATATGATGCCTTGCCTTTTGGCAAAAGAAAAGGCAACAGTCACTGCTTGGGCGACAGTGTTTATCTCTCTTATTGTTACTTTTGTAATTTGGATTATTGGATATAGCGTTGTTTAGCTGGGGGTGAAAAGAGATATGAAAAAAGATTTTCGAACGGAACTTGGAAAAGTACGGGGGCGTGGGAGTGCTCATGAAGGAACAGAGCATTTTTGGCTACAGCGTTTGACTGGGCTTGTCAATCTGCCGCTTTTGATATTTTTTATTGTTCTTATTCTTTCGCTTGTAGGCAAGGATTATAGCATTGTGCGTGCACGGCTTGCACATCCTGTTGTGGCTATTTTGATGGGATTAATGACTTTTTCAGTCCTTTATCATATGAAGCTTGGTATGCAAGTGGTCATTGAAGATTATATTCCACGTGAAGGTTTTCGGATATTCTTTTTGACGTTAAATATTTCATTTTGTTTTCTCATAGGTGGTGTCATTATTTTTTCTCTTTTGAAAATTGCATTAGGGGGTTAAACAAGTATGGCGGGTACAGGATCATCTCTGGGCGCTAAAGCAGGTAACGCCCCTTATCGCACTGTAGATCATAAATTTGATGTTGTTGTTGTTGGGGCAGGTGGTGCAGGATTACGTGCAACACTTGGTATGGCGGAACAAGGATTAAAGACAGCTTGTATTACGAAGGTTTTTCCAACTCGCTCACACACGGTTGCAGCACAAGGGGGGATTGCTGCATCGCTTTCAAATATGGGACCTGACAATTGGCAGTGGCATTTATATGATACCGTGAAAGGTTCTGATTGGTTGGGCGATACCGATGCAATGGAGTATTTGGTGCGTAATGCACCTGCTGCTGTCTACGAATTAGAACATTATGGCGTTCCTTTTTCGCGGACGCAAGAAGGCAAAATTTATCAACGTCCTTTTGGTGGACATACGACACAATTTGGTGAAGGTCCACCTGTTCAGCGTACTTGTGCAGCAGCTGACCGTACAGGCCATGCCATTTTGCATACGCTTTATGGACAAAGCTTAAAGCATAATGCGCAATTTTTTATTGAATATTTTGCACTCGATCTTATCATGACTGATGGGGTTTGTACGGGGGTTGTGGCATGGGATCTCGATGATGGTACAATACATCGTTTTTCTGCCAAAATGGTTGTTCTTGCAACCGGTGGTTATGGACGGGCTTATTTTTCCGCGACATCGGCGCATACCTGTACGGGTGATGGTGGTGGAATGGTCGCACGCGCTGGATTGCCACTTCAGGATATGGAATTTGTGCAGTTCCATCCTACAGGGATTTACGGTTCTGGCTGCTTAATTACAGAAGGAGCTCGTGGTGAAGGAGGCTATTTAATCAATTCTGAAGGTGAACGCTTTATGGAGCGCTATGCACCTTCCTTTAAGGATTTGGCTTCACGTGATTTGGTTTCGCGTTGTATCACACTTGAAATTCGTGAAGGACGTGGCGTTGGACCTAAGAAGGACCATATTCATTTGGTTCTCAATCATATTGATCCTGCAATCTTGCACGAACGTTTACCGGGAATTTCGGAATCAGCACGGATTTTTGCAGGTGTGGATGTAACAAAAGAGCCTATCCCCATCTTGCCAACGGTTCATTATAATATGGGTGGGATTCCTACCAATTACTATGGGGAAGTTCTCAATCCAACGGTTGATTCGCCTGATCGTATTCAACCAGGGCTGATGGCGGTAGGAGAAGCAGGATGTGCTTCTGTTCATGGAGCTAATCGCTTAGGGTCAAATTCATTAATTGATCTTGTGGTGTTTGGTCGTGCTGCTGCCATTCGCGCGGGTGAAGTTATTGATCGGAATGCAGAAATTCCACCCATCAATGAAGAAGCTGTTGATGAAATTATAGCGCGTTTTGATCGTTTACGTTTTGCGCAAGGGGCGATACCAACAGCTCTATTGCGTGAAAAAATGCAACGTACGATGCAAGAAGATGCGGCTGTATTTCGTACAGAAGATTCTTTGCAACAAGGATGTCAACGGATGAATAAAATCTGGGGGGAATTGTCTGACCTCAAAGTCACAGATCGTTCTCTGATATGGAATTCTGATTTGGTTGAAACATTAGAGCTTGAAAATCTCATGGCGAATGCAATCATGACTGTTCATTCTGCACAAGCCCGTCTAGAAAGCCGTGGCGCTCATGCTCGTGAAGATTATCCAGAGCGTGATGATAAAAACTGGCGTAAACATACGCTTTCACATTTGTCAAAAGAGGGTAAGGTGACGTTATCATATCGACCTGTCCATGTAGACCCGTTAACATCTGAAGCTGATGGTGGGATCGATTTAAAACGCATTGCACCTAAAAAACGGGTTTATTAAGGGGAGACACGAATTATGGTACAAATTAAGCTTCCCAAAAACTCTCAAGTCAAACCAGGGAAGGTTTGGCCTAAACCTGAAGGTGCGACAAAGCTGATAGAATTTCATGTTTACCGTTGGTCGCCTGATGATGAGAATAATCCTCGTCTGGATACTTATTACGTAGATCGTTCTGCTTGTGGTCCAATGATTCTTGATGGGCTTTTGTTTATTAAAAACCATATTGATCCAACTTTGACACTTCGTCGATCTTGCCGTGAAGGCATCTGTGGTTCATGTGCGATGAATATTGATGGAACCAATACATTGGCTTGTACCAAAGGGATGGATGATGTAAAACACCCCATTAAAGTCTATCCTTTGCCTTCCATGCCTGTTGTTAAAGATTTGGTTCCTGACTTGAAGCGCTTTTATGCGCAACACCGAGTCATTGAGCCTTGGTTGCAAACAGTTTCTCCTGAACCAGCAAAAGAATGGTTACAAAGTCACTCCGATCGCCAAAAAATCGATGGCCTTTATGAGTGTATTTTGTGTGCGTGTTGTCAGACTTCATGTCCAAGTTATTGGTGGAACGGTGATCGTTATTTGGGACCCGCTGTTTTGCTTCAAGCTTATCGCTGGATTGCGGATTCACGTGATGAGATGTGTGGTGAACGTCTTGATAATTTAGAAGATCCTTTCCGTCTTTATCGTTGCCATACGATTATGAATTGTGCGCAAACTTGTCCAAAGGGATTAAATCCAGCGAAAGCGATTGCTGAAATTAAAAAACTCATGGTTGAACGCCGCCTTTGAAAATTTATTGCTTGATGAAAATGAAGCGCAAGGTAAAAAATTGTATCTCCTTTTAGCAATTAAATCTCTAAAAGAAGATCGGCTGCTTATGAGGGTGCAGTAGCTATAATCATTCTAAAAGCGAAGTAATCTCTAAAAATTAAGCAATCCTTGTAGAAGCAATCCTTGCAATGGCTGAGCAGAAAACTCATAGTTGGATATTACTTTGAAAATTGACCGATTAACGAACAGTAAAAAGAAAAACAGAAAATTGTGCGTGTTTTTTGCGCTTCTTGAGGTTTAATCTCTAAAAATTTATTGGCTTTTATGAGGTGGTTACCATAGTTATTATTGCCTTTAAAAAGGCATTAGTCTTTCGGGTAAACTATACTTTAAATAGTGTTCTGTGTAAAAACAATAAAATCAATATGCCATGTGTTTTTATTTTTATTAAATTCGTATCAAAATTTTCATTTTAATGCAGATTCAATTAATCATTTTTATAAAAAGATAACTCTGTATAAATAGAGCACAAAAAATAAATGCTGATGCAAATATTATAACGCATGTAAATTATTCATATGAAATACAAAGAAGTGATCATTATGACAGTTTGTCATTTTACGATACGTTTATTATAATATCGAAAACATTGCGAATATTCAGGGATTAGGAATTTTTGATAACATCATTTATATATTTAAAGGTCATATTTTTTATTTTAAAGATTGGATTGTTAATAGCATTAAAAAACAAAATTTATAGTTCTTAAAAAATGGAGAACTTAAAATTCCTATTTATTGTAGAGATAGATCATACAGTTAAGGGGGAAGTAATTTAAAATTATTGTAACGTCATAGATTTAAATTCATTAAAGAGCAGATAAGACGTTTGAAAAAATAGCAAATTTATAGGTTTCTCTAAAAATTTAGAAAACGATAGTAAGAATTCTAAGAACACATGTTGCGAATGTGGAATAAGCGGTGTTTGTAGGTTCGTTTGAGTTGAATAAATTCAATCATCAAAGAAAATATGTTGTATTTTGACGAGTTTCGGAGGTTTTGATGTTATATGTTTTTATCTATCAAAAATAGAGATTTCTAGGTTTAGATCTTATTTATTATGTTAGGGTATTTCATTGTTCTTGTATGTATGCTTAAGAAAGTTGTTTAAGCAGTAAAAGTGTTTTTTATTTTTCAGCATAAAAGATATTTCTTAACATGAAAAAGAGGTTTCCAAGTATTAACGGTATAATCAGTCATTGTTTTGGTATTTATTCTGTTGTGCTATAAAACACTATCGTATTTAGGATGTGGTAATTAAAGTGGTCTGAAATCTTCTAGGCGAGGGGGCGGATTGTTTGCAGATTAGTTTGCGTGTTAAGAGGTTTC
Organism: Bartonella sp. TT67HLJMS; assembly: GCF_042193375.1. NCBI lineage: Bacteria > Pseudomonadati > Pseudomonadota > Alphaproteobacteria > Hyphomicrobiales > Bartonellaceae > Bartonella > Bartonella sp. TT67HLJMS. The sequence goes on from NZ_JBHILP010000001.1 coordinate 338,965, forward strand.
GTCCTTTGAGGTGTGATGGGTGGAGTCTGTTAGCCAATTACGTAAATGAGAGCGAAATCTACGTGGACAGGTTTTTAGTCTAATCTCTCTTATATATTGTGATAGGAAATTCACATTAATAAGGACCACGACCGGTTACAGAAAAAAGAAATCATTGCGAAAAAACAAGCGTGCTTGTTTTAAAATTTTTAATGCTTCTGATCATAAGGGCACGCGAAAATCTCCTGTAGTATCACGCAGACCGTTCATATTTTCGAGCCAAGAATTGTCCATATATCCCCTTCAATCTGATCTTCACGAATTGATGCAGGAGATGGGTACGAGCACCTGTAAGAATAAGCAGACGCAAAGCCAGTTGTATCATTATTGTTGCTTTGCAGAGTGTTTGATAAAAATCTAGAACATTTCTCCAATTCATTGTCGGTTTATTAATGACTTTATGGCGTTGTTTCTCTAAAAGAGCTTTTGCTGTTGTAGCTTTTACCTATCAGATGGGAGTTAAGAGTATTACGTATCTCTCTGTTGGCGTAATCTCTGAAACCGGTATACAGCTTCCTAATTTTTGGGGAATATGAAGCTGTAAAGGTGCAAACCAGTTTGCATTTTGGTTGTCATTTTTAGTTCAGTTTTATGACTTTCAAAAGCGTCTAGAGTAATGCCTTTTAAATAATAGAGATTACGCATTGCTTCACGCTTTTGTTTCTCTCGTTCTTTAAAAAGATCACAACCCTTATGCAAAACAGAACGTCCCAAACCAAATACATTTGGCTTGTCAATTTACGTGCTTGTTTTAAAGAACCCTCTCTTTAAAGTTCCCAAGCTCATTTCGCGACAGGGCTTGTGGAGGGTATAAGGGTAAAGTCCCGATGAACAATATAAAATTTGTAGAGCATTTCTATCTTTACACTTCATAAAAGAGCAAGCTGGGCGCCATTATACACTTTGCCAACTCCCAATGTTGCGACAGTTTTTGGCATTTGGGACGGTTTATAAGAGGCATTTTTAGTGCTTTTTTATACAGTTTCATTCTACACGGTTTTATTTATTTGGAATGTGCAAGAGACATGTAATGAGAGAATCCTACGGTACTAAGATCTTTTATTCAACATGCAGAATAATGAATACTCTTTATAAATCAATGTGATGTATCTTAAGAAGAGGGATTTTAAATCTGTGCTTTTAGGAATTTTCGTTTTTTGAGGTGCAGAGAAGAGAGCAGGAATATTCAGAGTAGAGCTTACCTTGTGTAATCTATGGATATCGTCTTTAGGATAGGGACACAAGCCACGTGATATGGTTAGCAAAGCTTGCTTAAGAGAAATTTGGTTGTTTACGAACAGCCGGAGGTTAAGAATCTTTCTTCGTCCGAAGAAGACGTTGATATGCCACTATACTTTTTATTACCAAATAGAAAGTGGTTTATAGATGCTAAATCGAAATGATAGTTTATTTCGTATGAGGTTTTCCGTATCTGGAGATTGTTTGATTAAAAAACACATTTATTAATCACTTGAAAATAGCACTTAGAATTTTTAAACGATAAGTTTTGGTCTTGATGACGATAATTGTTTGTGATGATCGAAAGTATCTATTTTACAAAGCTTTCATTGATAGGCGATTCAAAATTTATTCTTTTCTTTTGTTGAAATATTTATTTTATAGCTATTTTTTTTGCATCAAACATACCTTTATCAAAAGATAAATGGAAAAAATGATTAAAGGTAAGAAAATAGAGAGAGCCTTATGTATAATTTGGTTTTCTCGTAAAGTTTTTGTCTATTAACTTTTTTCTTCTTTTATTCATGAAGAGTGTAGAAAATGCATTGGAGAAGTAAAGAGAATAGGAAAAGTTAAAAAATAGCCGTAATAATTAGTGACGGCTATTTTTGTTTGCATCATATTACCGAGAGAGGAAGTTCCCCTTAAGCGATTTTTGATTTGGCAAAAATCGGGTCGTAAAAGACTTCAGAGAGTTTTCTATCTCTAAAGAACAACACTACGTCAACTGTTGTATAGAGGACGATTTTTATCATTTCTAACTCGAGTTGCCGGCCAACTTCTGATCTTTTAATCAAGGTGGCACATCGTTCAAATGTCTGCAAAGCGCTGTTGGCATGCGTTGTTGTAATCGATCCGGGATGACCAGTGTTGAGTGAATTGAGATATTCCCATGCTTCATTACCTCGCAATTCAGCGAGAAAAATTCGGTCGGGCGACTGACGCATACACGCATCTAGGCATTCTTCAGCTGAAACACGGCCTACATTGTTACCATAAATCATATGTACATGATTGGGATGATTGGGTAGAAAAAGCTCATGAACATCTTCAATTGTGATGATACGCTCTTCTACAGGGACCTTTTCAATTAAAGAGCGAGCAAATGTTGTTTTACCAGATCCTGTCTTGCCTGCAATAATAATGTTGCGTTTGTGAGAGACACATTCTTGTAAAAATTCAAGAATTTTCCCATCACGTTTATGTTGCAAAAGTTGAACTTCAAATGGCTCCAACCGTGTGAAGTCCTGCTTCGATAACAAGTTATTTGCTTCTTTTTCCGAAGGTTTGTTAAAACTTACGTCGGAGAAATCATCAAATGCACCTTCTTCTTTGAGTTCTTCTAACGTCTTAACTATAAGAGAATGTTTACGAATTACAAAGGAAAGAGCACCATCAACGACAGCTGGCGTTTGTATAATTGTACCACGTTGTCCACCAGGCAATAGCACATAATTAATACTTTTGGGAGCCATACCGTTATAAACGATAATAGCTGTAATGAGCGTTTGCAAAAAAGTGGTTGTTAATTCTGGTACGCTATGTACTTGCCAACCCTTAAAGCTTTTCGTCCATACTTCGCAGGGGCGGCAAATCGATAATTCAGTGATCGAGGGATCTTCTAAGAAACAATCAAGCGGTTGTAGAAGCTGAAAAACTGCTTGATCTTTCTGTATCGGGTTAACGTGTGACAAGACTGTAGACATCGCTGAAATCCAGATCACGAGCAACAAAAATATTTACTCGTTCGCCTTGGTTTTTGTAAAGTGTTGGTGTGATATTGATGGAATTTTGAAGAACATCGATTGCTATAGATTCAGCATTCTGAGCACCTTTATTTTGTGAGTTCTCTTTATTTTCTTTACTGATTTTACTAACTTTTCCTCTTACCCATTCTCCTAAATCACCGATAATGCTTACCATAATTGCACTACCAAATCTCTCCCAAAAGCGTCTGTCAACCCAGCCACCAATACCCGCTTCACCCAAAGGACCTGTGCCAGGTGAGTCAAGATTGACAACAACACCAGAAGGCGTTTCGATGCGTGACCATTGCACAAACACACGCGTTTGTCCTTGTTGTATGCCACTTTGGTAAAAACCAACGACTTTAGAACCACGGTCAAGCAAAACAACACGACCACTTGTGGAATAAATATCGCGTGTTAAATGACATGTCGTCATTCCGGGTTGTGATGTAATGATCTTTGTTTCTAGCGTGCAATCTATTTGCGTTCCTTGCGTAATCAAAAAGTCACGGTTACGAAGTTGCATCGCACGTGATTGACCTAAACGCACGGGCTGAAGGTTATCAAATAATACGCCACTACCTCTATCTTTATTCGATGCTTTATTATTTGTATCTGTAGATCCTTCGCTACCACCGTTGTTAAGGCTAGAACTGAGCATACGTTTGCGTGCTAATTCTTCAGAATCTTGGAGCATATGTGGAGGAATGGCTGTTTGAAGAAGCTTACTCAAGGCCGGTGGAATATCTAGGTTTGAATCTTCTATTTGTGTTGATTTTTCTGCTTCTTCTACAGTCTTTGGCTCTTCTATAATCCGAGGGACATAGTTTGGTATAATTTGCTGTACTATTTGTTGTGGTTTTTCTTCCTCAACTTCCACGGTATTACGCATTTTAAAAGCTTTCCAAGTCAAGGCAATCGGTATCGTTACTATGACAATAAGTCCTACCACTAACAATGCACGGGTACCTGGAATTGTCGGACGACGTTCAGAACCTAGTTCCGACCCTCCATAAGTACCTTCAATATGTTTTTGCTCGACGTTGTCCAGTTTTGTACCTTTTCCCTCTCCTTCCTTATTGTCAAACATCATTTTCCTCCTTTATTGATACGATAAACCACCGAAGATACTGTCCCTGTTGTGTTTGGTACGCCATTGGGGTCATAGGCTTCATTAAAAACAGCTAGAGCGCGTTTACCAAGCCGTATGAGCCATTTAGGATTGACCTTATGAACGGCGATAATATCATTAGAACTGCCGATAACGGTGCGTGGTATTAAGCTTTCATTGCCTTCAGCATCTACGACATAAATCGATGGCATATCCATGTTAGCGGGAAATTTGAAGTAAGTAATACGCCCATTGTCCCAAGCATTTATCGGAGCAATATCTTGGTGACCGCTCATAGTATAACTGAGATTATAGCCTTTGACGCTTTGGTGAAAACCATGTTCAATCGCAAGGCGTCGGTTGTTTTCTTCTGACTTTTCATCATTTGAATCGGGATAATGGAAAGCTAATTCATATGTTGATCCTGCACGGTCATTTCGAAATTGTAGTCGGAATTTGTAACTCCGTTTGTCCGTTACAACGATGAGATTGGTATTGGCAAGTTCTGCTTTTGGTTTAATAAAAATATGCCGCCCTTTATGAGCAAAGGCATAGGCTTCTGAATCGCCAAAGGCATGAGTGATATACTGTTCACCTTCTTCAAGAATAATATGTGTTGCTACACCAAGAACTGTTTCAATTTGAACCACATCGGCTTCGTTATATGTTATATAGCGAATGCGGTGATCATATTGTGAATTTGATGGACTTTTGAGCGCCTGCACAGGTACCGTATAAAGAGAAGAAAACGAAGACAATAGAACAACGAACGCAAGTTTTTTCATAACAATCAATTCCTTAATCATTTAACAGTATTTCTGGGTCAGAACGGTAACTTGTTATTTGAAAACCAAGGGGGTTAAGCAATCGATCAGATGATTTCATGGGTGCACCGACATAGGTGTAACCAATTGTTGCAATCTGGTGCTGTTTTGGTCCGGTAGTAGCACCGCTGCTGTCAAGTTGCTGAGTCGTAAAACGTACAGTTGCTTGACCGAGTCCATTAAGCTGGATTGATCGTACTTTGACTGTGATACGTGCTTTATTGGAAAGCACTTTGTCCCGTGCATTTTCTCCATCATAGATTTTATAATATTCTTGTTGAACAGATGCCGCACTTAAAAGTGCTGTTGTGTCATAGTTCAGTTGAATGGTATCGTAGTCGTAATTTTCGCGGTTAAGCACATATTGGTTTAGCCAATATCTATCTACAACTTCACCATAGCTTTCTTCGTGTTCACGCATGATTGAGATAACATCAACTGCACCCGTTGTGTTATCAACGCGCAATACTAAGGGAGTTGGAGCTGGTTGAGAAAATCCAACGACTCCACATATCATACCGAATAAGCCAAAAAGACCAACAGTACTTGCTACACGCCATGCCGTTCTGCGTGACTTTATAAATTCATTGATAAGATCACGTTCTAAGCCACGGCTTTCTTCATAATAACTGCTAAGTTGTTCGGCTTTCACTGGTTTTACTTGTTTTGTTTTCATCTGTCTCCTCGCTTGATTTCGGCAGGGATTGTTTTATTAATAGGTACACGGTTCCTATCATTGGGCTGTTTTAGCTTTGGTGCT